>QMRV01000014.1 GCA_003649445.1 Thermoprotei archaeon | reverse complement strand
TCAGCTCCTGCCGAAGTCTTCATCGCTCAGAAGGGGCTAAACTTCATCACCGTTATTTACATTTTTTGGGCACTTATATTCATTGTGATAAAGTCTTGTCAAAATGCATTGTTGTTTCCTTTATATTATTTCCTTGTTCTAAAATTAATTGAGATTATTTGAACAAATATAAAAAGATAGAATAATATTTAAATTAAATCAACGAATGCTTAGGCAACTTGATCAAAGTGTAGAATAAATTATTGTAAATTATAATATTTAAATGAGTTTAAATTAATTTTAATAATTAAGGGTGAATATGCATTAAATAGTTGTCTTTCGCTGAAATTTTAATCATCGTTTAGACGACGGAGACGTTTTAAAACCATTGTCTCGTAAATTCTCCTTATTTTCTCGAAGTCTCCTTTAAAAATGAACACTCCTTAATGCAGACTCTGCAGCCAAGGGTCTTAGAGAATGCTACTACGCATTTCGTATAATTTATGTACTGTTTACGTCCATCAGACAAAATCTTGGGTTCAGGATAAATAGCGTTACCAGGAACACATGCGGACTGTTTTAATCGTTTGAGTACTAGGTATGCTCTAGGTTCTTTCTCATTACGGCAGAATGCTTTAATTACTAGGAGTCTATTACACTCCATGAAGCTACAGTCCTCTGAGGAGCCTATTCTACCTGATGGCGTCCTCTATCATATTCGATGCAAAAAGGGAGATATTGCTCCTTATGTTCTACTGCCCGGTGACCCAAGTAGAGTGCCTAAAATTGCATCTTTCTGGGACGAAGCTAGAGAAATTATTAGACATAGGGAATACGTAACCTACACTGGAAAGTATAAGGGTGTACCTATATCGGCTACTTCAACTGGTATCGGCGGCCCTTCTACAGCAATTGCTATTGAGGAGCTCGCTCGAGTGGGCGCCAATACTTTCATTAGAGTGGGGTCTACTGGCGCTCTTCAACCTGATATCAGAGTAGGAGACCTTATTATTTCGACAGCTTCGATCAGATTCGACGGAGTAACTAAAATCTACGTATACCCTGAGTACCCTGCTGTAGCACATTATGAGGTAGTCTTAGCCTTAATCGAGGCGGCTGAATCACATGGAGTAAAGTATCACGTGGGCATAACTGCTAGCACTGACTCATTTTATGTTGGTCAAGGTAGAAAAGGATTCAAAGGCTACATGCCTAAATGGTGTAGAGGAATTGTAGATGAGCTGAGGGAAATGAATGTTCTCAATTTTGAAATGGAGAGCTCTACGATCTTTACCTTGTCTAATTTATACGGCCTTAGGGCAGGCGGAGTTTACGCTGTGTACGATAATGCGATTACTGGCGAGTTTGTGGCAGGTGCAGGTGAAGAAGACGCTATTAGGGTAGCCTGTGAGGCAGTAAAAATTCTCTATGAATGGAACAGAGCTAAGTCTAATAAGTCTAAAAAGTACTTTTATCCTAGCTTGGTGAAGTAAGCTGCTTTACAGTGACTCCACCATAGCCTACATAAATCAGTTTGTCCGGGTTAAGCACTTTTATTAATTCGGGTTTATGTGTGACAACTATTAGGCTTACTTTGTGTTCTCTGGCTATTTTAGCTAATTTTCTAGCTACTCGTTGAGCAGTTAAAGTATCTAGATGTGAACAGAATTCATCTATTATTATTAAGTTTGGTTTTTCTGCGAGTAAGCTAGCTATTTTTGCGCGTTCTTTTTGTCCTGTAGATAGTTCGCTGAATCTTGCTCTGTAGAATACTGCATCAGATAGCCCTGAGTAGTTTAAGACTTCTATTGCCGAAACTATGTCTCCCAGTTTCCTGTATATGTGTTCTAGTATTGTTTCTTCACCGAAGTTAGGCTCTATTTCACCGGGAAGCATACATGCCAATTTGACGTCATCAGGTACCTTTACTTCACCCGAGTCCGGTATGTATCGCTCTCCTTCAAGTCCTAGGACTTTACCTATTATCAGGCGAAGTAGAGTAGTTTTTCCTGCACCTGATATTCCTACAACAACTGCTATTTCTCCTGGACAAATCTCTAGATTAACGTCCTTTAGAACATATCTTTGCACTATTCTTTTTTCAACTCCAAATGCCTTTAATACGTCTTGAATATCTCCAGGAAGATTACTTATATCTAATTCTGTTGTATACATTTTTGTAACATTTCTCAATATTATCTTATCTTTAAATGGGTGTGAAGGTTTATATGAAGATTTATATAATTTACCCTTATGTTCTCTAGCGTAGGGATCTTCTTCTAGATACTTTTCTATGAGTCTTCTAGCAATATCAGTCAGCGGGTAAGCTAAATACGGTCTTTTAGATTTTGTTTCAAATAGGTATACGAAGCCTACTTTCTCGAAAAAGGGATTGTACCTAGCCATCTGGGCTATTGTCTCGACAACATGTTTTTCTTTCTTCATTTCAGGTACTCTAAAGTTTTTAATCCATTCTAGAGCTGATGTAACGGCTAGCATGCCGAGTCCTTCTCCTCTATAGTCTGGATGAATCACTACTCTCGAAATTCTCGCCGCAGCTGTATTGCATATTCTCACAGCTTTCTTTTTGATTAACTCAAAGAACTCTTTTCTTGAAAGTCTTCTGCTTTTCGCTTTCTTTAGGTCTCGGTAAATTAAAGCAAGGTTTTTCGAGAGTCTTTCAGGCCAGAAAGTTGGATAGAACCAGTCTCTAGGAAATATTTTCACTCTAATATTTTCGTCTATTTTTCCATCAGGAAGTCTGCGGTGTACGAGAGGTATCGGCGGGTCTATTCTAACGTAGCCTACGACTTTAGGTTCATAGGGCTCTCTGTCGACGAGCTCTAGTATGAGGAAACGTGATACTGGTAGAGAGCCCTTTATTTCTATCAATACAGCGTTCTCGGAGGGCTTAACGTTGCTTTCAACGAAACGCATTTCAGAGGGGTCCCACCATATGGCTACTAGTTCTTTCTTGGACGCATAGTGGTACTGCTCTAGTTCAACTATGTAGTAGAAGTCTTCTTCGTATATTGCTTCGCGAGCTAGTACACGATACCCGTAAAGAACCCCTCCTGTAAGCGGATCACGTTTCTTTAAAACATATTCCTTATGGAAAACAGGCCAGAATCTTATTTTCTGGCCTCCATAGAACTTATGTAGCTCGAGCCGACCGTCTCGCTCTACCACTTCGATTATTTCGCCTGGTCTAAGCCACTGCGCAATAGACCCCGGTATATTGATTTTCTCTACTTTTTCGCCGACTTTAACTTCTATTCTTCCTCTCCATCTGAAGCTGTACTCGGGAATAGTTTTCTTAATAAGTCTTCCTCTAACTGCTCTAACAGAACTCTTTTCGGAATCCTTACCCACAGTTGAGCACCCCTGGGAAGGCTTATTTCTATAGGTTTATTTAGCTTAATAGGGTTTTCGAGAACCCACACATAGAGTACTCTTCGGTTCTCAGCATATTTCTCTAAATCCTCGTATTTCACTAAATGGTACTGCTGGAAATCCTTAAGCTCGCTTACTGCCATCGGGATACTATCCACTAGCTCTACAAATCCTCTCAGAGTCCCTTTGCAAACTAGCCCTATTACTCCTCTAATTTTAGTGTTTCTTTTCCTAATTTCCCATTTCTTTAAGCCTTTGAGAATGTAAGTTACCCATGGTTCCTTAACGATCAAGGCTCTCAAGTATTCTTCGCTCAAGTAAATCACCTTTCCGCGCTAGTTCATTTTTCCAGGTGAGCTGTTTTTCGTATCGCCAGTGCGGCTTAAACTTAGTCTTATATTTCAAGGGATTTTCGCCTACTACTTCTATTTTCTCTGGATTTATTTCACCATAGCCCCACTTATGCAGAATATATAGGTAACCTATGTCCTGAGGATTGAATCCCATAAGCCATGCCGTAAAGGCATCTACTTCTACTGGATTAGTTCCGGCGACAGCTATACCCCATGGCTTAGGGTCGCCTGAAACAGGGCCGTTTCCCTCCATTCCAACGTAACCGTCTATTATGCTCAAGTGTGGCATTACTTTTGTTGCTATCTCGGCTATACTCAGGTTTATTGCAGCGAAGCCTGCGTGTATTTTGCTTTTATCATGATCTATTAGACTTCCTACAGCTATGTTCTTTATCGAAAGAGTAGCTACTACTGTGTCATGGGTCTTAGGTCTGCATATCGATATGCGGAAGTCTGCATCGAGTATTGTTTTCGCTACTCTAATTCTGAGTTTTTTCTCTAAATTATGCGCATATACGTAGATTTCCTTATAGTCGTCTAGATTGAGGTCTACAAACTCTACATCATATTTGTCTTTTAAGCTATAGTAGTTGAATTTTTTTAAGCCATTTGACAGAAGCGACGTTGCTGGTCCCTCGGCTATAATTATTTTTCTTGAACCTATTTGGCTGTATATAAAGTCTATAGTTGCTTCAACTGCCTTAACATGAGTAGCTGCTAATTCTACTACCGTTGATACAAAATTCGGTTTAATTACTATGCGCTTTTTTGAGCGAAATAAGTCGACTAAAGTATTTTTCATTAAGTTAAGGATGTTTGCTATGCCTTCATAGTGTCCGCTTGACGAAGTTAAATAAACAGTCATTCTCTTAATAGCTTCCTTACGGTTTATATAAATAAGTAGGTTAACTATCTCTTAATAAAATGCTCGACGTATACTTCGAGCCCAGGCGTTACTCCATTTTCTTCGATTATTTTCTTGTAGACTTCAGCGCTTGGTCGAGGTAGTCTTTCTTTACTCAATAGGTTTACAAAGTATAGTCCGAACTTCATTCTGAAGCCCTGAGCCCACTCGTAGTTGTCTGTTAAAGCCCAGTGAAGATACCCTATTACGTTAATTTTTTCTTCATTTACTGCTCTCTCTAGTACCTTGATATGTTCAATTAAGAATTTAGGTCTAAGCCTGTCTTTCGAGTCGGCTATCCCGTTTTCTGTTACTAAAATAGGCTTACCATATTCTGAGGCTATTTTTAAAGCATAAAGAAGCCCTTCGGGAAATATTTCCCAGCCAAAATCTGATGTAGGTCTGCCGTCTTCTGAAGTAGAATTCGGTTTGCATGAAAATCCATAGTTTTCAGCCATTACAGGAATTACTGGTAAGCCTACTACTATTTTCGCTATAAGTGATTTAATTCCTCTAACTACTGCTCTAGTATAGTAGTTAACTCCTATCCAGTCTACTCTATTACGTAAATAGCTTTTATTTTCGTCTCTTTCTTTGACAGCATTTAAGTTTTCGTCGAGCCAGCCATTGACTACTGCTTCTAGGAAGAATCTATTATGTATGTGGTTAAGTATTTTTACTGCTTCTTTATCATCTCTTTTTTCTTCAGTAAGAGGAAAAACTGGTGTTACGCTGTGTATTAATCCGACGTAAGCTGGTGAAGGAGCTTTTTCATTCTGTTTAATTGTATCAAATTTCTTGACAACATCATATGCTCGTGCATGAGCTATCACCATGTTTATGGAAGCAGTTTTAAACGCTTTATAATCAAGTACTCCTGGAGGAAATCCTTGCTTAGGAGAAGTGTATCCCGCTTCCGTAACAACTATAGGTTCATTGAATATAGCCCACCAGTCTACTAAGTCTCCCAGTTTCCACGCAATATAAGCGCAGTACTTAGTGAATTCAATGATAGTTTTTTCGTCTAGCCACCCTAGAGGTCCTTTCCTGAGCTTGGTATTTCTGGCTGTAATAGGGTCATGTATCCATAAGGGTAAAGTAAAGTGATTTAAACATACTATTACTTCGAATTCTTTTTCTAATAGATCACGTATAATTGCTCTATAGTGCTCTACAGCATCTATATTAGCTATATTGTCTAGCTTTTCTAAGTCTTTTTCATCGATATCTATTTTACTTATTTTCCCGTCTGGTGCTCTTTCAACGCCTACTTCTACTTCCGATGTAGAATTAGGGAAAATTCTGCTCCACTCTATACCTATTCTATAAACTGTGAGTCCTAGCCCTTTAGCTAAGCTATGGTCTATTCCGTAGAGAAACCAGTAGTTTACACCGTGTTCAGGCAGGTCTCCACTAACTAGTCCTTCTGCAATATTATTGAGGTCATGCACCCACTTGAACCAGTCTGTATTAGGATCTAGGCTCTTCTCTTCAACATCACCCATTTCGAATTGAAAACCGCTGGCTGAGACACCCCACTTGAAGTTTTCCGGTAAGCTCAATTCATTCACCCAATTTTTCTATAAAATCTTTAGTTGTGAGAATTTCCGCCTTATATATTTCCTTCATATATCGTAGTGCTTGTTCATGCGCCTCTTTAGTAAACGCGGCTGTAGCATCACTAATGACTACTATTTTATAGTTTCTAAAAAAGGCGTCTGCAGCTGTATGTTGTACACAGACATTAGTAGAGACACCTGTTAATACTAAAGTATCTGCTTCAAGTTCTCTCAAGAGAAGATCTAAGTCTGTTTCAAAGAAGCCGCTATACCTTCTCTTATAGACTATATGGTCTACCTCAGTGGGGGCAAGCTCATCGACTACTTTAGCACCCCATGTTCCTTTAATTGCATGTTCTCCCCAGATTTTAAGCTCATAGTCTACTCCTTTGATGTGACTATCGCATATATAGATTACAGGAAATTTTTCTCTATGGAATACTTCTACTAACTTTTTGATATTAGGTATTATTTTTTCAGCTTCAGGTATCTTCAAACTTCCCTTAATGAAGTCGTTAAGCATATCAATTATTAGGAGAACAGGCTTCATACCCACTCATTTTGCTTATTGCAACAAAGTATTTATCTTAAAGTACTCTTTCTTTCACTTTGAGACAAATACTTAGCAAAGAAAAAGACCCGAAATTCAAATAGATTTATTTCCTAAAACACAATATTCTTAGTGTACACTCTGTACTATAGTGCTGGAGGAGAAATATTCTCCATTAAAATAGGCGCTGAAGATTTGTCGCGCTTGTATTTGCATGAAGAAACTGTTCCTCATGCTTTACAAAAACTTGTTAAGGCTTTTAAAAAATCTAAATTCCAGTATCATCCAATTATAGTCGATGAAAAGAGTAAAGTTATTTTAGATGGAATGCATAGAGCTTCAGCCATGAAGGAGCTCGGCTATCCTCGAGTAGCTGTATGCTTCGTAGACTACTTCAGTAAACTAATTGAAGTAAAAAACTGGTATAGAGTTTTCATAGGAGTAGATTTTTCTCGAGTTATTAATGCAATTAAGGATATCTGCCGCAATTACGGCCTAATTTTTGAGGAAAAAAGAATAGGAGAATATAATCTTCGAGAACAGTCTACTGATAGTATTGATTTAATAGTCAGAGATAAAGTCTTTATTATTAAAGGGCCTCAGAATAAATATAATTTATATAGGATAGTATCTTATCTAGACAATAAAATAAAATCTTTATCTAATTCAATAAAATATTTGCCTGAAAAAGAAGCCTTATCTTACATTAGTAAAGATAGCGTCGTAGAAAAGACACCTATTATTACGAAGAAAGATGTTATAGAGGTAGCTCTCTCAGGTAAAGTTTTTCCACCTAAAACTACTAGACACATTATCCCGGTCAGACCTCTTTTCATAAATATCCCGCTAAACATTCTTAAGAGAAAGGACTTGAACTTAAATGAAGTAAATGACATAATAAACAAAATTTTGCTGCAGAAAAAGCTTGTTAAAATTAGAGGCAAGATATATCTGGACAGATTTTATGAAGAAAATCACTTGTACCTCTTCATTTAGGAGGCGAAAATATGTTGCGCATTAAGTACTACGATATTAAATATCCTCCTGAAGTACTTCCAGTAGAAGTAAGGAAAGTACTTGACACTATTGACGAAGATTTACGTAATATGGGAATAACAGACGTAAAGTGGTATTTCGAGGAAGATGAGCAGAGACTAGTTTTTCTTATTGAAGGTGAACGTCCAGAAGAAGCATTTAACTTAATTGAAAGTAGGTTAAGCGAAAGCGGTATAGTCTTTTCTGAAATAGTTTCTGCTTGCGTAGAGACTAGTGCTAGCATCTATGAAGAGTACAAAAGATATATTCCTTTACTTCTCAAATACTTAGCTTATGAGAAAGTAGCTAGGGTTCTTTTAAAAGAATATAGTTTAAGGAAACTTAGCGTAGAACAGCTCATTTCGCTTAATTTAGCTTACCCTAGTGGTGATCTAAACAGTAGAGGAAGAGCTGTTTTAGAGAAAGAAGAACTTTTTCTGAGCTTTGTCAATAATTATGGAGAAACTCTCAAAAGTATTCCTGAGAAATCTCTTTCGCTTATTGCAGTTTTATATGAGAAGAGAAAGTATTGTGGAGAAGACTTTGTGTCCTTTTTATCTAATGTTCTTGAGCTAGACAGTATAGAGCCTTTAATACAGAAAGAGCTCATTTCAAAAGACCTTACTTTAACACCTAATGCGCAGAAATTAGCTAAAGCTTTTAAGAGTCTTGTCGAAGAAGTAGAGCAGGCGAGATCTAAGTATATGTCTAAAGGCATTCTCTTGAAAGTTTTCTCTGAGCTGGACTCGATGTACAAATATATAGTTTTAAAGAGCGGTGAAAAGACAGAATTTTCTCACGCCAAAATATTCGAGTCTATTGTAGAGGCCGGAGTAGACTCTAATGTAGCCTTAATGGCTCTAAATAAAGCCTCAGAAGACCTTGTTTCAGAAAAAGTCTCTAGCCTTGAAGTAGTAGAGCTTGTTAAAAACAGCTTGAATGTATTTGACCCCTCAGGAAAAGCATCGAGTCTTTACGAATTTTACTTAACTGCCCGAAATTACATTGTTGTAGAGAATGAAGTATTGTCAAGAAAGCTCCTCAGAGAAATGGCTGAGCCTTTTTTCAAAGACTTCGAGCCTATAAGAGCTGTGCTCGATGATGTTATTGAAAAAGTCTATGATTCGATAAGAAGTATTTGCTCGCTAGCTGCACCGAGAGTAGTTTTCCTCAAAGACTATTACTCGATTAAACTTTCACGAAAATTTGTCGAAGATATTCTCAAAGAGGCTTTGTATACAGCTATGCCTTTACTAAAGTTCTTAAATAGAGTAGAAGAAGCAGAGCTAAAGACCTACATCGCGTCTCGGCTAAAGAGTATTTTAAGTTATTTGAGTATGAAAAGCGATGTTTTTAGTACACTATATGAGCTAATTTCGATTCTTCTTCTGTCGTTTAAGACAGTACCCGGACCTTCTCTTGTTACAAACCTCTTAATATTGGCGCAAAAAGCAAAGACAGCTAAACAGTCTTCGCGTGAAATATTAATTTCTTTTAGCGAGAGCGATTTAAATAGGATAGTTGACTTCTGTAGAAAGCTTCAGAACGACATTAATAGGAGGAAAGTAAGTCCTGAGACAGTGTTTGTAGCTCAAAAAGTAATTGAAACCGCTTTAAGTAAACTCATCTAAAGTTCTTATTCTCCTGTAGGACGGCCCGTGACTTAAGAGCCACTTTTTCACTTCTTCTCTATTCTTTAATTTTTTGACAATTTCTAATGTAGTTAAATAAACTTTAATTAATTTATTTTTAGTTTCCTCAGGTAAGCCCTGAAAAGGTATTACAGCTTCAGTAATGTAGTTGACTAGTTCTTCGAATTTGCTTAAACTAATTTCTCCTAAAACATATTTGCTTAAAGCGTTTTCGAGAAAACTTAGTGCCTCTTCAGCTGAACTAAAGCCTCTCTTTATGTTTAATAGTGCTGGATTTATACAGAATCTTAGTTTCTTTAGGAGGTCTTCTACCTGTACAGGTAATGTCTCTTTTCTTTTCGTTTCTTTTAATTTAGCTTTAGAAACTTTTTTCCTGTCAATTACACCTGGATAAGGACCAATGAGCCTATAGGCTTTCCACACCAATTCGTCTGCTTCACCTTCAATAAAGCGGCGCCAGGCTTTTCTATGTTTGAAGCTCAGCGGATTAGTCCAGTCTATTTCAAATGAGTCAAGGTCTTCAGGTTTGAATACAATGCATGAAACGTTTAGTTCTCTATGTAAGCTCAATGGTGCAGTGAATACTCTTTGAGGATCCATTAAGTTTTCTACCTTAATGTTAACAGAGTATTTTTTATTAATATTTACTACTTTATTTACAATTTTTCTAGAAATATACTCTACTAAAGCGTAAACTGCATTAAAGACCCCTATTTTATTTAAAACATCGCTAGATATAGCTTTCTCATGTACATGAACATGGACTCCGTTACCGCTCCACTTTAAGTATACAGATTCTGATACACCTTCCTTTTCTAGACAATCAACTACTATTCTGGCTACTTCAATAGTATATTTCCACCAGTCTATTTTGCTGTCAATATCCCATGTAGGTGTTCTCGCAACAACATTTCCCGAGTAATCTAGTGCATCGTCTTTTGTGACAAGTCGCCTGTAGATGTTACATGATGCGTAAAATGATCGTGGCTTTAGGTAATAGTGCTTTATTATGAACGCTTTTATATCACTTGGCTTAGAGAAAGTAAGCGGTTTACCGGACTCATATCTAATGAGCATAAAGCGTCCATCTTTAAGTCGTTTTTCACAGTGCACTGCAACCCATCTATTTATACAAAAAGACGCTATTTCCTCTAATACTTCTTGTTTTGAATAATATTCTTTTATCATACTTATAGTGTTTTTACAGATATTTTCTGTGCTACTTCTATTAATTCTTTTTTAAGTGAAATTATAGGTACTCTCATTTTCTTGGCATAATACAAGCTAAGAGTATCTGAAAGCGTTAAAATATAACCCATCTCTTTAATTTTCTTGTAAAGTATTGTAGCGTTATAAGCATCTTCTATATCTATGTCGATTACGTAGAGCGGAGATATTTTCTCAAGAAATTCGTTTAAGGATACTTTCCGTGAAATATACTCGGCATATTCCAGCACTGATAGCACGTGAATAAAACCTATAGCGTTTCTTTTCCAGATATCGCTTACAATACCTGTATAAGCTTCAGGGAGCCTGTTTTCATCTAAGCCAATTAAAATAGATGAATCTAGTAGATATCTACTATACACACATCATTACTAGATGTTCGCTTACTTAAAGTTTAACTTTAGCTCTACTTCCTCTATCTCCTCTTTGCTTAAATTGAGCTTTAAATTCGATATAAAGGCGAAAACAAGGTCTTTAAGCAAGTTAGATACAAATGGATTCAAGTAGACTCTTTCACTATTAACCTTTAGAATTACTTTGCTCTCTTTCAAAGTAACACATTGATCAATAGAGGCTTTGCTTTCGGCCACAGCTAATGATAAGTCAATACATGAAGAAAAGCCGCATTTTTTGCAGTTTACTTTAGGCAATTTTTGATAAACTTTTGATGCGGCGGAAATTCTTTTTACATGCTTTTCCACTTCATAAACTACTTTTTCTATTTCTTCAGAAATACTCGCTTTATTTTTAAAATTCACTTCAGCTATAACGTTGCTGAAACTTTTGTCTCTAGATGGAACACAGATTATTCTGACAGCTGTACGAGAAAAACTCCTGAATTTCTCTCTAAAGCCTTCAACTACAACTATGTCAGCAAGTCTGTAAATATAGATTAAGTCTTGGAGTGCGAGGTCTCTAGGCTTCATTCTAATAAAAACTGTATTTGGTGCCACGGCCATAATGTAGAAGGCTCCACTTAGCCAAGCTCTACTAGTATCTGAATGTTCCTTATCCACTTCTATGGGGCAAGAGCAGCTCTTGAGGTAAGCTACTTTGAAACCTTTTGACGAAAAGTGTTTAATTAAGATTTCAGCTAAAAGGGTTTTACCAGTATTTTTGTCGCCAATTATTTGTATCAAAGGCTTAAATAGGGGGAGATCCTCTTCTCTTAGCATTAAGATACAAAAAAGAGATAAAATTTAAATTTAATTGGCAGTTAAGAGCTTATTTCTCAGAAGACTTCTCTTTAGTAGTTGTCTCGCCCATTAATCTCCTGATCTCGCTTTCAGGTATTCTGTATCTTCCGCCTGGAGTAGTTATTGCACGTATTTTTCCTTCTTTAATCCATTTTTTCACTGTCATCGGATGTACACTAAATATTTCTGCTACTTTACTTACGCTATAGTGTTTCTCTACGTTCATCGTTATAACTATATAACTAATGCTTTTTAAATTTTTCTCACATCATTTATTTAATTGATAGAAATTAGTTTCCCACTTTAGGTATTGTGTGTAGTTTTTGCCTGTTTCTATTCGATTGATCGCTGATTCTATGCTTTAATTTAGTAGATAAGTATGCTTCACATGTGTGAATAACACACTACATTTTAAGAAGATAAAATATTATATTAGTTTTTCTCCTTTTACGAAAAAGTAGTTAATTAGCTATGTAACAGATTTATATTGAACTAAATTGTTGGACTATAGGGAACATATGTGTACGTTATAGTATTGCTATGTGCATAAGTATAACAGCATCTTAAGTACTTTTCTATTAGACGAAAAACTTAAAATTAGCTAGGAGTATGCTCTCTGATGCTTTTTAGTGTACAGAGGTTGACTGTAGCTATTGGAAACAAAGTGATATTAAGCAATGTTTCGATAAGTGTTGATAGAGGAGAAATAGTAGCTATTATGGGTCCTAATGGCTCGGGCAAAACTACTCTTGCTTATGCCATAATGGGGCATCCTAGGTACAGAATAATTAAAGGGAGAGTTATTTTAGACGGAGATGATATCACTTTTTTACCTCCCTACGAGAGAGCCCGTAGAGGGGTGTTTCTAGCTTTTCAGCATCCACCCGAGATACATGGAGTTAAACTGAAATATCTTCTCGACTTTATTTCGAAAAATAAAGACTATATGAATATGTTTAAGTATCTAGGATTCAGTGAAGAATTTTTGCATAGAGATCTTAATGTAGGTTTTTCGGGAGGGGAAAAGAAGAGGCTTGAAGTGCTTCAAATGCTGTTAATGAAGCCTAAAATAGCTATTCTTGATGAACCTGATTCAGGCGTAGATATAGATTCTATAAGGCTTATAGCGAAAGCAATTAAGAAATTAGCTGAAGAAAAAAGTGGAGTTTTGCTGATAACTCATTATACTAAGCTCGCCCGCTATCTTGTGCCTTCTCGCGTCTATGTAATGTTTAATGGCAGAATAGTAGCTAGTGGAGACGTAGAGCTTATGAATAAAATTGATAGTTGTGGATATCAGTGCATCGACATAGGTAAATGTCTGCTTGAAGAGGGATGCTAATGAAGGAGCCTGAGTGGCTTACAAGTTTGAGAAAAAGGGCTCTTTCCATGCTCGATAAGGCTCCTGAGCCAAAGTACGGTGCTAAAATAGATTTTGCTTTGTTTGACAAAAATCCAGTAGTCCACGACGAAGTAAGCGATATAAGTGAATTGCCCAGCGATGTGGCTAAGGCTCTTGATCAACTAGCTTTAACTAAAGTTAAAGCACTTGGACTTACAGTTCACGTAGATGCAAGCACTATTCTAAAAGAATTACTAGATGTTCCTAAAGGAGTAGTAATAATGGATATTGAAGAAGCCTTACTTAAATACGACGAGCTTAGAAAATACTGGTTTGGTGTCTTTCCCTTAACATTAAATAAGCTTTCTCTCTTTCATGCAGCTTATAGCAGAGGAGGAGTTTTTATAAGAGTTCCGAGAGGCATGCGTTTGAAAAAGCCTATTCAATCATGCTTCATAGTATCTTCGTCTAAGTACGCTCAGCTCCCACACAACATTATTATAGCAGAGCCGGAGTCCGAAGTACATATTATTACAGGCTGCACGGCTCCACGAGCAGTAAAAGAGGCATTTCACGCGGGGCTCACAGAAGTATATATTATGAAAAACGCCAGAGTTACTTTAACCACAATAGAAATATGGCCCTATGACATGCATGCAAGACCTCTCGCAGGAATACGTGTCGAAGAGGGAGGAGAGTTTATTGAAAATTATATTTTACTTAAGCCTCCTCGAACTCTTCAAACATACCCTACTGCAGTACTAAAAGGAGAAAAAAGCACGTGTCTTATGAGGTCAATCCTGGTAGGGTTAAAGAAATCTAATGTAGATTCTGGGTCAGCAGTATATTTATTTGGAGAAAAAAGCAGAGCAAAAATCGTAAGCAGAGCTGTAGCTTTTCATGAATCGAGAATAGCTCAGCGAACAAAAATATGGAGCACAAAGCCAGGTACATATGGGTACGTTGACTGCAGAGGACTAATAATAGGAGAAAAAGCAAGCCTAAGCACGTATCCTGCCCTAATAGCAGACCACAAGGAATCAAATCTAGTGCACGAATCAGCTATAGGCAGGATAGCTGAAGAAGAGTTATTCTACTTAATGGCTAGAGGGCTGAGCGAAGAAGAAGCGACAGGGCTCCTCATAAGAGGCTTCTTAGACCCAGGAATACTGAATTTGCCCCCCGAAATTACTAAAGAAATAGAAAGAGTAATACAGCTTACAGCAGAGCAAGCTCTCTAACAATACTTCTATCTTCCTTATTCATTTTAATTAAGAAAGAGTAAGGTACAATCGCATAGCGCTTAAGTACATATGCCCTGTCAATAGTATGGTTTTTGAGCAACATTACTATGACATATTCTTTAAAGCCGAAAACTTTCTTTAAATAATACGCGGTCTTAGCATAGACTTTTATTTTAGTTCCCGGGCGCGGCATTTTAGATTTAATTTCTACAAGTAGAGCTCTGCCATTAGGTAAAATAGCTAGCGCATCTACTTCTCCAATTACAATACCTTTACCCTTTTTAATTTTTCTCATTTTCTTAGATCTTATTACAGCTACTGAATATTTTAATAAAGTTACTTCTTTTAAGTTTAATTTTAATTGCTTAAATATTTCCCAATTAATAAGAATATCATCTTTATAAAAATTTTCAAATACAGCTATATATGTTCTATTCTGAGATAATATTTTTATGCATTTTCTTCTATATTTTATTCTTAGAAAAAACATTAGCAAGCGCTTAAGCAGTAGATTCATAGCACATTGGTTTAGATTCTTTAGTGTTAAATATTCCTTTCGAGAAAAATCGTTGTGAGTTCGTGTATAGAAGTAAGTAATGGAAAAATATTCTTTAAGATAGGAGAAATAGCCTTAAGGGATATCAAGTTCTGTCTAAATGTAGATAAAACATGGTACACTTACCAAAATACTAAATGTAAAGGAGCCAAGGAAGTTAATTGCGGCGATTATACCGAAGTCGTAATTCCATATGAGTGCAGCAAAGGTGTTTTTGAAGGAATTATTAGGTTTTTCTCTGAAGATAGCGCTTATATCTACCTAAGGCACGACATAGATTTCAGTGAAGAGCTTTACGCAGCTATATGTATAGGTGATGTAGAGTCTCTTGAAACAGTGTTATTCTACCATATAGGTAGGCTCGGAAAAGAATACTCTACGGCGCCCCGCTATTACAAAGATGTATCTCTGGGAATGAAGCCGAAGGAACCTCCTCCACCCGACTACTACCCCTACCCTCCTCTGCCAGAGGAAATATGCTTTGATAAAGAAGAAGACCAGTCTTGCTGGGTTAAGCCATACTGGATAAATGACTGGAGGAAAATAAACCACAATACTCCTGTATTATTTACATTATTTAAGTGCGGAGCCAGCAATTTGGCTATATTCCCTATTTCTGCCGGAGACTACAGGTCAGTTGTAAGATTCGGTACTGAGCCATTTGAAGACCCACATATTAAGATCTGGGTTCGAGCATATGCCAAGAGCTCAGACAAGGTTTTACCGGGAGCTATAATAGTCGCCGACAAAAATCCTATATTGGCGACTGAAAAGACATTTGCTTTAGTTAAAAGAATTCTTGGAAATAGAGTAAAACTTTCTAGAGAGAAACGTTATCCAGAGATATTTGAGTACCTGGGCTGGTGCACATGGAATGCATTTTATAGAGATATTGATGAAAAGAAAGTAGTTGAGGGAACTAGAGCTATAAGAGAAAAAGCTCCTATAGGCTTTGTGATAGTCGATGATGGTTGGCAAGACGTGGACGAAGATAGCAGACTTAAATCATTTGTTCCTGACTCTAAGAAGTTCCCGAGAGGCGGCAAATACCTTGTTGAAAAAATAAAAGAAGCAGGGGTCAAGTATGTAGGCTTCTGGATTACTCTTCAAGGCTACTGGAGAGGACTTTCAGAAAAACTTCTAGAAAAATACCCGAACTTAATACTGAAGGGGAGCAACGGTAACCTTATACCTTATCCAGAAAACCACAAGGGCTTCAAAGTATATAGAGATCTTTACTCAAAGCTAAGAGAGTGGGAAGCAGATTTCACTAAAGTAGATAACCAGTTTGATATTTTAGGATATGTTAAAGGAATTATTCCAGTAAATAGAGCAGCTGAAGCTATTCAAGAAATGCTTCAAGCAGCAGCATACGGTCAAGGACTACAGATACTTAACTGTATGTGCATGGTTCCCGAAGACTACTTCCACTGGCTTGTCTCAAATGTCAGCAGAATATGTATGGACTATATACCTTACTGGAAGGACGGTGCTAAAAAGCACATAATTTACTGCGTGTACAATGCTCTCTGGTACTCGTTTTTCTGCTGGCCTGACTACGATATGTTCATGAGCCATGACCCTTACGCTCTGCCTCATGCTGTCTCAAGAGCTATTTCCGGCGGACCTATCTACATAACCGATATTCCAGGAAAAACTGACGAGAAAATAGTTAAGCTCCTATGCTTCAGCGACGGAAGAATACTGAGACCAGATACTCCAGCTCTTCCTGCACCTGAAGTACTCTACAGGAACCCCTATGAGGAAAAAGTGTCTCTTAAAGCCTTTTCAAAGGCAAAAGTACCTGGCTTTGGCGAAGTAGGCATAGTAGCCGTAATGAATGTTAATGGCAAGGGAGAAAAAGTCGACTACACAGTGTCTCCTAAAGACGTATTCGAGACAGAAGGCAATTACTTCATTTATGAAGTTTTTACAGAAGAAACTTTCACTAGAAAGCTATCTGATGAAATTAAAGGAACTCTTAGCGAGCTAGAAACCCGAGTTTATATTATTTCGAAAATAGTAGATGGAGTAGCTTTAGCGGGAGTAAAAGGAAAGATAATTGCGCCTAAAGGAGTAACATCATTCAAAAAACGCGAAAATATGATAATAATAGATCTTTATGAACCATTAGAACTCGTAATATATAGCGAGAAAGAACCTAAAGAAATATTCTGCGATGGTAAACGGTGCAGAAACTACAGGTATACAAAAGACAGAGTACTTTTCGTTAAGGATAAAAGTAAGAATATTATAATAGTACTCTAGGCTATTCTTCTACAATAATTACTTTTTTAGGTTTTATTTTACGGCGCTTAGATAGTATTTTCTTTAGTTTTAATATAAAAACTAGGAAAAGTAGACCTGCTAAGATAGCTATGCTTACTTTAAGTATTTCTGTCTTAATAGGCTTACCGAAAACACTAACTACGTCCAAATAGATAGCAATTACTGCTGATTTAGATACTATTTTAATTGTTTTTTCTTCAACTCCACCTATACACGAGATTTTTAAAGTGTATTCTCCTTCAGGTATCCTCGAGAAAACTACTATGCCTCTCTCGTCGGGAGTTGCTTCTGCTATTTTAAGGTCCCCATGGTATAGTTCTACACGAGTACTTTTAATGTTATTGGAGAATTTATCAAATAGAAGTATTTTTACTGACTTAAGGGGGATTTCTAGTTCAATGAACTTATTTTCGTGAACTATACTAAAAGTATAGTTTTTAAACAGATAGTGCAGTACAACTCTGTATTTTCCAAACACAATTTCTTTAAAACATACTTCGCCCTCGTTATTAGTCATGTCTTCACATATCTTTCTTCCCGTACTTTCATCGAAGAGAATAACGCTTACTTCAGGGACAGGTAGAGACTCGGAGTCTTTGACTTTTATTTTAAGATCTGCTAAATTACAGACGACTATTTCTTGAATACTACGTTCTACCACAATACTTTTTCTAGCAACCTCTTTACCCCCGTAAAATATTTTGATAAGATATACTCCTGCAGGAAGATTTTTGAATAAAGCTTTACCGTCAACAACAGTAGTGTTTTTTGCAATAAGAGATAAATATGAATACAGCTGAACTACTGCCTTATCAATAGGCTTCATATTGCTGTCTACTACATCGAGACTAACTTGGTATAGCTTAAGTGGTATATCAAGTGGGCTGAATTCAGTTGAGACTAAATATTCGCCGCTCAATGTCCCATAGAGGTATACTTTGACTAAGAGCTGTAAATCTGCTGTTTTAAAGCATGCTTTTCCCTTGGCTCTAAAAATGCTTTCACTGCTACCCACTTCAATAATGGCATCTCCAATGTAGTTTCCCTCGCTATCGACAGCTCTAAGTTCAACTATTCTCTCCTTGTACTCTATTTTCTCTACGATAGCTTTTTCCACTTTGATACATTTAATGGGCTCTGGGGGTACTTCTTCTGTGAACGGGTCATTTGAGTCTAAATATGTGCCATTAAGTTTTAAGTTAACTAATTTGCTATCGTAAACAATAAAGCATTTTTCTAGAAAACTACCCTCAGTAACATCTTTATAGTAAAATTTACAGTAAGCTATAAATAAGACTAAATCTTGATCCTTGTTTATAATTGTCAGCGTATCTCCGTAGACTACTAGTTCTACTTCTGTAGCCGATATTTCAACTCCATTTACCTCTATTCTAGTAGCGTTTTCGTAGGCTATAGTATAGCTACTGCTATTGAATTCAAGGAAATAGTGTCTACTGAGTATAGTTAGTTTCACTTTAACTGCGTAGAGCTTGTCTTCTCTGAAAGTAAGTCTATAAGAAGAATTTGCTTTAAGAGAAACTGGCGATGAAAAAGAAATCCAGTTACCTGGAATTAAGGCAATTAGTGGCTTTACAAGAGGATCTTCTCTGAAAATTACTTTAACAGTACTATATGTTTCTAGAGGAAGTATTTTTAAGTAGAACCTATTGAATTTGTATTTATTTGAGCTAATGCCTTCTATTCTATAGATAGATTTTCCTAATCCCGTATCGAGGTAGATAGTATATAATGTGCCAGGATCCAGCTGAATTTCTACTTCATCGCCCAGTATTGTCTTATACGTGGTACTTTTTCCTGTTGATACTGCAATAGCCCCGATTTTGGGCGAACTATGTACTAGATGCGTGATAAGTATAAGTGAAATTAATATGAGAATAATTCTTTTCATCAACTTTCACTCTACTATTAATACTTTAGTTCTTTCACTGTATTCCCCAAAGATATTCTCTGAATAATACTAGGCTAATTATTCTAGTGTCTCGCTTATCCCACACCCAATTCACTTGGTCTTCTCGGAAAATACCTTGAAGAGTATATTAGTTTTTAAGGAAATACTTATAAGTAAGTAACAAATGATGTTGAAGGTGACTGCAATATGAAAGTGGGTTTTCGCGTGCCTTATACATTCATGGGGGGCTGGCGAGCTGTTTTCAACAGAGCATCAGCCTTAAACGTAAACGTAATCGAAGTAGATCTCGGAGACCCTAGATTTCAAGCAATACCCAATCCAGTACCCTTAGCGAGAAGAATAAAGGAAATGGCTTCTTCGCAGGGAATAGAGATAGTAGTCAAAGCATATACTCCCGACATAAACTTAGCTAGCTTCAACAACACTATTAGAGCTGCTGCTCAGCGCCTACTAATTCAAGCAATAAGATTTGCTCAAAACGCTGAATCAGAGTACGTTATCTTCGACCCAGGATATCTTCCCAGAGAATACCCGCCGAGACTAGTAAACAGAGCAAGAACTCTTCTCTCAAGAACAATAAGCAATGCTCAGAGACTTACTGGAGGAACCATTAAATTGCTTATAGAAAACGCTCCGAGAACAGAAAACAGGTCTCTCGCATCAACAATAGAAGACATCAAGACACTAAGCGAACTACTCGGCTGCAATATAGCTCTAAACATAGGTCATGCTAACACAGTAGGAAACGTTACAGACTTCATCGAAGATCTAAAGGGTAAAATAGAGGTAGTTCACCTGAGCGACAACAACGGCGACCAAGACTCTCATCTGCCAATAGGCTATGGCCGAATAAACTACAGAAGAGTAATTTCGGCTCTCAAGACAGCCGGCTTCGACGGAGCATACATTATTGACGTCAATTCTCCTGCAGGAATAAGCGTGAGTATTAGAAGACTAAACGCACTCCTTTCATCTACTCGCTAATTTTTTACAGAAAACCTTTTATCTTCTTTAAGTTATTTTCCTTAAGATCCCCGATGTACTGGTTAAAGGAGACTCTTGACAAAATTATTAAAGAATTTGGCGATAGAGAAAAAATAGTCTGCAATGGAGGACTATCTGTATCCGGCCTACAGCACTGTGGTAGACTTAGAGGAGAAGTAACCTACAATGATGTTATCTCGAGGCAGCTGAGGGAAAGAGGATATAATGCAGTACACTACTTAGTTCTCTACACAGTGGATCCCTGGAAAGGCAAAGACGCTCAATTAAAGCAGTTCAGAAATCCTAAAGAGGCCATTAAGTATCGAGGACTGCCTCTCTCAAAGGTACCTGATCCATATGGTTGTCACTCGAACTGGGTTGAGCACTACTGGGAAGACTTTGGCAACTACTTAAAGGACTTTGCAGTTGATGTAAAAATAATTACTACTGAAGAACTCTACAAAAATAATGATAAAATGAAGGAGTTTGTAAGAAAAGTAATAGAGAAAAAAGAGGAAGTAAGACGAGTAATAAATAAGTATAGAGGTAGAAAACCTTATCCAGAAGGATGGATACCTTTTGAACCAATATGCGATAAATGCAGTCGAATAGACAGCACAGAATCGGTAGACGTTGACTTAAGGTCGTATAAAGTGAGATATGTTTGCTCTAACTGTGGACATGAAGGAGAAACAAGTATGGAGAACGGCAAGCTAATGTGGAGGCTAGAGTGGGTAGGCATATGGTATTCTCTAGGAGTATGCTTCGAGCCCTTCGGTAAAGATCACGCTATGCCAGGAGGATCAAGAGATAGCTGCGTAGATCTGGCAGTCAACATCTTCAGCTTAAAGCCTCCCGTAGGCCTAGCATACGAATGGGTAGGATATGCAGTTAAAGGAAAAGATCTCGGAGATATGGGCTCAAGTGACTTCATAGGCTTTACTCCCAAAGAATGGCTTGAAGTAGCTGAACCAGAAGTTTTAAGGTACATGTACCTATTTAGTGATCCAATGAAAAGAATTGTTTTAAGTCTAGAACAAATACCGTCCTATACTGAAAACTATGATAGAGCAGAAAGAATATACTATGGAATAGAAAGCCCAAAGCCAAGTGAAGATAAAGAGAGAATTATTATAAGTTATAGACTTGCTCAGTTAAAAGATCCTCCAGTTACACCGCCTTTCCAGTTAAGCTACTATCATGCTGTTGCACTTTGCCAAGTAATACCTTTAGACAGAGATCTCCTCGAAGAAGCTTTAAAAAGACTTAAATCCACCGGAGTACTTAAAGAAGAAGCCCTAGATGATTATAGTTTAAATAGAATAAAGAGCAGATTAGAGAAAGCTAAAAAATGGGTAGAGAAATACGCTCCCCCTATATATAAAATTAAGCCATCAGAGGAATTAGATAAAGAAGCATTAGCTAAAATAGACTTAAATATAGTTCCCCTACTGAAAAAACTTCTAGATAACTTAAAGCAGGCAGAGTGGAGCGAAGAGAAGATAAAAGAAGCTATGATGAAAGTGCCTAAAAAGAGTAAATCTGAAGAAAGAAAGTTCTTTAAAGCACTATACTTGATTTACTTTGCGAAAGACAGAGGACCTAGAATAGCGTTCTATCTAGCTATGTTAGATAAAAACTGGGTTATTGGAAGACTAGAAGAAGCTATAGAGCAATTAGAACACTATTCTTCGTAATCGTAATAATATTCTTCATCTTCTTCATAGTCCTCTTCTTTGTATTCTTCTTCATATTCTTCCTCCTCATACTCCTCTTCTTCACCGTACTCGTACTCTTCTTCATAATATTCTTCTTCGTAAATTCCTTCTTCTTCAAGTTCTTCTATTTTCTTGGAAAGAATTATCATTAGAGCTAGTATCAAAGTAAGTATACCTGAAATACTTCCACATAAAAGTAGAGCAAAAGTTTGGTTATTTGTTTTTACATAAAGATACTTATAGAAACCTAAGAGAATTATTCCACCAGCGTCGCTACCCACTGAGATGATTTCGGGACACCATAACATAGCCATTACTAGAATGTAGAGAATAGTCATTACTAAAGCTCCTGTCCTCACTTATAATCACCTTTCTAGCATAGCCTCTAATGTATTTTAAATTATCGTCTGACTTAAAAATCTTATAAAATCAGCAATGGGACTTTTCGTCACTGCTCAGCTAGTAGGGGCTTCATCACTTCACTTAAATACTCTGAAAGGGAATTTAACTATATGTCGGTTCTTCCAGGAGAAACCTTAATCTGCCATATTTCTCCGATCAAAAAGACTCAAATACAGCCTGCTGGAGTAGACTTAACAGTAGGAGAGATCTATGTCTTTAATGAAGGTGGGTTTTTAGGTGTAGAAAAAGTAGATATACCGGAATACTCTAAAGTAAAATGCGAAAATGGTGTTTTTGAGCTAAGTAGGGGAGCTTACTTAGTGAGGTTTAATGAAGTTGTAGAGATTCCCGAAGACTGTATAGCTATTTTCTTACCTCGTTCTAGTTTACTTAGAATGGGTGCTACTATTGCTTCAGCTCTTTGGGATCCGGGCTATAGAGGACGTGGTGTGGGCTTACTACTTGTATTTAATGAATATGGCATAGAGATAGAGAAAAACGCTAGAATAGCTCAAATATTCTACATAAGAATGGAAAAGAAGCCCAGTAAAACCTATAGTGGCAGGTATCAGCTAGAAGGATTAGAGTAGATTATAGTCGATATCTCTTCTGAGACTTCTTCGTCTAGTTTTTCTGTTTCAAGTAGCTGGTACTCTGCATATCCTTCTTTTCTGTGCTCAGGCTTTGTCCGCTTAAGTTCAATAGCAGAACGAGTAGGATGAGTTTTTACAGTAATATATGCTCTAACAATATTAGCTAAAGTTGCTTCTTGGAGAACTATGACTAAGTCTTCTGCCTCAATAATAGCTCTTACATGTTTATGTCCTTTAGGAGGCCCTACTAGTACTCTCTTGATATCTTGATTTCTTAATACTAGTTTCACGTACTATAATTTCTTAGCGATAGCTATTACGGCTACTATTAGAAAAGCGATACTAGCCCAGAAGAAACTATGTGTCAGTAGGTAGACGATTATCGCTACGATAGCTGCAGGCAGCAGAATTATTATTAACTTAACTATAAACACTAAGATTAGTACTCCTATTATTACCAGCAGTATGGAGAAAAGTAAGTCTATTAAAGGCACCACAACCTAAATATACTGCTCCGTAAAATAAGTTTTTCCGGGTGATGAGTTACTTCCGGACAGAAGTGATGATGACTACCCGGCAAGCCTGAACTTCTTTTCCTTGAAATTTAGCAGACTAGTATTCTTTACTAGCTTTAAACTATTGAGGTATCTATGTCTTAATGACGAAAGCTAAGCCTCTGCTGCGCTCCACTCTGACTTTACCTCTCGTTTCTAGTCCTTTAATTAAACTCATAGAGTCTACTATAGTTACTCCATGTTCTTTTAATACTTCTTCAATTATATTAATTGCTTCAGGAAGATAACATTTATCGGGGAGTCTTTTTAAACATTCTTCTTCTACTTTGCGTAATTTAGATAGCTGAAAAGCAATGTCACTTAAGTCGTTTTTCACGTAAACGTAGAGGTAAGAGGGACTTAATAAGGCTACTTGTGGGCAAAATGATATATCATTCCACTATACTTACCTACTTGTAGGTGATGACTACACGCCCTTAGAGGATTGATGACTGAAGTGGCCAGGGCTGACTATACTTTCCAGTCAAGTCTAGGTATTTTTCTTGTCAGAAAGTAGCAGAATACTGCTGAAACTAGTATTAGTAGCCATGCAAGAGAATATATAAAGTAGTAGACTGCATATTCGTGTATCTCAAACCTGTACCCTAAATATTTAGCTAAGATGCCTGTAATTACTGCTGATATAGCGAAACTCGAGAATAGTACTAAGGTTTCTTTAAGGGCTAGAGCAATATTAAATGTCATTATTAGCGGTAGTAGCGAAAAACCTGTTTTGGCTATTAGCGGTATTAGTATAAGAGAAGCTATTTTGAGCACTATTTCATCGCTTACAATGAAGTCTAATACTAGAATTGAAATTGAGGGAACTGCCATTATTGCTGCAGGAATTACTATGAACGGGTACTTAATTAAAGTGACTATAATATCTTTTAAATTATTGAAAAGCCATTCAGCGAAGCCGAAAGCCCACCTTTTTCTTTGCTCAAGCCATTTCCGCCAAGAGGATAGAGGCTCTACTTTGACGTAAGCTTCTTTAGTGTATGTTATTTTGAGATTCTTTTTAAATGCTCTAAATCCCCAGTCTAGGTCTTCTGAAATTACTCGTCTAAAAGACCCTACTTTAGTTAAGCTATTTCTTTTTACGGCGAAGGCTGCTCCATTCACTGCAGGAAGTTTTTTGAGTATTTTGCAGAAAAGCCAGCTAGCTATATTAAAGCTCAAATATTCATAATACATCATTTTGCCCAGGAAACCTTTAGGCTCTATTTCTTTCTTGATGTCTAGTATGTCGCATCCATTCAACTTGCGGACAATTTTCTCTAAAAACTGCCTGTCCGGCACATTCACGTCGGCGTCGAGAAATAACACGATATCTCCTTTAGCTAGTTCAATTCCCTTGTTGAGTGCACTTACTTTACCTGTGCGCCTATTATTTACTATTATCTTTAGCTTAGAGCACTTAATGGACTTTACTTTATTATAGAACTCTGGAGAAGGATTGTCTATTATCATTATAAGCTCTTCGAGAGCATCGCTAGAAAGAAGGTTACTTATGCTCTTAATGAAGTAGAATCCTTCTCTGTACACTGGAACAATGACTGAAACCTTGCGCACTCGGTGCTAAAAATGTTTGAATCTAAAAAACTTACGTCACCTTTTACCCAAAATTTTGTCTAGTGCTTCGGAATTCAGTTTTGCGTACTTTATTCCGTCTTCAGGGTACTTCGCTTTCTTGAGCTCTGGATCGAATTCAGGTGGACACTCTACGACAAGGTAATAGTCGTAGCCTACTTTCTTCAATCGCTCTATTACTTTATTCCAGTCCATGTTTCCTTTGCCTATGTGTCTAAATCCTGTTATGTTTCCTACATTTAAGTCGAAGTCTTTGACGTGAACACAAGCTATTTTTCCTGCAAGTAAGTCTATCCAGTGCTCGGGATAACCTAGGTTCAGTACGTTTCCTATGTCTAGATATGCTTTGACGTAGTCGCTGCCTATTTCGTCTATAAAGCGTCTGAACTCTAGTGGGCTGTAGAGGAACTTATTCCAAACATTTTCTACTCCAATAACTACTCCTAAGTCTTCGGCCCACTTAGCTCCCTCCTTTAAGCTCTTTTTGGACAACTCGTACATTTTATCATAGGGTATGTCTGGTGATGCCACTGCAGGCACTACTAGAAGTACTTTAGCTTCAATGTCGTGTGCCAGTTCTAAAGCTTTTTTCAGATACTCCAGTCCCTGCTTCCTTAAATTCTCGTCAGCACTTCCCAGATTTAGTCTCCAGAAAACGCCTGAAGCTAAACTCGATATTTCTAAACCTAGGCTACGGGCTTTTTCTACGATCTTTTTTCTGTCTTCTTTGCTTAATTTATCTGGATGCAGTAAGTTTAAGTCGCATATCATTTCAAAGCCATCGTAACCAGTTTCCTTGACGTACTCAATTATTTTCTCGAGTGGAGTGTCTCCAGTGTACTTCCAGCCTATAAGAGACCAGAGGTTAATGCCCTTTTTCACTATTTCACCGTTTAAAATTTCTAGTAAACCATTTAAGTATTTACTTTATTAAAGTCCAGTCTGCTTGACAGTTTTTTAACTTTTAGCGAGAAGTTTGTCTAAACTGTCTCCATAATACGCTACTTTAAGCAGTGTTTTCAGATCATCTAGTGTTACTGATCGAGGATTATAGGGGGTTGAAGGGTCTTCTAAAGCTTTTTCCACTATTAGCCACTTGAAGATCAGGGAGACTGCCTTGAGAGAAAGGGCTTCAGTAAACTCGTTCGCTAGTGGAGTTACATAGGATTCGACGGCGTCTGCCAGTGCATCGAAGGCTGTCGCGGCTGTAAGTTTCTTAGACCCATTTTTATGGAAAAATGGGTCTAAAATCCCTTGTAGGGACAATGCAGTAAGACCTTAGTATTACCTTGTGTTTTTCCTTGAGATCTTTTAAAGCTATTCCGAAAGACACTTCGCTTCCAGTGCGCTTGTAGTAGGAATAGCTACTAGCTTAGCTTTTCTCTCGAGTACAGAGACTCTGCTAAGAAATGGGAAGACGACATACTGTTTATTGTTAAAGACTTACCTGAACAGCTCTCAGAAAAATACGGCTCTAGCGAAGTCTACGTCTACATGGACTTATATCACGGAGAATGTAAAGAAGCAAGACTTAAAACAAAACCCATTGAAGCGAACATAGCGATTATTGGCAGTTATGAAGACTGGTGTAAAGTCATTAAGAGAACTTCATCCGATAATGGCCCTGCTTTCAGGTAAGCTTAAAGTTAAGGGCGATGTAAAAAAGATAATACGTTTTGCTTCAGCCGCTATAGCTATGGTTAACTGTTCTAAGAAAATAAACGCCAAAACTCTTTAGATAATAAATCTTTCGAGGAATTTTCTTGCAAGTACTAGTCCTTCCTCGTACTTGAAGTAGGGATCTTCGTGTTCTATACTTAAGGCATAATCGTATCCGTGTTTCTTGAGAATTGATATGAATTGGGGCCAGTTTAAGTCGCCGAAGCCAGGTAGCCTGTGAGGACACCATCCTCTACTTCTTATACCGTAGTACTTGACTTTATTCCATAGTATCTGAGCATCTTTCATGTGGGTATGGTAAATTCTGTCGCCGAATTTGTCTGCTACTTCGATTACATCGATAAACTGGCATATAAGGTGACTTGGATCGAATTCTAGTCCTATGATCTTAGAGCCGAGAATCTCGAATACTTTTTCCCATATATCAGGTCTGTACATAATATTTCCGGGACAGTTCTCTATGGCTACTTTTATTTCTCTGTCTTCAGCGTATTTTATTATCTTCGGCCACTCCTTTTCAATAGCCTTGTAGTTTTCTTCTTCGGATTCAGATACTTTGCCTATCCATCCTGTAACTACAGGTATTTCAAGCTTATAGGCTGCCTCAATAAGGTTCATGAAGTGTTCTTGATGGTGTTTTCTTATATTTTCGTCGGGAGAAATAGGATTTCCGTAAAATCCTATTGCCGAGATAATGACTCCTATTTCTTCTGTTAACTTCTTTATCTCGTTTGGTCTATTTATAGCCTCCTTGACGTCAAAGAACTTTTTATCAGGCCATGCTGCTATTGAGATAGACTTAAAACCGTGTTCTTTGGCCCACTTTAAAGTAGTTTTAAGATCCCCGAGCTGGCCCGAGGTTAGGAAACCTATGAACATATTCTCCGACACTACGATACCGCGTGCTCCATATATAATACTAAGTCCTTGTTTAACAGTTATAATGAAGGATTAAGTTTTAAATCTCTCGAGAAGTAGAGAGAAAGGAGAAACGTGATCAGAAATTTACTTGAGTCATACATCATTTCACTAGTCTCGCAAGTAGTAGATAGACTGAAGAGAGAATTTGGAGAGAATTTACTAGGAGTAATTCTAGAAAACTTCGATGAAAATAATCTCAGGGTTGCAGTTATTCTCGAGAGCTATGAGAGGTCACTAGAGCCCATTAAAAGCAGAGTACAGTCGGCGCTCAACTTTAATCCATTTAAGTTAGTTAAAGTTAAGACCGATATCTTAGTGTTTGAAGATATTTTCAACAATTTAAGTAAAGCCATACTTTTCCTATATTATTCAAATGGAACCATAGTATACGATAAGGACTTCATTATCTCAAAAATAATAAATGGATTAGAGAACGACACGCATGATGATATATTATCGATTCTTGAAACAGCTAATAGGTGTTTAGAGGACGCCGAGAACGCTATCGGAGAAAACGACTTAGTCAAGGCAATATACAAGGCTTCTCTTACAATAGATCTCTCACTCAGAGCACTAAGCGAGATAGCTGAAATTTACGGAGACATATTAGACGATATTCTTGAAATAGAGTACGACTTAATGCCTACACCTGGAGACTTGTTTGAAAATCCGCTTATTCGGGAGACACTGAGCTATAGGTCAAGTGTACTAGAGCTAGTTGATAGAGCGAAAAAAACTTTAGGGATCCTAGAGAACATAATTTCGCATACTGTTAAACACTACACGTAATTAGCTATTTTCCTTCCATTCTCTTATTAAGTTTTAAACATATAATAACATATTTATAGAACCGCTTTTCTACTAATACGTCTATGCAAGCAATTAAGCATACTATTGTTCACTCCGCTGAGCTTAAGAAGCTTTACGCTCCTCAAAGGAACATTATTTGTATTGTAATAGAAACTGAAAAAGAAGAAGAAATAATGACCAAACTACTGAGCTACTATGCTTCTCGTAAAGTAAAGCTCCTGAGTACTTCTGTAACGCTTCATCCTGAGTCTCCGAGGGCGTACATTACTTCTATTCTTGATATAACTTCAATAGACATGGACGTAGCTAGTCTAGTTAGGGAGATAAGGTCTTTACCCTATATTCACAGAGCTGAAGTTCTCGAAACTCCTATGACAAGAGCAAAAGCACGACTAATTACATTTACCTTAAGAGAGTTTTCAAGTATTATTAAGGGAGCATACGAGAAATTCGAAGACGCCGGAGCGGTCTTTCTTTACTTCTTAGGCTATGAAATGGGACTAGATATAGCGGAAGATATTACAGAGAAGTACTCTGACTATGATGCCTTAAACCACTTCTTCTTTTGGATTAAAGCTCTCGGATGGGGTGACTGTGAAATCATAAAGTATATCGATAAAAGGGAAGTAGTAGTAGAGGCTAAGAACCTGTTTGAGTGTATGATATTTCTAGGAGAGAAAAAGATTCCTACAAGTCACTTATTTAGAGGACTACTGGCTGGATTTACTGAAGCCCTATGGAGAAAGAAAACTGAAGTTACTGAAGAAACATGCATTGCCTGCGGAGACCCTGTATGCAGATTTATAGTGCGCACTACTGAGTAAGTAGTTCCTTGAATCTTAAGGCGTCTTGGCCCATGTAGACGTTGTTAAACATTACGTACACTTCTTTACCCTCATACCTGGACAAGATCTGATCGCGAAGCCACTTTAAATCATCATCTGTGTACTTATAGCGGTAGTTTACTTCACGAGGTCCTTTGCCGTGGAGTCTAAAGTAGACTATTTTGTGCTCTGATACAGGCCATCTCTTAAACGGGTCAACTACATGAACTAACCCTAGTTCATCGACTATCTCCTTAACCTTGTCTAAATTATCGTTCCAGGTTCCTCTAGGTTCCCAGGCTATAGTAACTTCATTAGTAGAGATTGACGAGAAAAATTCTTTTACATTCTTGACGTTTTCTTCGCTGTATTCAAACGAAGGCGGTGTCTGGAAGACACATATTTTCGCTTCTAGTACTCTACATATTTCCAGTACTTTTTCCCATGCTTCAAAGTTTTCTTTAGTTGGCTTGAGAAAGCCGTAGTTTTCGAGATTTCCAGGAGGTTTTTCTTTAAGTCTTCTCCAAGTAGGTGACGTGTGTGGATGTGTAATTGCTTGCCATACTTTCACACAGTATTCAAAGTCTTTGGGCGCGTCATTTCTCCACTTTCTAGCTCTCTTGACTGTAGGTAAGTTATAGAATGTATCTTGGAGCTCTATTACATTAAATTTCTCGAAGTAAGCTTTTCTGCCACCTTTAATGCTCCATCCACATGTACCTACTTTAATGACAGTAGTCATTCTATTCTAGACTAATCCTCGGCGGTAGATAAATTTAAAATTTAAAGCAAAAGGCTAATATTGTGCGTAGAAAGCTACTTTTCGAAATACTCTCTTTTCAAGACTACTTGCAGATAGTAAGTGAGCTAGAGAAAATAGGAGCTAAAGTAGAGACAATAGGCTATAGCTCTTTGAATAAACCTCTTCACTGTATAAAGCTAGGGGAAGGTGATACTAGAATACTAGCTATTTGTAGACTTCACGGTAATGAACCTGCTACAACTAACGCGGCTCTCTATTTTACCTACCTGTGTTTAACTGAAGGTAGAGTGGGAGGAATACCTATGAGAGATGTTTTAAGCAAATGTAAGATAGCGCTGGTTCCTGCGGCTAATCCAGATGGACTTGAAGAGTACTACCGCCTTTACGTAAAAAACCCTAAGCCTTCTTGGGAAAATGTCTTTGGCAAAGCTAGAGTAAATGCTGAGGGAGTAGACCTTAATAGAGACTGGCTCTATTTAACTCAAAAAGAGACACAGTGTCTTCACATATTGTTAAATGAATTCAGGCCTCATATAGTGCTCGATATGCATGAATTTTACTTTAAAGGAGGTTATCCTCCACAGTGGCCTGATGGAGAAGAAGAATTTATGATATCGCTTACTGACACTCCTTATTTCATGGTAAGTGAGAGTATAAAAGATCTCTCTAGAGAGATCATGGAGAGAGCAATAGATGCAGTAGTAAATGAGGGATATGGTCACTGGAAAATTAAAGAGAGGTGGTTTGTTGGAGAAGAAAAGGGTGCTAGAAGGGAAGATGTAGTAGTACCAGCCACTTTTCTAGGTTCTCATGTACCATATGAACATTCAGCCAAATTACTTGTAGAGACATGGGGAGTAGGCTTAGGAGAGTACCTTCTTTCAGATCGAGTCAACATACATTCTCTCATAATAGCACACATAGCCTATTACACATATGAAAAAGAAAGAGAAGTAAAAGAAGCTGTAAGTGAGTCTATTAGCGAAGATATAGCCTTTCCAGAAGCTATGTTCAGAATTTCTGGTCCATCAAATGAAGTAAATAAGGCGGAAAAATTACTTAAACTACACGATATTGCGGCCTCTAAAGTAGGAAATGAAATTCTCATAAAGCTTCCCCAGCGCAGAAGCCGCATGGCCTCTATTCTCCTTGACAAAGACTTTGAGCTAAACCGCAGGCTATTCGAGAAAAGAAAGTTCTATACTATAGATCACTTCCTTCAAGTGAAAGTAACAAAGTACTCTTAGCATAGATGTGAGAAAATGCAGTACGATATTGTAGTCTGTGGAGGAGGACTCGCAGGTGTGGCGGCCGCAGTAGCTGCAGCGAGAAAAGGAAAAGAAGTATTGCTCATCGAGCAACACGGTTTCCTCGGAGGATGTGCTACGCTAGGTTTGGTAAACCCTTTCATGAAATATTATTTAAATAAAAATAAATTGCTGGCAAATGAAATATTTTTAGAAATTATTAAAAGACTAAAAGACAGTCGCGGCGCGTGGGGAGAGCCACCTCACTTCTTTGACCCAGAAGTTCTTAAAGGAGTTTTATTCGAAATATGTGAAGAATCAGGTGTGAATATCCTTCTTTACTCTAAGGTGTTAACAGCGAATACCGAAAATGGAATTATTAAATCCATTAATGTGAGCTTGAAAGAAGGTATTGAAGAAATCAAGGGAACAGTATTTGTAGACGCTACTGGCGACGGAGATTTAGCTGCTTCAGCTGGCGCTAAATGGGAGTACGGCGATGGAGAAGTAGCTCAGCCTATGACTTTAATGTTTAGAATAGGCAACATAGATTATAAGAAATTCGTCGAGTACTTGAGAACCGCAAACGACTGCTCCGAGTGGGTAAACCTTAACTACATCGAGAAATGTGTTGAAATAGGAGCTCCCTTCTCGTTTGCGGGATTATCTAAAGCTATCAATAAGTACAGAGAAGATTTCCCTGAAATTCCTGCACAAAATAAGGTATTCTTCCCTACATGTCTTCCTCGTAGAGGCGAAGCTTTTGTCAACATGACTAGAGTACAGATGCTTTCCGGCTTAGTTAGCCGCGATTTAACTAAAGCTACAATCATGGCTTACTGGCAGGCATACAAGCTAGTACTCTTCTTAAAGAAACATATTCCCGGCTTTGAGGAAGCATATCTACTTGAGTCAGCTCCGATTATAGGTGTTAGAGAAACTAGAAGAATTATCGGAGAGTATGTCTTAACAGCAGACGATATTTTGAAAGCGAGAAAATTTGATGACGCCGTGGCTGCGGGATGTTACCCTATAGATATCCATCCAATGCGTCCATCAGACAAAGAAACTATTATGAAAGGGCCTCCTCCTGGAGACTACTACGAGATACCTTACAGGTGTCTCGTACCTCTTGGACTAAAGAATCTTCTTGTAACCGGGAGATGTATTTCTACTACACATGAGGCGCAGGCTGCAATAAGAGTAATGCCTATTGCTTGTTCGCTAGGTGAAACAGCAGGCTACGCGGCAGCCCTAGCGGTCGAGAAAAAGGGACTAGTCCGCGAGATCAACATTAATACTCTTCAAAAACTCTTAGACTATAGACACCGATGAAAATACTAGCTCTATTTAAATACAATAAAATTAACGCAAATAGCTTAGCTTATATTCTTGCCGCTTTAGAGTCATCTGATGTATTCTACAGAATTGATGTAGAGTTAACAGAAGATGTTTTTGGTCATTTAGATAAAAGATCTTCTTACTACGATAAAATAATAGTACTATATTCTGTAATGACTACACAGCTTCAAAACTATTTAAAAGAATTTAAAAGACTTAAAGACTATAAGAGAATTCTTAAAGATAAATTGCTCTTAGTAGCTGGAGGGCCTCATCCTACAGGAGATCCTAGAGGAACTATTCTCAAGCTAGGGTTTGATGTAGCTGTAGTAGGTGAAGGCGAAGAAACATTAATTGATATTCTTGAAGCAGTACTGAGAGATAAGCCCTTAATTTGTGTCGAAGGAATAGCTCTCCGGGGGAGTAGAGAGAAAGAAGTAGTGATCACGAGAAGAAGAAAGCTAGTTGATTTAGAGAAATATCCTCCCTGCTCCAGGAAATATGGGCTTTTTCCTCCTATAGAGATAATGAGAGGCTGCCCTTATGCATGTAAGTACTGTCAAACTCCGAGAATTTTCTCATTTACCGTGAGATATAGGTCAGTAGACTATGTCAAGAAGTGGGTTAAGTACTATGTGCAGCAAGGTAGAAGAACTATACGCTTTATAGCCCCGAACGGCTTTGCCTATGGGTCGAAAACAGGAAAACAACCTAATCCAGAGAAACTGAGGCTTCTGCTGAAAGAAGTGAAGTCTATTCCTCGGACAAGAGTTCATTTAGGTAACTTTCCCAGCGAAGTACGTCCAGAGTTTGTTACAAGAAAGGTGCTGGACATTGTCGCAAAATATGTTGTCAATAAGACGTTGGCTATAGGCGCGCAGAGCGGCAGCAACCGTGTTCTAAGAGACATTGGGAGACAGCATACTATTGAAGATGTCTACGATGCAGTAGACTTAGCACTAGAGTATGGTTTTACTCCCTGCGTAGACTTTATTTTCGGTCTTCCAGGTGAAACTGAAGAGGACCTTGAGCTAACGCTTAAAGCTATAAAAGAACTATCTAGCAAAGGCGCTGTTATCAGAGGACATACATTCATACCGTTACCTGGAACTCCCTTTGAAAATGCTCCTCCAGGGAAAATCCCTGAACACGTAAAAAAGGAGCTTAAAGAACTTAAAGAAAAAAGTGTCCTCCGAGGGGAATGGAAAAAACAAGAAGAACTAGCTTTAACTGTAACTCGGTTATGGAGATCACTCTTTTAGCACCGCAACAGCTCTTACAGGTGAAGCGCTTCCACCAGCTATTTTTAAAGGCAGGCCTATAAACTTGAATTTCTTGCCTAAAAGTTTGTCTAAGCCTGTTAAGCATTCGTATATCACTATGCCTTTCGACAACAATACTGGATGTACTTCAAAAGGCGGCCTGTCTATCGATGGTGTATCTAGTCCAACAGCCTTTACACCTATTTCTACTAGCTTTTCAGCAGCTTCCTTACTCAGGCCGACATAGTCCGTAAAATATTCAGGTCTACCTATATACTTGTCAAAACCTGTATAGAGCAATACAATATAGTCTTTTCCGACACGAGTTTTTTCAAGAGCTTTGTTTAAGTCTTCTAACGTGATTTCTTCTTTCAGCTTCTTATAGCTAAAGTCAAGTACAACCCCTTCTCCTACAAATTTCTCCAAAGGTACTTCGTCTACCGTAGGTGTGTCTTTAATAAAGTGTGCGGGAACATCTACATGTGTCAAAGTATGTTCTGACAAGAAGAGAACGTTTGAGTAAAAGCCTTGAATTTCTATTTTTGACCAAGGCAGAATTGCTGGCTTAGGGTGTGCAGGGAATACAGGTGCTCCGCTTTCTATTTTGAAAGATAGGTCTACTATTTTCATCGATGATAGCTAGGAAATGCTTCTTATAAATATTTCTCGAGAAGATAATTACTATTAGTAATTATTAAAGCAACTTAGTTAAGGTTTCTTTTAAATAGTACTATGAGATAGAGCTTCTAGGTAGAATTACATAAAGTCTGGTCTTTAATGATTAAACGACAATACTTAAAACTTAAAACTAAAAATAAACTGTGTCTAGAAAATTGAGTAGAGAACAGCTAGGTTTAGTGCTAGGACCTCTACTTGCAGTGCTATGGCTTATAACGCCGCCTTTTCCGGGTATGGTTGAGGCAGCAAGCCAGGCTGGAGTAAGTGTTTATCACTTAAAGCTTGCTTTAGGAGTACTTTTCTGGGTGGCAACATGGTGGATAACAGAGTGTGTTCCATTGGGGCTAGCAGGGCTTGTACCTGCTTTGCTCTTTCCTATGGTTGGTCTTGTCAGCTGGAAAAAGGCTCTCTCATCGTTTACAAGTCCAATAATATGGATTTTCATGGGAGGCTTTGTTTTAGCCAAGGCTTTTCAGGTTTGGGGTCTGGATAAAAGAATAGCTATTAAACTGTCCTCGCTCTACAAAGGAAGCAATCCTGCTCTCGCAGCTTTCTTCACAGCCTGTCTACCTGTATTCATACTCACGATGACTGGCTCTATAACAGCCTCTACTTCAATTACGTATCCAATAGTGTTGGCGTATCTCACTACGCTAGGTTTTCAGAGAGGAAGTAGGTATGGTGAAGCAACAATGCTTGCTCTAGGCGAGGCTGCGACAGCGGGGGCTATGTTTCTCTTAATCAGCACTCCGCCGAATCTTATAGCTAAAAGCGCTATTGAAACAGCAATGCCTGGAACAACAATTACTTTCCTTGACTGGATAATTGTGGGAACTCCTCACGCTTTTTTAGGCCTAGTGATAACGTGGTTCATTACTTTTGCATTAATAAAGCCCGAAGTAAAAGAACTTTCAATTGAAAAGAGAAAAGAGCTATTGAGTAAAATCGAGCTTAAGCCTATGTCTCGCGGAGAAAAAATTGTTCTAGCAATATTTCTGTTAACTCTCTTCCTATGGACTATACCTGGCTCAATTTTAATATACTCTACAATAAATCCAGAGTACACTTGGCTGAGCAATCTTCTTAAAGCAGTTCTGCCCGAGGCCGCGCCAGCAGTACTTGCTATACTTCTGCTAGGACTTATTAAAGTAGAGAACAGGCCACTCTTAAAGTGGAAAGATATCGAGGAGGGAATAGACTGGAACGTGGTCTTCTTATTTGGAGGGGGAATAGTTCTGGGAGCAGGACTACAAGCAGCGGGCTTTGATAAGTGGATAGCAAGACTTATTGTATCGCAACACTTCTTTAAAATAAATGTTTACACTCTTTCATTTATAAGCGCGATATTAGCCTTCCTCATAACGTACCCTGCGTCTAATACTGCATCCGCGCTAATAGCATGTCCTCTAGTAGCAGCAATGGCTATTGGAGCAGGAATAAACCCTATTCCTCCTGTAATCATCGCGGGGCTGGCTGCGTCTATTTCAAGTGCACTACCCAGTACTACGCCTCCTATGGCTATAGTCTATGGCTCCCGCTACATTAAGCTATGGAATATGTTCAAAGTAGGCATGATATGTGATATAATTAGACTAATGCTTCTAGTGTTGATAGGACCACCTTTAGCGGTGTACCTGTGTCAGCTAAAGGGGCTTCCACTAATACTAGGCTAAATTCGCCAACTCGAGCTATTTACGTCTTTCAGCTCTAGTTCTTTCTTTAATTGCTCTAAAAACTTTAGCATTACCTTATGTCTTTTTAAAGCAATTTTTTTAGCCGTCTCAGTGTACATCAAATCCTTGAGCCTCAGCAATTTTTCATAGAAATGTTCGATAGACTTATCTATGCCTCTACCTTGCTCACCAGAGTACATAAAACACCTCGCTATACCTATAGCTCCTATAGCATCGAGTTTATCTGCATCAGAAAGTACTTTTGCTTCAAGAGACTTAGGTATTTCTCCCGATGAAAAGCTGTGAGCTTTAATAGCTTCTATGACTCTTTCGATAAATTCTAGTGGAAGTCCCAGCGAGGATAAGTATTTTTCAGCTATTTCGGCGCTCTTTGCTGCGTGGTTTTTCTCATAGCCTAGTGCTCTACCTATATCGTGGAGCAGACTAGCTATTTTAAGCACGTTTAAATCAGCTTTCTCCCTTATACCTATTTCTAAGCAAAGTCTATATACTCGAAGTACGTGGTCAAATCCATGCGAAGGATTTTTCACATTTCTATATAGTTTCTCAACATAACTGTAAACTTCTTTCTCAATATCATTAAAATTCATAGGTGAAATTGTTAGTTCGAGCTTAATATCTATAATTCTCATGAAAAATACACGCTAATTACTCAGACCTTTAAGTGCCAGTATAGCTCTCATGAATAATTTTTGGCCCGTGCGCCTTACTGCTTGCTATGGTATAGATACTGCAATACTGAATAGAAACCTTTCTAAAATTTGCAACAAAATCACTACAGATATCTTCTTATAATTCCGGACAAAACTCTAACTTAGTGATGAAACGTATTCACTCTGAGCACTATGACGAAGATTCCACGTACTGACTTTCATGTTCTCTTTTCTCTTTATATAGCTGCTCTATTTTTGCCTCATAACCTTTGATTATATCGTGTCTAGTGAGTATACCTAGTAGATGGTAGTCGTTTCTTGATTTTATTACAGGAAGCCTGCCTACTCTGTAGGTAATCATTCTGTGAATTACTATATCCAGTGACTCATCTTCATAGGCTACTATAGGCCTTTTCATAATGTCTTTTACTTCGAGTTTATCTCTTTTAGAAACAGGTATTTTAGCTACATCCGTATAAGTAACCATACCTATTAGTTTTCCATCAGAGACTACTGGAAAACCAGAGTGCCCTGTCTTTTTAACTAAATTCACTACGTCACTTAATTTAGCTTCTGGCGATACTGTTACGACATGTTTAACCATGACATCCTTTACTTTAACTGTTTTAAGTATATCTACATTGAATTCGCATAAGTGCGCAGGAGACTCTATTCTCGAAAAAACCTGACTAATATATATGCTGTGCCCTCCTGAAACTAGGTAGCTCGTTGCGCAGGCTAACATTGCCGGTATTAGTAGGTCATATCCTCCAGTCATTTCAGCAACCATGATCATTGCCGCCAAGGGGACTTTGCCTACTGCCGAGAAAAAGCTCATCATTCCAACTATGACGAAGCCTGCCGTATTTAAGTTTAAGTCAAATACCGAGTTAAGAAGCTTTACTAGCCCTCCCCCTATGAGCCCACCTATTACTAGAGAAGGCGCAAAGACTCCTCCACTACCTCCTGAAGCCACCGTAAGTGAAGTAGTAAGTATCTTTGTTGCACCGACAAGAAGCATTCGCTCAGTACTAAGCTTATTGAATATTGCATATTGTATCCATCCATATCCCATTTCCAGAGCCTCTGGTACGGCTATACCTATTAGACCTGTAAGAAGCCCTCCTAAGGCTGGTCTTAAGTAGGGATTTATTTTAGCCTTTTTAAAGAACCTGTGTATGCCGTAAAATATTTTGACATAAACTATAGCTAAACCGCCCATTATTACGCCCAGTAAGAAGAAAAAGGGAAGCTCAGCTATATTGAATTCTATGTCTTCAGGTATAGCAAAGATATGTTCAGGACCCCATAAGGAAACAACTATAGTGTAGCCCACTATGGATGAAATAAACACTGGCACCCAAGCATCAAATTCAAAATCACGCTTGTACAAGACTTCTAACGCGAAGATAGCTCCGCCTAAGGGCGCTTTGAATATACTGCCTATTCCTCCTGCTACTCCGCATAAAACAGCTATTCTTCTATCTCTTATAGACAAATGAAGAATATTGGCTATCCAAGAACCAAAGCCTGCTCCTATTTGAGCAATTGGTCCTTCTCTACCAGCACTTCCACCTGTACCGATTGTTATTGCTGTGGCTATCGACTTAACTATAGGCACTCTCGCCCTAATAAGTCCTCTTAGCCTATGAAATGCATGTATTACAGAATCTGTTCCATGTCCTTCTGCTTCGGGAGCGAATATGTATACTATGATACCGCAGAGAAGCCCTCCTAACCCTGTTAAAAGCGGAAAAGCCCACGCTCTCTCTATTTCGAGCTCCAGTTCCTCTATGAGCTCTTTCTCTCCTTCGCCGAGAGGTAGGGGAAAATTGTATCCCGCGATATTGTTTAAACATAAGTACAGCGCTGTGTCTACAAGTAGCCTTAGCAGCACTGCGCTGAAACCCGAGATAATTCCGATAAGTGTTCCTAAAATAAACCACTTTTCGAGAGACTTTATTCTATCAAGGTACATTTTAGAATATTTAAGTGTTCTGAGGTATCGCGCCCTACTTAGCATACTTCTATCACTATGGATAACAAAACCAATTATTTAAGTTTCTTTTAAAATCCCTTACATGGATCATTTGCCTACGGTTTTCTTTATACGAGGTAACTTAGAGAAAACTTCCTCAGCCACAACTATTGTCTTACACCGTTTAAGTTCATTTCAGCTAGCTTTCCTAAAGGCGACTTACTGCGATCTCTTACCTGGTACTCCATTAGGCTAACTCTGCCAGACATCGTAAAGGTAATTGATGAAGCTATCATTAATGGTACTAAGAGCTTATAGTTTCCGCTAAGCTCGCCTACTAAAGAAATAGCCGTTAAAGGTGTTTTCGCGGCGCCAGCTATGAATGCTCCTAAGCCTACTAGCGCGAATTTAGATGGATGATCAACAAGCTCGGGAACAATATCTTTGAATAACAGGCCTATGCTCCCCCCTGCTGTAGTTCCAATGAATATGGCTGGAGCTAGAAGCCCGCCACTGGCACCTGAACCTACTGTAAGCGATGTAGCGATAATCTTCAGTATTGTTATTATAAAAAGTCTTTCCATATCCTTAGGTTCTAATAGAGTTTCTTCGATAGTATCATAACCTAGCCCCATTACTTCAGGATAAAATACTCCAATTAATCCCGTCAAGAAGCCGCCTAAAGCACATCTTATGGGTAGAGGAAGCTTAGTTTTCTCAAACATATGTGAAATTTTCTCAAATATTACTGAATACAATATTGCTATAAATCCTAGGAAGACTCCTTCAATAGCATATAGTCCTAGCTCCTCTATTGAAGTTACTTCAAGCTGAAGTGTGTGGAACCTGGGCTCCCAGCCCACAAAAGAGGCGTATATCGAATATGATATAGCTGAGGCTAAAACACAGGGTAGCAGAGCTACTACCTCAACATCATATACATATGGTAATTCTACTGCGAAAAAGGCTCCAGAAAGAGGAGCCCTAAATACACTTCCGATAGCCGCAGCGACTCCCGCGAGCATGAGCACCCTTCTTTCAAGTACTCTTAACCTTAGCTCATGTGCTACAATAGACCCTAGTCCACCACCTATCTGAACCATAGGTCCTTCGTAGCCAGCACTACCTCCAGAAGATATTGTGAAAGCAGAAGCGATGAATTTGAGGAAAGGTACTCTCTTTCTAGTAAGTCCTAATTTCTCATGATAAGCTTCTAACATCTGCTTAGTTCCTGAACCTTTAATTTCAGAAGCCATAGTCTGAGCTATTAGCCCTGCTAATCCGCATCCCATAGGAGTTACTATTAGAAAAACGTAGGGATAAGGTATGTGGAACTTCTCAGGAACTTCCTCAAGAAGTATCTCCGAAAGCCATTCTACTGTGAAATGAAATATTGTTACTGTAAATCCAACTACTATTCCTATACATATGGCTAAAAAAATCCATCTGAAGAAAAATCTATGAGGTATTCCAATGAAGAACGCCTTCAATACCCTAATTTTACGCCTTATAACAGCCCCCAGCATTGCTGCCATCTTCGAGAAAAAATATATTCAGGCATAAATATTTAGCCTAGACACAACTATGAGAATAATTATTGCTGGAGGTAAGGGTGTAGGAGAAGCTATTGCTAAAGAACTTTTAAGAGAAGGACACGAGGTAACGGTAATAGACAGTGCCCCAGAAGTATGTGAACACTTGCTGACAGAACATCCTGAGTTATCTATTCTCTGCGGGGATGTAACAAACCCTAAGCTGCTCGAAGAAGCAGGCATAAAAAATGCGGACGCTTTTATTGCGGTAACGGAAAGAGATGACATTAATGTAATTACAGCAATGTTAGCTAAAAAGTATGGTGTTGAGAAAATTATTCTTAGTATAAGGCACCCTGTTTATCGTGAAATATGCGAAATGCTCGATCTGAAAACCGTGGTAGATTTCTTTGAGTCCGCGGCTATTAGAATAAGAATGCTTCTCGAAGGAGAGGCACTTTTAGAACTGGAAAAATGTATTGGAAGAGACTTTGACTTAAAAGAGAAAGTTGTAACTAAAGGAGATCATGGTAAGAAAATAACGGAAATTCTGGCTGAAGACGAGTATCCAATAGTTGTTTTAAGAAAAAAGGACGCGTTTATTCCTGAAGCAAATCTTCTGCTTGAGGAGGGAGATAAAGTAGTTTACATCAAGAAAAGGAAGAAGCCAACATTATTACACTTTTAGCATCCAGTGGACTGTCAAACTAGAGTGTTTCTCAGTTAGCTTCAGCTTTTCAGATTATCCACCATCAGATAACTGCAAAATTTCAATGGACTCCCCCTCTTTTACTTTAACTGAGAACGGTTCATAGATTATTTTACCTTTATATGATATTATGACTGAATCGTACCTGATTCCTAGTTTATAGAGAACTTTAGCTATAGTTGCTCCTTCTTTTACTTCAATAATCTCTTCGCGAGGAGGAATATTGTATTTGAGTAGTACCTTGACCTTCATACTCTACACACATCAGCTCGGGGAGTTAGGATTCGTCGTCATAGCTCGGTTCCGAGGTCGCTCATCATGAAGCTTAACTTTAATTCGCTTCAACTTCTTTAGTATTTCATTTTTGGCCTTTAAATATTCTTCGGCTGAAAGAGTACCTGATTCAGCCATTCTTTTTAAGCCTTTAGCTGTTAACTCAAGCAGTTTAAGTTGAGCCAGAAGAATATTGTAGTCGTATTCAGCTGTTATTTTGAGTTTGAGAGCTTCCTCCATTGAATAGAAGAGCTTGCCGTCTCTAATGAATACTGTTCGATGAGCTATTTGTGTTAACTCAGGATTATGGGTTACTATAACGAAAGTAACTCCAAGGTACTCGTTAAGACATCTGACCAGTCTTAATATACTTGCCGCAGAGACTATATCTACTGCTCCAGTGGGCTCATCCATTAGTATTACTGAAGGTTCATTTGCAAGCGCTCTCGCTATAGCAACTCTCTGCTGCTGGCCTCCCGAAAGCTGGCTCGGTCTATGATAAGCCCACTTCTCTAATCCAACTAACTTTAGTAAAATTAATGCTCTCTCTTTACATTCCTTTAAAGTATATCTGCCGCTGAAGAACATGGGCAACATCACATTTTCTAAGGCAGTCAAAGTGGAAATCAAGTTATACATTTGAAAAACAAATCCCAGCTTAAGGCATCTGAGATGGGTTAACTCTTTTTCGCTTAAATCAGTGACATCAATATCATCGATTATTACCTTTCCTGATGTAGGTCTGTCAAGAGTACCCATGATATTCAAAAGAGTGCTTTTTCCTGAGCCAGAAGGTCCCATTATGCACAGAATTTCACCTTCATATACCTCTAAGTTAATATTATCGAGTGCTCTAACACTAACCTCTTTCGAAACATCGTATACTTTAGTTACATTAATAAGCTTGACTACGGGCTTATTCATATCTAAGAGCCTCCAAAGGCCTTATCTTTGCAGCAGACCAAGAAGGATAAAATGCTGATAGTAAACTGATAAATACCGCTATAAGGATACCTAAAAGAGCTACTTCTGAAACAAAGAATATCGGTATTTCCATCATTAAACCCATTTTAAGCAAAAGGAACTTCACAAAGTGGGCCTCAACATAGCCTACAACAACGCCTAAGACGCCACCTATTATACTCATTAAGAACGCTTCAGTTAGAAATATCACAAGAATATGTGTACTGTCTGCTCCTATAGCTTTCATAATTCCTATCTCTCTTACATGCTCTCTCGCAGTCATAGTCATAGTATTCATTACACCTAAAGCAGCTACTAATAGCCCTATTAAAGTGATCGCCATTAACACGCCCTCTATAACTTTAAGAACTTTCATAATGGTTTCTAGTATATCTTTTTGCTGAACAATACTAGCTTTGGGGAAAATTTTCTTAATTTCATGTTTAACAAAATCTATTGAAACTCCTTCATTTATTTTAATCAGTATATGACTTACATACCCCTTTCTGCCAATCATATCCTGTAACTTTTCTAAAGACATAGCTGCGCCAGAAAACAGGGATGCTCCCTTTATTCCAAGAAAAGATGATGAAATACCTACTACCTTTAAGTACTCGACTTTAGATGAAATATAAAGTGCTTTTACAGGGAGATACTTACCTAAGATTACTTTATTTTCAGAAAAAACAGACTCGTCTACCAAAAGAAAATCCGTTTCATTTTCATAAGGGAGCCTACCTCTAATAACTGTCACATTAAAGAAAGATACTAGATCTTCTCTCCTTACTCCAGCTAAGTAGCATCGAGATACTCCCACTTTACCTGTAATGAAAATTACTGGCGCAGCATTCTTTACTCCAGGAATCTGCTTGACTATGTCGACTACTGATTCAGGTATGTTTATTTCCTCGCTAACTATTATCAGATCTGCACTAATGAGACCTTTTAGTTGCTTTTCTACTTCACTATGCATACCTATGCCCACAGTTCTCAATGCTACAAGAGTAGACACGCTAACAACTATAGCTAGTACTGTAAGGCATGTTCTAGCTTTACGGGTGCACATGTCTCTTACTGAGAAAAGAACAGCTACTTGCAAAATACCTATAATCTTCCACATTCGACTAAACTAAATAGAACTACTTAATATTCTCTTAGCTTAGTAGAATAGTTCAGATATATTACAGTCTTGTATGCTCTCTATATTTTTAAAGTCTTTCAATACGTTTTCAACGAAGTGCTTAACTCCGTAGATCGCACTATTAAACTCTGTTTAAAAAATTGTTGTATTCTAAAGCTTTCTTATGAATTTTCTGTGTGAATAAAAATATCGCCTTCCTTTGTTAAGCCATAAGTAATTTCGTACATAGATAATACGTATCCATTAGAAGCCTCTCGTAAAGCTTTGCTTTATCGATATCAGAAGATATAGTGCTGCGGGAAAGAAGCAGAGATACTATTAGAACTTGCTTTTCACCATATCTCACGAAGACAGTAGCTAAAGCGTATCCTCCTCCCGAAAGACTTATCTGAAAGGCAGCACGAAAACTCTTTCACTCTCATTATACTCGTACTTCAAGTTCATTTGATCAAGAAAACTCTTTATCTTCTCTGCTATCTTATCCATGGAATTAGAGCAGTGTCAGACAATATATCTGTTGCGCTTAGCTCTAAGTCACAACGTGACACTTTTATACAGCTTTGCCTACAAATACTGAGTGATGAACGCTGGAACAGCTGAATAGTGAAGAAAAGAAGAGTCAGCTGAAAACTTTTATTCTCCTTCTTCGTATTATCGCATACCCCGCCTTCCCCGCCTACATGACGACCTTAGGGGGATGAGAATGAGTGTTAGGTCGGCCAGCGGGGGACATTATTCTCTTAAATAGTTTATCATGATCGGTATTATTTTACTTAAGAACATTGCCGAGTACTTTACACTTTTATCCATTCGCTTAAGAATTTTTCTTTTGAGATCAGTATACACTACTATTGCTTCTCCTCTAAGTCTATGTAATCTTTTCTCTGGATGAGGAATATCTAGTATTACTCTTGTTTTAACACCCATTATAAGTTCTCCATCGACTTTTATTTCTACATAGTTTTTCTCAAAAGTTTCCGCGACTTTAGGTGGAGCGGGACAATCTACTAGTGAGGATAACGAGAAATATTCCGTAGAATTCTTGAAAGTAGCTGCAATTATTAGTTGAGTTAACTCTTCTTCACGATTAAAAGGACTAAGTATAAAGCCTATAAGTGGTGAAGCTCCTTCAAAAGGAGGACTTCTAATCAATAGCACAGTCGAGTCCCCTAAATATACTAGAAGCCCTGAAGTCCGCACATAACTAATAGACTTAGCAGTCTTCAATTTACTTTTAATAGAACTAACTACGAATGCATCGTCTTTTGCATACGTTATATACGGATGACAAAAAATAGCATACGTTATACAAATAATTATGGTCAAAATGAAGTAAATTGCGGCCGCTACTTCACTTATTTCTCCCAGCTTTCCTTCAATAGCGCAGACTAGTACAGCCACTATCTCAGTAAATAAGTATATTGTGATTACGTCAGATAAGCCTAGACCCTTAAAAATACATCCTAAGTGAGATGCCCCATACTTGAACTCTGGCACCACCTTCTTAACGGCTACTCCTGCCATCATCCTACTTAGCCATATTAACAAAAATCCTGCCGTAAGGAAAAATATGGCTAAAAACAGATCCTCTATATTAAAGTAGACAATATACATTCCAAGTAATGGAGCATGAAGCACTACGAAGATTAACCCAGCGACTAGCAATAGTAGGTTTAACACATAATCTTTCCTCAACAGCATTTAAATTTTTAATGAAAATAGAATCAAGTACATCAGAAATCAGCTGTCCTGGCCTTCCGCACTGCTCGGCGTAGTTCCGGTCATCATCTACATATTATTTCCTAGTTGAACTTTATTAACTTAATGTCCTTTTCAAAGACCTCTAAGGGAAAGTATTATTTTAAAGCCGATTGTAATTTAAATAGGGGCCTGTGAGAGCTTTTAGGATAATCGGTCCTCTTAAAGGCGAAGTAGTTGAACAGAAGGTATATGAAATTAAAGCAAATGAAGTCCTAGTTCGGGTTGGCGCATGTGGTATTTGTGGAACCGACATACATATTTTCAAAGGAGAATTGCCTCTCAAATATCCTGTAGTGCCTGGACACGAGATCTCAGGCGAAGTAATTGAAGTGGGTAGTGAAGTTCAGTTTTTCCGAAAAGGCGACAAAGTAGCTGTTAACCCTAATTTATATTGCAGGAAATGCTATTACTGTAAAAGAGGGCTCGTACATTTTTGTGAAAACTGGAAGGCTATAGGTATTCACTTACCAGGAGGTTTTGCTGAATACGTTAAGGTTCCTGAATTTCTTTTGCATAAAGTTCCCGAAACACTTTCTTTCGAGGAAGCTGCTTTCGCGGAACCTATTGCATGTTGTCTTCACGGTATACGGAGGCTTGAAATAAGTACGGGAGACAAGGTAGCTGTATTTGGGTTAGGTCCTATAGGACTTATTCACATACAGTTAGCTAAGATGTCTGGCGCTTCTTTAGTGGTAGGTATTGATCTTATTGAGAAAAAACTAAAAATAGCTGAAAGCCTTGGAGCAGACTACACCATCAATGCCGGCTCAAAAGATCCTGTTAAAGAGATAATGAGTTTGACTGAAGGTAGAGGCGTAGATAAAGTTATTGAGGCTACAGGTAGCCCTAAGGTACTTGAACAAGCTCTTAGAGTAATTGACTACTGCGGGAAAATACTCGTTTTCGGTGTTGCTCCACCAG
>QMRV01000013.1 GCA_003649445.1 Thermoprotei archaeon | reverse complement strand
AGGTATTCTCCCCTTATACCACTGTATAGTATACTCGTATGCAACGGTCTCTGGGACTATTCCAGTAACTTCGCCTTTGTATATTGAGCACATAATATTCTCTGCTTTTGAAGACAGTTCTCCAAAAACCATTGCCATGAGCGCATAAGTATCTACAACTACTTTCCTATTCTTTTCTCCTCCCATATTTTCTCCTCTTTATCCAATTCTCTCTCTACATCTTCTGCACTACCTTTGCCTTTACAGCAGCCCCAGACTCTCCACCACAAGTCTAAAGGAGACAAAATAATTTCTCTGTCTTTAACTCGGGCAACGAGCATCATTCCCTCTCTGATACCAGCTTTCTCTCGAATACTTTTTGGGAGCACGATAATACCTTTCTTATAAACCTTTACAACAGCTGACACAAGTTTAACACTTCAGTTAAACTTATAAGTTTAACTTAGAGCTTAATGCCAGAATGTAAAACTGTGTGCCAGTAACTTTTGATTCAGATAGAGCAGTTAAGATTTCGAAGAACTACTGTTTTTGAATATACGAGGAAACGGTATTAACATAGGTGTTTTCTTCATGTAGTTGATGTATTTTTCGCCCCAGTACTCTATTAGCTCTTTTTCCTTTACTTTAATGAACAGTATCCAAGCTGGCAAGAATAGTACCCAGACTATGAAGCCCCACAAGCTTGTCATAAATAATGGTATCGACAGTTAAGCAAGAAGAAGTAGAAAGTAAAGTGGATGTCTACAGAGCGCGTACGGGCATTCACAGAAAAGTTCTCCTATGTCTTCTGGCTTATCGTGTCTACTTGGATACTTTCTATGTATTGCTGCCATAAGAGCGACTGAAGTAAAAAAGAGTATAGAGGCTATAGTTTGAGCAAAATCTTTCACTAAATTTGGTGCTTTAAGACTATTTACTGTAGTGCAGGAAATAGCTATCAGTAGAATAAAGCCTGAGCTTATTACTATTCTACGTAAAGTAGCTGACTTAACCATAAATCATCACCCTAATGACTGCTAGAATAAGAAACACTAGAAGTGATATAGAGAAAAACCGTTTAGGGTAGTTTACAGTATTTTTCCATGAGCTATAGAGATCTTTGCTTTCTTTTTGAATACTATAGAATCTTGATACATAAAACCATAACAGTAAATATGCTTGTGATTTCACAATACTGTAAATCAAGTATACTAAAGGATAATTACTTCTAAAATATAGCACCAATATTTCATAGTCTGTTTTTGCAATTAATAGAGTTGAGAGCACTCCTATTGCTGGATGCAAAATTGTAAACGAGCTACTTAAGAAAAGCGAAGTGACACTATTTAGCCACAGCAAGACTATTGAGTAAAATACACTATGTTGTCCAACAGAAGCAGTACATTTAGTAAAGCCTACATGATAAGTCTTCATTAAGCTAGCTGCCGTGAAGATTCATGAAACTCTCCATCAGGTGGATAAATTGTTACTCTATTTAATACCTCCTTGAACAATTCATCTCAGCAGTGCGCCTATATTCCAATTAATATACCATTATTTACTAAAACCATATGGGTAGAATAGAATAAAAGAACTAGAGTAATTGAAGTATTTCTTAAGTCCCGCTAAGAGAGCTTACCTAGAGTAAAGAAGAAAATGCAAACTGATGTACAGTAGATTTCGGCAAACATTTTCGTAAAGAGCTTTAAAAGTAGCTACGTTTAATGATATGGTGATTTAATGGTATTTAAGGCATCTGACTACTGGTTTAAAATGATTTTCGAAATAATGATTAAAGACGGCGATTTAAGATTGCTTGGAGACTACTTTATTATAGGGCTTGGGGGAGGCTTTACTACGCTACACAAGTACCTAGAGAGTCCAGTTGATGTCACTGGAAGTGGGCGTATAGCGAAAGCTTTTACTGGAACCTATAGGGGAGTCAAGCTGTCTGCCATAGCTATAGCAGGTGGAGGAATATATGCTGAGTGGATACTAGGTCTTGCATACAAGAAGAAAGCTAAAGCGGTAGTAGGCGTAGGCTGGTGCGGCGGACTAGCAGACTTCATTGAAGTAGGAGACATAGTTATTCCAGTAGCGGCAGTTAGAGACGAAGACACTACAAAACACTATGTTTGTGACTCTTATCCAGCTGTAGCAGACTTTACTTTAGCAAATACTCTATACGAGACTCTAAAAGAACTTTCCGCGAATACGGGTATAAGGGTTCACGAAGGCTTGCTAATAACTACTTCATCTACTCTCACAGAGAATCCTGAGTGGGGACATGAGTGGGCTTCGTGGAGAGTTCTTGGAGTAGACTGTGAGACTTCAGTAGTATATACCTTAGCAACTTTAGCTGGAATACCTGCAGTAAACGTACTTGTCGTAAGCGACCACGTCGTTAAAAGAAAGGCTGCCGAAGAAACTCAGCTAGAAGAAAAAATGATTAAGGCATATGACTTAGCTCTAAAGGCCTCCTACGAGACTTTAGCAAAACTATCTGTATAAATCCTTAGTGACTCTACTTAAGTCGAATTTCTTTTTCAACAAGTATTCAGCTACTCTATCTAGGCTTCTCTTATCTTTTAGTTTCCTTATTTTTCTATGTCTTATTACACGTTTCAGAGCAGGCGACCAGCCTTCTTTAGCAGCTTGACAAAGTCTACTTAATTCACATACTCTAGAAGCATTGAATACAAAAAGGTATCCGTGATAGTTTTTAATACAGACTTCAGCATGAAGATACGCTACATCATACCTTCTTGTACCCAGCTTCCCTAAAAGAGCGTCACGGTAAAGAGTAAGCATAGCTGATTTCTCTCTACTAAGTAAGTAGTTTATCGCAGAAATAACTTCACTTAGTGTTTTTTGAGAAGGTTTATATGAGCCGAGATAAGCGCCCGATTCATTTAATTCAATTAAATTATCTGCCAAATACTCGGGATCTATGTCCTTTCCCTCCTCCCTCCAAGCCTAAAGCACCTACCGCTAAGTATGTCTTTACTCCCAGATCTCTAGAAATAGTGCTCAGCGACGCAAGACCTAAAGTATCTGTTTCAAAGCTTCCTAAAAGAGGCTCATCGCCGAAAATAAGCGAGTCTCCACCAAGATCAACTGATATAAATATCTTAACATTTAGCTCTGAGAGCAGTTTTTCTAACCCATCGACTACGTCTTTCCCTTTTTCTTTAAGACAAATAACGTATGTTTTAAAGCCCAGTAAAGCGATATGAGACTCGAAAAACCTCCTGTTGCTCCACGAAAAAGAAGTTACTTCAACTACTGCCTTCGAGTACTTTTTTGCACGAAGAATAGTATCACTATGGCACTTAGCAAAAGAGATAAACACAGGGTCTATTCCTAGGCGACGTAAAGGAACAGCGAAGGCTAAAGTTCCTCCAGAGTCTCCTCTCCACCTAAGCCTCCTAAAGCTATCTTATATGATTTCATATAGTCTAAATTACTTTAGTATATCTTTCACCTTATCTACAATATCGTCTATTTTGTCTGGAGGAAATACTAAGAATTTCCGAGAAGTCTCGTCAAGTACTCTCAAGTTACCATAGCTCAGAAAAATTCTAGCTCCTTTATCTCCCTTCTTCACATGGAGGTAGCGAGAATACTCATATACTTCTACTCCAGGAACGCTTTCCTCGATTTTCTTCTTTAATTTGCTTTTAATAGTCTCCCAATCCATAATAATATGACGTACTCTAAGTGATATTTCTATCTAACAACAGACTCCGCTAAGCACCTTACTTGATTTCAGTGAAATACATTGTTTGCACTAGCTAACTTTGCTGCTGAAGCAGAAGTTCGGAATCCTATGGAGTTAGTACTTGTACTTTATCGCTATTTCTCTTCTCTCAATCATTGATTTAAGCGAAGCATCATTTATAACTTGAGCTCTATAGCCGTCTATTTCATTAACAAACGGCTTTTCTCCTTTTTCAATACACTCCAAGAAGTACTTGTCTTCCTTTTCGTAGGGCCTCCACTGCCTGCACTCTACTTTATTTTCATTGAAGTATATTTCGCCGCCTCTAACTAATATTGTTCCTTCAGTACCTACTATTCCTAGGTCTCTTGATGAAGCTTTAGCAGTAATACTTGAAATAAGAGTTACTAGCGCACCTTTGCTTGTTTTCATAGCGTAGACCATGTTATCCTCGTAGTCGAATTCCTCGATTACGTAGCGTCCGCCCATACAGTAGACGCTAACAGGTTCTCCTACAATCCATCTAATAATATCTACCTCGTGTACAGTCTGCTCAAATAATCCAGCATTAAGTTTTCTCTTAGTTCTCCAGCCTCCAATCCCCTTAATATAAGGAGGCCTAATATCAAAAAACCAGGCATTAACAATGCGGCCTACTTTCTCAGAAAGCTCTTTAACCTTATTGTATACTGGGAAAAATCTTAAAACAAATCCCATCATAAACAATATGCCTGATTTTTTCACATAGTCAACTATTCTCTCAGCTTCTTCTACTGTAACACACAGCGGTTTTTCGCAGAATATGTGTTTTTCTTCTTCACATGCTCTTTTAATAACTTCTTCATGTGTAAAAGGAGGAGTACAGACATAAACTGCGTCGACTTTACTTAAAAGTTCATCTAAGCTACTACAGTACTCTAAACTAAGTTCACTTGAAGCATGTTTAGCTGCATCTAATCGAATATCGTATACAGCTACTTCGGCGCCCAGATTCTTGAGTATTTTAGCGTGAGTCTTGCCAATAGCACCTAAACCGACAACACCTACCTTAATATTCATCAAGTCTCTCCGTAGACAAAAGTCTTCATTAGAGTATTTAACACTACTCGAAAGCTAAACCGAAGTATAAAATGTTTTATAGGCATTTAACGTTGAAGAGACTATGAGCGAAGTAAAGTTAGGTGTTCAAAGCTACTCTCTTAGAAAATTTTCGCTAGAAAAAGCTCTCGAATACATAGCTAGCTTAGAGCTAAAGTATGCTGAAGTTTATCCAGGACACTTGCCTCCCGAACTAAATGAAGTAAGTAAAGCTAAAGAGCTCATAGAAAAGTATGGCGTCAAAATAGCTGCACACGGCGTAAACCACATGCCTCGAGATGAAGAAAAACTAAAGAAGCTCTTTGAGTTCGCGCATAAAGTAGGCATAGAAGTTCTTACAGCAGACCCTGATCCAGATGCATTTGATCTGCTAGACAAGCTAGTTGAAGAATACGGTATAGCAGTAGCAATACACAACCACGGACCAGGCCACAGATACGCTACAGTAGAAGATGTGCTCAAAGCAGTAGAAAATCGCAGTCCACTTATAGGAATGTGCCTCGACACAGGGCATTTAGCTAGAGCAGGGCAAGACCCAGCTGAAGCAGCGCGCAAACTAGGCAAAAGACTACACGGAATACACTTAAAAGATATTAATAAAGAAAAGAAAGACGTAGTGCTCGGAGAAGGAATAGTAGATTTCAAAAAACTCTTCGAAGTAATCAAGGAAAGTGGTGTATATTCAAAAGCAGTAATAGTAATAGAATACGAACTAGAGCCAGAAAACCCACTACCAGGAATACGTAAGTCGTTAAACCACATACGAGCACTAATCTAATAACAATAGAAAGATCTATTAATGTTAAACATAGGATAGCAAAAAGAGTTAGAGAAAATACTTTTAAACTATTATCTTGTTTTTCTCAGTTTAAGACTAAGCTGGCTAAAAGTGTCGTTAATTAATGCTAATTTACTGCTAGCAGAAGAACTAGCAGAGACTAAAGTGGATACTTTGCTCTTCGATGCTAATCCAAAGAATTAAGAAAAGACTTATATGATAAAGAGGGAGAGCTCAACAGATCTTTGACAAAACTCTAAACACTACTAAAATAATACCGACTCCTTTAAATAATTTAAGAATTATTCTAATTTACGAAAATCTATAAAATATTTTCACATACTGTAAATAGTGTTACGAAAATATAGTGCCTAGAAGGTATTCCTCTGGAGTCAATACTTCAAAAGAACCTTTATTCATAAAATGCTTCTTATTCCATGTAACTAAAGTATTTACGCCCTGTTCTTCTAAAATCCACGCTACTTGAGCATCGCCAAAACTCATTTTCCTGTAAATGTAGTTTAAAGACTTCATTATGTAGTTGGAAAGAGACGGCCATTCTTTCCAGTAAAGTATTTCGAAGTCGCGTCTTCTATGAAGTAGTGTAAAAAGTTGACGTGCCTTAGTGGCACCCTGAGCAATAGCCATTAATCCTGTGAGTTCGAGTACATTGACAATAGTGGTAGCTTTCACTAAGTCAGACTCAATTAGTTTTGCAGCAGTTTTGTATCTTTTATCCCATTTGAAAATAAAATATACGGCTAAGACATCTGTATCTAGAGCTATCATAAAGATTCTCCTCTAACTTTTCTTAATACTTTCTCTACTTCATCTGTGCCAAAAAACTTGCGCAGATTTTTTCTTGCTTCATCTACATTCACTTCAACAACATCACTCGGACCTAGGTCCTTCTTTAATTTACCTAACAAATATAGCGTTATGACAAATTCTTCTTCAGTAGCAAGTCTAGAGTACTCTAGCAAAAGCTTTCTTAGTGACTCAGCCACGGCTTCGCTTCTAGACCTAAATATACCTAGTTCAATAAGTCTATCGAGCTCCTTAACAATTTCCTCAGAAACTCTGACTTGAAGAAGAATAGTTTTCTTCATACATGTATGATAAAATCATACGTGTATTTATTTCTTAATATTCATGCATCCTACAATATTTACAGTGTTCTTATCCGGATCTTTTAGCTCTAGTAAACTCACCTACTCCAATAGCGTCTACATCCATTTCATTTCCTTTATACACTATTTCCCCAGTCCATTTGATAAACGCTCCTATTCACACGCATATAACTTTGTTATCCCACCATGTGCCTCTTGATGTAATTACCCAGTGTTTAGAAGGCCGGTAAGCAAATACTTTTTCAGTTAAATTGAAAATTTCCTTGAAATTCTCCGCTAAGAGTAAATTCTCTACACATATACCCAAATAAAATTCCAGCTAGTATTGTCAGGAAAATAATGTTCCCAGAGACTATTACAGAAAAGTGGTAACTCAATAGGAAACAATCTAGCTAGCTTCTCCGCAACTGCGGCACTCAAACAATATTCAAGTAAATTATACACAATACTTTATTATCTTTCAGTAGACAGAAAATTAAAATTTCTATATATAGACTGTATATATGATGGTTAAAACCATTATGATTAGAGACGAAGTATACAAACTACTCGTTGAGCTAAAAAACACTAACGAAAGTTTCAGCGACATAATTCTAAGACTAATAAAAGAGTCTGCTGAAGCAAGAAAGAGAAGAATAGAAAAATATTTTGGTTCCTTAAAAGAAGACGAAGCAAAAATACTTGAAGAAATAACAGAAAAAAGCAGAAAAGAATTCAAAACTAGAATATGAGAATACTACTCGTCAGCTATAATCGAATTTCTAAAAGGAAATCTAAAAGTCAAAGAAATTATTGAAGAATCCATCTCTTTAAATCATCATAGAAGTCTTCTCTGCTCTTAAAGCCTCGGAAATTAAAGCTATAGACTCTTGGAGTATTTCCTTGAATAAAGCCTACTGTTAAAGTAGAGCCTCCGAAATACTTACGATACTCTACAAACCTTATATCTTTAAGAGGTATTATTAAGCTACCGGGAGTCTTAATACCCCTATATACGTCTTCTAAGCTAAGTTTCCTGCTCATAACTACTTTTCTACCTATACCGAATGGTGTCCTAGCGCCAAGTGCTGCTACCGTTACTCCTTCGCCTATGCTTAACGCAACGTAATACAGATTTTTGTTTGTCAGAACGAGGTATCCCGGCTTATATGCGCTCATGAAGCCTCTAACATAGGCTTTAGCTACACGTTGAGCATGACCTGTGGGAAGAGTAGTTTCATAAGCAGCTACATCTCCTTCTTGTTTAATAATATATTCCTTCACGATTAAAAACTAGAATAAAGATTATAAAAATTTTATTAACTGTCAGTGCAGAGTTTTCATTGAAGTAGAATTTAGTGTATATGAGAAGTATTTTATTTTATTTGCGTGAGAATTAGTCATGGATACCGAAGTCTATGTAGTGCTCTACTCTCATATCGACGTCGGCTGGGGTTACTATTGGGGGCCGTCGCTCGAGTATATTGAGCGCCAAAATAATGTTATTGCTTTCAGTGCGCTGAACTTAATTAAAAATGACCTTGACTTTAAGTGGACAATAGATAACGTCTATGTTATTAAAAGACTTTTGAGAGATTTTCCTGCTCTACGAGACTTTATCATATCTGCTTTGAAGGAAGGCAGGATAGAAGTTTCTCCACCAGCTGTCGCTATTTCGCCGCTCTATATTGACGGCGAATCTCTCATAAGAAATGTGTTGCTTGGAAGGGAGTTTTATAAGAACCTTGGCGTGAAAAAACATTCACCAGTATTCATTGCTTTTGATGTCACTTGTCATCATCCGCAGTTGCCGCAGATACTTCGTAAGCTAGGCTTCGAATACTATGTTCCAGGAAGACCAGACATGAAAGCATATAAGCTGAAAGGAGTACCAATAGAATTTATTTGGGAAGGACTCGATGGAAGCCGTATTTTATGCAATAGGGTTGGTTACGGGTGGGCTTACGTTGAGCTTAAAGAGCCTTTGGGCATAAAGACTTGGAGTGAAGGAGCAGAGGAGATAGTACAGCACTTAGAGAAAAAGGTAGCCGATATTTATGAGGGAGTAGAGTCTCCTTACATAATATATATTGGCAGAGACTGGCATGAATTTCACCCAGCTATATGCGAGCTAATAAGGTACTGGAGGAGCAAAGGAAGGAAGGTAGTCGTAGCTACTCCAAGCGAGTACTTCAAGCACCTACCCAAGAAGAAGCTTAAAGTAGTTAAAGGAGACCTCGACCCTGTCAGCTGGGCAGCTATATATGGTGTTGGGGGAGACATAGTACGCTATAACATAATTAAAGCAGTAGGCGCTTTACTCAACTGCGAGAAAACATGTACTATAGCTTCTCTCTACGGAAGAAAATATCCTTACAGGAAAATAAAGAAGGCGTGGTACTATATAGCCATCAGCTGGCACCACGATATGTCGCACGGCTATGTTTCTCAAACAGACTGCGAGAAATGGATCAAAATACTCAAGAATATTCGATTCTGGGCTCTCAGCGAAACAAAGCGCGCTATAAATTACATTGCGTTGAAAATAAACACAGTCTGGGCCAAAGGAACACCACTAGTAGTCTTCAATACTCTGCCGTGGAGACGAACAGACAAAGCATCGCTGAAAATAACGCTGCCAGAAAACCTTGTTCCAAGAATATATGACTATGAAGGAAACTCTGTACCATGCCAAGTAAAAGTCCTCAAAAAACTTGGAGACAAAAAGTTAGTCAAAGTAGAGTTCATAGCAGAAGTCCCTGGACTAGGCTACCGAGTCTACGACTTAAGACTCGAGAAAGGAGAATACAGCGAGGAGATATCGGGTGAGAAAAGTGTTGAAAACAAGTACTTTAAAGTAGAGTTCAGTAAAGGATGTATTTCAAGCCTATACGACAAGCAGACTGGAATACAGGTGCTCGAGACAAGCAAGTATCTCGGAAACGATCTCGTTTTGCAGAAAGTCAAATTCAGGCCTCCAGATGGACTAGCTATAGACGAAGTCCTCTCTGAGACAAAAAGCAGTGACTATATCGCTGAAAAAGAAGTACTAATTAAAGGAGAACTCTACACAACTTATGTCTCGGATAAAAGCTTTGAGAAAATAAAAGTAAAGCAGAAAATACTTGTACACAACTACAAGCCTGTAGTAGAGTTCTTTACTACAATCGAGGACCACCACTACGACCACAGAATAAGAGCAGTATTTCCACTGAATTTCAAAGGCAAAGTCTATAGAAGCATACCTTTCGGCGTAGTAGAATTTGAGCCAGAAAAAGAGCCCTACGTGGGCTGGGAAAGAAGCAACGGTAAGCTACCAGGAGTCTTCTGGGCCAGTACTTGGGCAGACTATTCTTCAGAAAACTACGGAGTAACGTTGGCCAATAGAGCTAGAATAGGATACCAAATTGAAGAAAACGTTCTATCAACAGTTCTCCTAGCCACAAGAGACCCATCTGTACTAACTAGATTTGCCTATCCACATCTCATAGGAACAGGCAAATACACTTTCAACTACATACTAGTGCCTCATACCGAAGACTGGAAGCATGCTAAACCATACCTCACAGTAGAAGAGTGGCTAAACCCGTTAATCGTAGTTGAAGCAACAAGACACGATGGCCTGCTGCCTCCAGAGAAAAGCATAATAGAGGTCTCTGGAAATGCAGTGCTATTGAGCGCACTCTACAAGGATCTTCAGGGAATAGTAATGAGGCTCTATGAAGTAGACGGCGAAGAAAAAGAGTACAGCGTAAAGCTAGACGGTAAAGGAGTAGAATTACTGGAAACAGATATGCTCGGAAAAATCATAAGTAAAGTGCCTAGGGTCTTGAAACCTTACGAGATAAAAACACTGCTAATTAGACGTACTTAATAGCAAATATTTAGCTTTTCTTTAGAAGATTTAGGTGTAAAAAACATTAAACTACTTTAATTGATATTTCAGCTTTCTCTGGAGGCTTCTCTACTTTAAATACGACTTTTCTTCTCTCTCCTGGCTCTAAGTCTACACGCTTAACTGAGACTTCTTTTCCGTTGACTAGTAGCTTTACTTGAGCGATATCAGAGATCTTGCCAATATTTTCTACTACACCTGTTACTGCTAGTTTGTCTCCCTTGTACTCTTTTTCTATTTTAATGCATTCGAATTTCGCTCTATGTTCTTTAGCTATATTAATTGTCTTTACTAGCCTTATGTCCTCTGAAGAACTGCCGACCATTATTTTGAATTCTCCTGGCTCAACTACTCTCCTCATATCTGGCCCGAAGTACGCTAAGTCGTCGAGTGTCAACTTGAATACCACGGTTTTCTTTTCGCCGGGCTTCAGTGTTACTCTCTTGAAGCCTCTAAGCTCTTTTACTGGTCTAGCTACTCTAGACACTACGTCCCGTATATACAGCTGGACTACTTCATCGCCTTCTCTGTCGCCCACGTTTTCTACGTCGACGCTGACTACGATACGACCCTTTTCTTCGTCGACTTCTACAGATAAGTTGCTGTACTTGAATTCAGTGTAGCTCAAGCCGTAGCCGAACGGGAAGAGAGGTGTAGCCGGCATGTCTACGTAGTCGTATGATCTTCCAGTAGGCTTGTAGTTGTAGTATAGCGGTAGCTGGCCTTCGCATCGAGGCCAAGTGAAAGGCAGTCTTCCTCCTGGATTATATTCTCCGAAAAGTACTTCAGCTATAGCTGTTCCTCCCTCCTGTCCTGGATACCATGCCTGAACAACAGCTGGCACTTTTTCTAGCCAATCGCCTACAACAGCACTACCTGTTATCAATACTACTACTGTAGGTGTTCCTGTCTTCCACACTTCCTCAATCAGTTTCTCCTGTACTCTAGGAAGCCTCAGTATAGCTCTGTCTCTACCCTCACCTTCATCTATTCCTACGAAAATTATCGCTACGTCGGCTTCCCTAGCTAGCTCAACAGCTTTCTTTACGCCAACTGGCACTTCATCAGCATAGTCCCAGCAGAGCCTTAAGGAAGCGTAGCCGGCTCCAATTCTCCTGTACTCTAGCCTCAAATCGTATTTGCGGCCTTTCTCTAAATCTACTACTGCTCTCAGCGGGAAGCTAGTAGGCTTGTCCCATGAGTCTATTAGGAGCTTGCCGTCTAGCCATAGTCTAACTCCGCCTCCGTCTGCCAGCACTATTAACTCGAATCTACCTGTCTCGGGTGCGACTAGTCTAGCAGTAATTCTAGCTGAAAACCTGTCGAAAGGTATGCGCGAGTCCGGCGGGTTGTGGGCCCAGTCGAATCTAATATCTCGGCCTCTAACTATCACTACTGGCTCTCCAGCTAAATCAGGGTTGTCGAAGTACTCTATTTTTACTCCATTTTCATCTGAGTCTGGGAGAAGCAGGTATTCGCGTGAAATACGGATAAACTCGCTTACATCAGGTATACAGGCTTTCTCGTGGAGCACTTCTATGCCCGCTTTCTCTGCTTTCTCTTTTATAGCTTCTAGTGGAGAGATTTTTCTGCAGGGTATACCGCTGTAGCCGCCTAGCCTCAATTCATCTGAGAGAGGCCCTAGTACAGCTATTTTCTTCACTTTGCTTTTATCTAATGGAAGCACTTTGTTCTCGTTCTTAAGGAGAACTATCGCTTTCCTCGCGGCCTCTAAAGCCAGTTTTCTGTGTTCTTCACAGCAGCATATTTTCTCCGCCCTATCTGGATCAGTGAAGGGGTTGTCGAAAAGCCCTATGAGGAACTTTACTCTGAGTACTCTTCTTACAGCTTCGTTTAATACTTCTTCTGAAATAAGTCCTTCTTTAACTGCTTTCAGTAGAGCTTCTCCATAGACTTCTACTCTAGGTAATTCCACGTCCAAACCGGCCTCTAAAGCCAGCTTAGCTGTTTCCTCCAGGGAAGATGCTACTTTATGTTTTTCGTAGATGCCTATTACAGAGCGGTAATCTGAGACAACAAAGCCTTCGAAGCCCCACTCGTCTCTAAGCACTTCAGTTAGCAGCCACTTGTGGCAGGAGCAGGGTGTTCCGTCAAGAGAATTGTAGGCCGCCATTACTGACAGCGCTCCCGCTTTAAAGCATGCTTTGAAGCCAGGGAAGTATATTTCGCGGATTATGCGCTCAGAGAAGTGTATTTCGTTGCTGTCTCTACCGCCGTCGCCTACGAAGTTGGCGACGTAGTGTTTTGGAGTAGCTATTACTCCTTCTTCTCTCAGAGCTCTGCAGAAAGCAGCCCCCATAACGGCTGTTAGATATGGGTCTTCGCCGTAGCTTTCCTCGGTTCTCCCGGCTCTAACGTCTCGTACTATATTGACTACAGGTGATAAGCACTGGTGTATTCCTCTTGCTCTAGTTTCTTTAGCTATAGCTTTAGCCACACGGTACATTAAGTCGGGATCCCATGTAGCTGCTAGTGCAATTGCTTGAGGAAAGCTAGTAGAGTACTTAGCCATACAGCCGTGAAGACATTCGTCGTGAATAATAACAGGTATTCCGAGCCGAGTATTCTCGATAGCCTGTATCTGATAGTCATTAGACTTGATTGCTCCTTCTTTAGGAGGCAGGTTTCTAATAACTAGAGTGAGATTGCCCATACCGTGCTCAGGAACAGTGGTTCCAGACTGAAGTTGAGCAACTTTTTCCTCTAGAGTCATTCGAGACAATAAGTCTTCGACTCTCTCTTCGATAGGTAGCTCGGGGTTCTCGTAGGGATCCATTACACCATTTTTATTGAAATCAATCCAGTTTTCATGATATATTTCAGGCTTCTTGACATTAGGTGGAAGATAGTATTTCCTTGAAGTCATTTGCTCACATTAGTTACGCAAATTTGTCATTTTTAACACTTTCCACGCTGAAACATTTCACTGAAGATACTTTAATTAATACTAGCTGTGCATTAAAGAAGGAAACATATTACTTTATGGTCTACAAATGGGAGTAGTTCTCATAGGAAGAAGCTTTGAAGAAGAAGTAAAAGACTACTTAAAGCTAGCAGAAATTCTTAAACTAAAATCAATTGAGCTCGACTTTTCTCATCCAGAACTATGCTTCGATGGACTTAAAGCCAGAATATATTTACCAGAGCTAAGCCACTTGCGCAAAAAGAAGCTAGTGAAAGATTTTGCGCAAAATTTCGAAGCAAAGGGAGCACACTTACCTTTTGCCTCCATGGAGGTATATTCAGCAGCATCTGATAAGAAACTAGAGGAAGCTTCACGCAAGCTAATAAAATTCGGCATAGAATGTGCTGCTGAAATAACCTAGACTTCGTTACAATACACCTTGATTCAAAAAATCTAAATGACGAAGAGGAAAAATAGAGAAAACTAAAAAGCTGTTGAGGAATACCTCGATGTAGTAAAACAGTATAACATAGTACTAGCCTTGGAAAATACTTTCGGCAATTTTACTAAAATACCTGAGCTAGTACATGAGCTGAAAAATCCTCTAGTTAAAATGACATTAGACACAGGACACGCCTACTTAACACTGAGAAGCGAATTCCATAAGAAAATAGTTCAGTACCTAGAGAACAACAAAGACATAATATGCAACATACATGTACACGACAGCACACTGAAAAGAGATCATTTAATGATAGGCAGAGGAGAAATAGACTTCAAGCCAATAATCAAAGTTCTAAAGAAAGCAAATAAAAGATATACACTTAATCTCGAAAGCGAGCCAAGTAGTCCCCAGACAGCACTAGAAGAAACAATAAAAAGCATAACGCTGTTAAAGCAGTTCGAAAACTCGTAAATTAACATAGCGAAGCTTAGCAGTTATCTACTTTCTAAATAGTAATACATATATTACGCTAATAGTATACAGTATGAGCATATGAGTGTAGTAGTGAGTTTTAGAATAGATAAGAATTTGAAGCGCAAAATGGAAGAGTATAGTTACATTAATTGGAGTGAAGTTGTCCGCAGAGCTATAGCTGAAGTGATCGAAAAAGAAGAATCAAAAAGAAGAGGAAAAGACTACGAGAGAATTAAGAGAGCAGCTCTGAGAACTAGAAAACTCATTAGAAAAATTGAGGGATGGAGTAGTGTAGAGGAGATTAGAAGATGGAGAGAAAAATTGTAGTTGTAGACGCAAGTGTTGTTGTTAAATGGTTTGTAGAAGAAAAATACTCGGAGGAAGCAAACTTGCTTAAAGACGCTTATGTCAGTGGCCTATTAGACCTAGCTGCGCCAGCTCTTCTGCCATACGAGGTTCTTAATGCATTAAAGTACTCAGGGCATTTTGGAGAAGATGAGCTTAAAGAAGTAGCAAGCATTCTTGAAGACTATCAGATAACACTCTATATTATCGAAGGAGATCTGGGCTCAAAAACTGTAGAGATAGCTATGAGAAAAGGCTTAACTATTTATGATGCAGCTTATGTAGCGTTAGCAGATAAACTAAAGACAGTACTATATACAGCAGATGAAAAGCTAATAAGAAAAGTAAGTGACGAGAATCTAGTAAAGCACATAGCGGATCTAGAAATATAGATAAGGACCAGTAAATAATTCGAGTAAATAAACTACTATCTTAAAGTTGCCAGAGTAAATCTCTGGCTCTATCTAGCATTTTGCGGGCAGCCAGTGCTTTTGCTTTAGCTTCTTTAGGATTCTTAGAGGCTATCGCCTTCTTCGCGTCGCTACACAGTTTTTCTGCTACTTCAAGTCTTCTCTTAACAGTTGAAACATTTTTGCCTTCGCTAGCTAGTATTTCTGCTTCTTCTTTGAGAGCAAGCAAGTCTGCTTCAATATTACTTAACTCCCATTCAACATCCTCTAGTTCCCGCTTAAGCTCCTCTAAACGCTCTAGCTCAATTCTTTTCTGCTCCTCAATTTTCATCCTAATATAGTTCTCAGTATCTCTAATAGTCTCGGCAAGAAGTCTAGCAAACTCTGTTTGCTCTTCAATAGAACGCTCGTATCCGTGATATGCTCCAAGAGCTCCTCCAGCAGCTGCTCCAGCAATAGTATCTACTACGGCTTCAGCGTCTCTATTCAGAAGTCCGCTGATAATTCCTCCGAGAGCTCCTCCAGTAATAGCTCCAACAACACCTTCCTTGATCTCCTTTCTTTCTCTCTCAACAGTATAGGTTATCTTAATGTTATTTCCTTCAATAAATATTGTTAAGTGTCCTTTCTCACCAGTATGCTCAGTACTCATATCTACTCTGCTTTCAGAGCGCGATAAACCAGTTATCTGTGTACCTCTGAGAGCTAGCTCCGAAACAAGTCTTTCAGAGAACTCGGCGAAGTAAGGCGCTAATCCTTCAACAGTATATATGAAGGGCATTCTAGCACCTTCACTACTACTTAGAAACAATCACTATTTATTTTTTATTTATTTTTTATCTATGATAAGTATATGTTGTCTAATATATTCTCTAGTACTCTAACATAGTATTTTCTAGTTAATGGGAATAAAGAATTTGTTTAAGTAAATACATTTAAAGCAATAGAAAGTAGTTACAAGAAGTAGCTAGTATAGCAAATCTTAAACTTAAATTCTAAATAAATGCACTTAATTCTAAGAAAATACCAGTAAACGATACATACATTCACTTTATTTAAAGCAAACTCAAAGAATACTTCGTGAAGAAAAAGCTGGCTATCGTTTTATTCTCATTAATTGCACTAGCTTTATGTGCAATATACTTTACTCAACAATATTTTCTCCCGAGGAAAGAGCATAAAGTAACTATAATCAGGGATATCTACGGTATACCGCACATCTACGGCGAGACAGACGCCGACGTAATGTTTGGATTCGGCTACGCTCAAGCAGAAGACCACTTGCTGGACATGATATTCAATTACCTTACTGCTACAGGCAGACTCTCCGAATTCTACGGCAAGAAGTATCTGAAAAGCGATTTCATTGTACACTTATTTGGTGTCCCCGAGGCGGCTTCAAAGTACCGTGAGCAGCTTTCAGGCGAAGTAATAGAGCTAATTGAAGCATTTTACTGCGGAGTAAACAAGTATATTGAAGAGCACTTAAACGAGCTTCCAGCCGAACTACAGTCCTACAGAGTTACTGTAAAAGATGTAGTAGCTTGGTGCTACTATATCCAGCTTTCGAGGCCATTGGGAGACGCTTTCAAAGAGCTTAATGTAAGCATAGGTTATAAGATTCCATTAGTCGCCGACTACTCTAATGAGTGTGCTTTAGCTCCCTGGAAAACAGCAGTTAACGCAACAATGCTGCTAGGAGACCCTCATCTGCCTTGGTACGGTATGAACAGGTGGTATGAAGCACATCTCATTGGAGACAAGCTCAATGTCTATGGAGCAACTTTCTACGGAGTACCCTTCATAATAATAGGTTTTAACGATAAAATAGCATGGACTTTCACAAGAAACAGTGTAGACCTCGCAGACATTTTCATAGAAAAACTCAATCCAAGTGATCCCCGAAAATACTTAATTGGAAATAAGTGGCTTGAACTTAAAGAAAAAATTATTGAAATAAGAGTAAAAACTAGCAGCGGATACGAGTACTATAAGCAGAAAGTCTATTACTCAATACACGGACCAGTAGTCCACGTAGACTTAGAGAGACTTAAAGCATACAGCGTAGCACTAGAAGGAATAGAAGTACTAACTTTCATAGAGCAGCTCTACCGAATGAATACTGCGAGAAACCTAAAAGAATTCATCAGCGCTCTAAAGCTCAGAGGAGTTCTTCTATGGAATATTCTCTACGCCGACGTAGAAGGCAACATCTTCTACCTATACAACGCCAGAATACACGTTAAATCAGAGAAATACCACCCAGAAAAACCTAGACCCGGGTGGCTTGAGGATGCTCAGTGGGGCGAAACATACCCCTTCGAGAAACTACCCTCAATACTCAACCCTAAGTCAGGCTTTATTCAAAATAATAACGTCGCGCCGTGGAATACTACAGTAGACCACGGACTAAATCCAGCAGACTACCCTGTCTACCTAGTTGAAGGAAGAGGAACTAATGATAGAGGTATAAGAGCATTCAATGTACTCAAAGAAGCACGCAACTTCACAGTAGAAGACGCGCTAGCTTTAGCGACAGACACTTATCTAATTAGAGCAGAAAAATACATACCGCTAATACTTGAAGCAGCTAAAAACAAGAGTCTTTCAGGAGAATTAAAGAAGGCAGTAGAGCTTCTCGGAGAATGGGACTACAGAGCAGACGCTAATTCAACAGCCATAACTATTTTCTACTACTGGTGGAAGTACTACACTAAAACCGGCGACATTTGGGAGAGCTTGGTGAAAGCCGTAGACTTTATTAAAAGAAATTATGGTCGAATTGAAGTAAAGTGGGGTGAGGTACACGTAATAGAGAGAGGAGGTGTGAGACTGCCTTTATCAGGTGGAACAAAAGGCTTGCCGGCACTATGGATGGCTACGGGGCCCGTGAAAAACAACATTATGGTATGTAACAGCGGGTCGTCTTTTACAATGCTAGTAGTATTGAAGAAAAATAATGTTACGGCATATACGCTCATACCCTATGGCGAAAGCGAGGATCCTTCATCAAAGCACTACATGGACCAAATGTTCCTTAAAAGCAGATCAAAGCTCAAGAAAGTATTCTTTTACTATAATGAAGTAGTGAAGTATTCAGAGAGAACAACAGTACTTTACTTTAAGAGCTAGCGCAGGAGTAGAGATTTCTTTGATACCTAGAAATACTTGATACATAGAAAAGTTAATATTTATGAATTTCGGTAGGGTGATTGATGTTAAACAAGAGTAAAGCGACTTCTTTACTTCTAGCAACTCTACTTGTATTCGGCTTCTATTACGCTGAAGCTGTTCTCTCTCAGCCCAACATACTTAAGCTCCTCGCTGGATCCTGGAGAGCAACTAAAGCTGGCTGGATAATAGTTCACATAGAAGGAGACCCCTACAGAAGAGGTTTCCAGCACGGCTACTGGCTGGCAGACGAAATAGTAGAGTCTATTGGCGCACTCAAGCTATACCTTCAACACTACCACGGTATTTCCTGGAAACAGGCAGTAAATCTCTCGGTTAGCTTAATGTGGTCTAAAGTCCCTGCAGAGCTTCAGAGCGAAATCTTCGGCATAGCAGATGGAGTAAGAATAAGAGGCTACGATATTACTTGGAAAGATATTTTTACAAGCAATGCTTTCATGGACCTCGAAAGCTACCTTAATTCAAGGCGCCTCAGTAGTACTTCACACTACTTGTTCCTAGAGCTCCACTCAAGGTGCTCCGGCTTCATAGCCACGGGAAGCGCTACTAAAGACGGAGGAATAGTAGTAGCCCACAATACTTGGTTTGCGTACTTCGTAGCCAGGTACTTCAATGTATTCATACACATTAAGCCCGATAAAGGCTACGAAATCTTCATGCAGAGCTTTCCCGGCTACATGTGGAGCGGCACAGACTGGTACATAACTAGTGCAGGGCTAGTTATATCTGAGACAACTATCTCTATGTCGCTTTTCAATGAGTCAGGAATACCTGTATTCGTTAGAGCGAGAATGGCCGCCCAGTACGCGTCCAGTATAGACGAGTGGGTAAACATAATGCTCACAGGAAACAACGGAGCATACTCCAATAGATGGTACCTCGGAGACATCAAAACAGGTGAAATAGCTGTAGTAGAAATAGGGCTCTCAACTTATGCAATCAACAGAACCAAAAACGGGTACTTCGTTTCAACAAACATGGCTGTCAACCCGAAAGTAGCACAGGAGACAAGAAGTCTCTGCAGAAGCCTCGTCTGCAGCGGGTACGCCAGGTACGTGCGCCTTAATCAGCTTTTTGAAGAATACTACGGTAAAATAGACCTTGAGCTAGCTAAGAAGTTTATTTCAGACGACTACGACGTCTACCTTCAGAAAAAGACTCCTACTCATCGAACAGTAAGCATGTGCGGTGAAGTAATTGGAACTCCGTGGGGAGCAGTAGACGCGAAAGTAGCAGACTCTAGTTTAATTAAGAAGCTTCAAACACTAGCTATTTGGGGTCACCCGAACAAAATGGCTTTCGATGCTGAAGATTTTCTCAAAAAGAACCCCAAGTGGAGCTGGCAGAAAGACTACTTAGTAGATTTCCCATCTAATGAGTGGGTTCTTCTCGAGCCTTCACCTAAAGTAGGCAATTTAGCTGAACTCGAAATAGGAGTAGAGAAAGCTAAAGAGTACTTGTCAAAAGCAGTAAGTGAACTAGCTACACTGAGATCAGTAGGCATTTACTTAAAGAGACTCGAAGACCAGGCTAGCTACGCCGCCAGCTTACTTGATGAAGCGCGGAATTTAAGCGAAATAGGCGACATGTACTCTTCAGTTGTTCTTTCCCTTAGAGTAATAGCTATCTCTAAAACAATTACTAAGATGTGTGAAGTACTGGAAACGCAAGCAATATCTTCTTTGCCTCTGTACACATTTCTAGCAGCAATACCTATTGTTTCCCTACCGAAAGTACTTGTAGAAGAAAAAGCTAGTAGAAAAACAAGAATAGCAGTAGCTGCAGTTCTCACAATAATAATATTTTTGCTACATCCTGGAGCTCTGCTAGCCTTAAAGAAAACAGAGTACAGTGTATTCTATGACTCCCTGCTATGGTTTATTTTCGCTGCAGTATTCTTCTACACGCTAGTAGAGCTACTTCCATCTAAAGCTCCAGAAAAACCCAATCCAAGTGGATTCCAGCTACTATCAGCTTTCTTCGCGTACCTAAATATGAGCTTCCGGAACTTCAGAAAACGCAAACTCCGCTTCTTCTTAACGCTCACTACAATAGTTCTAGCTCTATCAGGTATACTGGCTTTTACTTCAACTGAAGTAAGCCCGGGCCCAATGCTACTAGAAAGTATGCCGAGCGGTACTTGTGAAAACTTTATTGTAGTTAGGGGAAGAAGCTACCGGCCAGTACCTTCAAGTATACTCGACTTAACTAAAGACCTTCCGCACACGGAAATAAGGTACGGCACCGGAATATCTTCGTACTACAGAGCTAGAGTCTACTTGCCTAAAGGAAGAGTATGGTTCTACGGAATACTAGCTGTTGAAGACAAGTACACTTCCAGTATGCTGAAGAAATATATTGTTGAGGGAAGACTGCCGGAGAACTCGGGTGAAATAGCACTACCTTCATATACTAAAAACTATGGAGCAAAGCTAGGCTCTAAGATAACAGTATACATTGGAGGCGCGGGCTGGTATAAGCTCACAATAGTAGGCTTCTTCAGCAATAAGATAAACGAAATAAAAGATGTCGACTTAAAGTCGCCGCTACCCTACTACATTGAAACAATATATACTGAAGGAGGAACAATTTACAGAACTAGGCCAGTCGACGGAGACCGCTTAATAATAGTATCCAGCAAAGACGTCGGCAGATTCAATTTAAGAATACTGTCAGTGCTCATACCGACGACTTCTATGGAAGACAGCTACAGGCTAATGAAAATTATACTAGACTCTGTACCCGACGTCGCAGTATACGTTGTCGGCGGAGGCTGGGTCAAAGGCTTCGTTAAAGCGGAAGTAATGAAGCTTAGAGGAGGAGAAGCAATAGTACTGCTAATCTTCGCGGGCTTAATGATGTTCGCCACAATGTCTGCGTCGCTGTACGAGAGGCTAGATGAGCTCAGAACAATGTCTGTTCTAGGGCTATCTCCGACACAGCTCCAAGTACTAGGCCTCACAGAAGACTTTATCTACGCCCTCCTCACAACACCTTTCTCCTTCATAGTAGGAATGTTTCTCAGCACTACTGCAGCCTACATGGGCGTAGAAGTATTAGCCTACAAGTTCTCCGCAACGTCGGCAGCAATGGTCTTCTTCTTCTCCTTCGTAATATGTGTTCTAGCATCCTATCCCGCTATCAGAAAAGCCTCTGTAGCAGCCACACCTTCACTTGAGCTGAAGTGGAAGCTCGAAGCAAAGAAAGTCAAAGGCTACAGAGGCCTACCGCTCTTCATAATAAATGTCCCCATAAGGTTCCCTGAAAAAGAAATAGACGAGGTTCTGAAAAATGTCGTCTCATACTTCAAGAGAGCTTTTAGCGAATATGGTGTTTTCGAGAGAGTAGACAATATAAGCTACGAAAAGAAGCCTGACGAAAGAGTGCTCAAATTCAGGTACATGAGAATGAGCGAAAGAGACTTCGAAGTAGAAATCAAAGTAGTGGCCAAGAAAATACTAGAGGAAGACAGACCATACTACAAAATGACAATATACCTTCAGCAGCTCGGCGCAGGAGCAGGCTACCGCGAATTCAACTACAGAGTGCTCTCAATGGTAAGAGAAGTGCTCCTTAAAAGTAGAGTACTGAGTTCTAAAGGCTACAAGCTTTTCAGAGACTAGAAGATTAATTTAAGACAGCTGTTTTTAATTACTCGATGAATAAAACCAAGTATTTATATACACTAGTAGCTTTACTGGCATTGAGTATATTTCTAAACGCCTTCTTAGCTGCACAGCCCATACCAAAGCTATTTTTCTGCAGAAGCAAGTCGTCGTTTTTAACACTAGTACCTGTTTCAGCGGCTACAGATACGCTCTTAATTCTGAGCGCCAACAGCTCTGAGGAAGCAGTACTCATAGCTAACTTCAAGAAGTACTACAGCGCTGAAGTAGTCGAAGCACCAGAAAATCCCCTTAAAATAGCTTTCTCGACATTAGGCACAAGTACAATAATTTTCGCTAACGTCAGCTCTCTGAAAAGCGTTCTCTACGGAGCATACTTAGCTGGAATACTCAAAAAACCTGTAGTTTTCTGCCGCGAATACAGAGTATTCAGCCAGTACTTAGCTCAGTACTCTCCCAAGAAAATATACCTAGTAGAGCTCTCTTGGAAAACAAGTGTAGAAGCGGTCTACTTCAAGAAAAGCGAAGCCGTAGTAGACTATGTCCTAAAAGAAAACCTCGCTAGAAAATTCATTGTCGTAACTAATCTAGGAGACGAGTACGCTGTAGTAGCCCCGTACTACGCTGCAATTAAAAAAGCAGTACTCTATGTATCAAGCGACGTCACTAAAGACGAGAAGCTAGTAGAGCTCATTAAGAGAGTAGAACCAGAGTACGTAGTATACATTGCTTCCCTAAAGTACCTTAAGGGAGAAAAATATAGCACTATCAAAGACATCTACGGAGCATGCCTCAAAGGATTCGACAAAGACTACTTAATTCCAGCAGTATCTCTTCTCTCAGGAATAAGCATATTCGATGTCACTATGCTTATTGCTAAAGCAAAACTATACAACTTAGCTAAAGGAGACTGGAAGCATAGAGTAGCTCAAATCTACATGTATAACTCGTGGCCAATAGCAGTAAAGATGGCCTGGCTTCTCAAAATGTGCAATTACAGCGTAGTGTGGGTGTCATCAAACTTTAAGGGAACAAACTTGACTGCTGCAGACGTAAGCAAAGTGCTTAGAGAAAGCGGAGTACTAACTTACATAAACTTACATGGATCCCCTTACTCTATGGCTCCTACGACAGCAGGTCCCTCAGTCATAACTCCTCGCACACTACCGCTTCTTCCTCCGACAGTAGTCTTCACTCTATCGTGTAGCACATGCGACTTCCAAGAACTGATCAGTGCCGAAAAAAGCATAGCTTTTAGCTTCATTAGAATGGGGGCATTAGCCTACATAGGCTCACTTTACGTCGAGCTCGGAGGAGCAGAAACAAGTACAGCTCACCCAGAGCTACTGCTCATAAGTATTCTCAAGGGAAAAACTCTAGGAGAAGCAGTAAAATACGTGCTAAATCTCCACATAGGAGAGAGGAAGGAAAAAGATATTGCAGCTAGAATACACGCAGTACTCATAGGAGACCCCGAGCTAAAACCATTCCCCAACGTAAATCTCTCCCTCTACAAGTTTAGAGTACTAGAAAAGAACAGGAAATTCGAAATAGTTCTAACTAAATCGACTACAGTAGTCTTCATAGACGAAATTGTCGTCAACGCTAAGAAAGAAGACATTAAGAAAATAGATATTCAGGGGCAGAGCGTACTCAGGTGGATTGTATACGAAGAGAAAGGTAGTAAAACAAGAATATTGGTATTCTTGTCTAGAGCTTTCTCAGAAATGGGCAATATTGTTGCTGGCGAGAAATTCATTATAACGATATATTATAAGAACCCTATGGCCCAGTACATGATAGTCTTAATAATTCTCCTAGTAGCATTATTTATAGCTGCAATAATACTAAAAGAAAGAATGAAAGCCAAGAAAACTCGAACGCGTTCAGTAGAGACCGGGCTGGATCGCTTGCCATGCGAAGGTGATACCAGTGCCCAGCGCTAGAGCTAGGCTTCCTCCAGCCCAGATTCCTGCAACTATGCTCAATAGGTAGTTTCTGGTCCACTCGTCTCCTTTTTTCCTCCTGATTATTTCTTTAATTATCCAGCCTATAAACGGCGAAGTAACTGAGCTCGGTAGAGCGCCTATACCCCAAGCTAAACCTATAGTAGACAGTACAGATGAAAGGAATGGCACTAGTTCCCACACTACTCCGAAAATGAATCCTGCTATTAGCCAGTCTGGCCTAATGTAAGTGAATTTCTTTGTAATGAACATTACTAGCATCGCGGCGTCAGGGTAGAATGTTGGTGCTGGAAGTATACGTGAGGGGATGTCGTAGAGGTGCCAGAAGAGGTAGCCGAAGAACAGTCCGCTGATGCTAGCCATTATTCCTCCGATGACGTGTGCCTTGATAATGCTCATAGGCTTTGTTCTAGTGAGCTCAGCTGCCTTGAAGCCTATGCAGATTAATCCAGGGTCGCCTGTTACACCTGGACCTCCTAGGAACGGCAGGAACCATCCTTCTACACCGTTGTAGAAGGCTATTAGTAGGGCTTGCTGAGCATACGGAATTGTTATACCTGAACCCATTAAGCCCGCGAAACGCCCAGCGCTCAGCGAGTTTACTAGTGCTAGACCTATTGTAATAGTCGGTATAAGCCATACTGGGAGATTGTCGTCGGGGTAGAACGTTATATCTACTATGTAGCTTAGTATACAGAGTCCAAGCGAGCCTATAAGCCACACTATTATACACTTCTTAGCAGACCATATTCCAAGCTCGCTTTCCTGCTCTTTGCTCAGCGAGAAAATACTCATTATTCCTTTAACAACGCCCTTAATGTTCTTGACGAAGGGCACTATTGCTGCAGCAACAGTTATTCCAATACTAATGCTTAGCCAGAAGTGGAGCATTGTCTCCATCCACACGCCTGTTAGACCAGGCCCCATCATCGGTGTACCTGGCTTCCACTTGTAGAGCCCTAGTCTCACTAGGATATTGTTTCCAAAAATCATTGTAGCTACGTAGCTTACTACAGCGCCGTAGATTACTGCGTCAGGTATAATCATTCCAATGCTTATAGCCAGAATATCGGCAGTAAAGCTCAGTGTTGCTCCGAAGAGAGGAGTATAGTCAAACATTGTTGTTAAGTCGATGTGTGTCGGGAAAATCTGTATTGGAACAGGGGATCCTGTAATAACCATTAGCAGAGCTGGGGCAATATAGTAGGCTGTTCCGTAGAGAAATGCTATGAATGCTGAGAGACAGAAGATTTCATATCTCTTCGACTCGCCTTCCTCGGCTGCCAGGCTTTTAGCTAGCTCGGCTGCTAGAGCACCGGTTGGGAATGGAAGTTTCTCGATTTCAATGAAGATCTGTCTCATTAGGAAGGATAAGCCTACTAAGACGAGTATGCTGAAAGGTAGGCCTATGTAGCCTAGTGTAATTGGGAGAATCCAGTCTGGGTGGAAGATTGTTCTCTGTATTAAGGCGGGCGAGTTCGCTGGAGGTACTACGTATATAGGTATTTTGTCTGCTATGCCTGCCTGCCTAGTTATGGGAGATTTTCTCAAGAAGACGTTGTACGCTATTCCTGTTACAGCGCCTACTGCGGCGCTAGCGCCCCACCTTATTGTAGCTAGCTCGCTTTCGCTAAGGGGGCTTCTCATGAGTCTGGCGAGTTCTCCGAAAATAACCATTGTGACGTAGGCGGCGTAAATAGGGCCTACGCCTATTCCTGTCGATAAAAGAACCCAGCCGAAGGCTGGGGTCATTATTAGGCTGCTGAAAATCATTGCGAGAATAACTCTGTCAGTAAATCCTTCTCTGAGACCAGTTACGCTGGCTTCAGTCTTACCTGACATTATCTCACCAGACCGAAAAAGAGTGCTTTTGAAAGTATTTAAGTTTTCCTATAAGAGCTACTCTTCTTTCAGATACTTTGACAGCTCTTCTTTAGCTGTCTTGATGTAGCGCTTGCGGTCGGCTAGAGTCAGTGCTCTCCACATCAATAGCTGCTTTCTTACAGCGTCGGCGAACTTTCTTACTCCTCTCCTGTAGACGTAGTCTATTCCGCTTACTCTATTTATGTCAAGTGTTGTTTTAACTATTTGTGAGCCAGCTGGTACGTGGAAGTGCAGATCGCTGGTCATTACTACTCCGCTGTCGAAAGGCTTCACTTTAACGGTAGTGTGCAGTATAGTTGTCTCGCCTTCGGCCGAGACTTTCTTGCATAACTCGATTTTATCTATCATGAAGTCTGCTGCTGTCTCAGATCTGTGCAGGTTGAAGTATTCTATGAGGTAGTTTATTAGACCGTCTAGCTCAAGTGGGCTTACCACTACTGGGATATTAATCATGTAGCGGTCTCCTCTTTTGATACCTACTGTCTCTATACGCCATCTGCGCTCGAAGGACGGCGTTACTGCTTTAGATGCGACTGATACAGGGTATATTGCGGCTGTAAGCGTAATGAGTATTGATAGTCCTACTGCACCAGCTACCCATGAAGATGAGGTGTTCAACACTAGGCCTGGTATTAGCTTAGGCAGTACTATTCCGCAGAGGTAGCCTAGTACTCCTGAGACGACACCTATAATCATGAATTCTAGTAGGAACAGTCCAGCCACGTGTGTCGGCGACAGACCTATAGAGCTCAGTATAGAGACTTCTCTTTTGCGCTCGTAGACTGCGCTCAGACATGTGTTGAGTATAATGAACACTAGTATTCCCACAGGAATTAGTGCTTCTCTACCGATAACCTGTTCTGAGAGTATTTTAGCATATACTCTTACTTCCTTGTCTTTTGCAGCACATATCTTGTATTTAATTCTGTAAGTTAATCTCTGGGCAATTTCATACACTTTACTTGGGTCTTCGAGCACTACTGCTACAGAGAAGACCGCGCCGTGGTGTCTTAAAACAACCTTGTAGGGGACTATGATTATTTCCTCGCCTTCAAGTCTACGCGCCTCTAAAGCCTGTACACGGCCGCCTCCAGGAGCCTCTATAGCTAGAGGTGTCACTAAGTCGTTATTCGGGTCTCTAATCGACTCAAGCCACTCTGCATTGAATATTCCTACTACTTTGAGTGCTTCTCCTTCGAACGTTAAGTAGTCTCCTATACTTATATTATACTGAGTTGCCAGTATGTCAGGTATTAAACACTCTTTTACATCGTCTGAAGAGAAGTACTGGCCTATAATATAGCCTTTCTTGAGAGCGTCTTCAATATATGTGTACCTCTCTCCTTGAGAGAGCCCTAAAATACCCTTTACAAAAATCATTCTTCCCTTATAGATTAGCTCGTATCCTTCTTTTCTCTCACCGCCTCTCATTACTTCGGGCCTAATAAACTGTATTAGTCCCCTTTCAAGATACGCTCTAGGAGCTATTGCTTTAATAATGTCTGAGAGCTCTCCTTTAAACTGTGTTATGGCCTCAAGTGGAACAGGAGCTATTTCTCCACGTACTATCAGTAGGCCGTCGTAGGTTATGGCGTGTTCGGGTAGTTTGTAGTGTTCTATAAGAGTTACGATTTTAGTAGTTGTAACCGAGAGTGTACTGACTAGAGTAGCTACTACGACCATTAGCGAGACCATTGTTAGTCCTGTTCTAAGTTTACGTCTCCTGAGGTTACCCGCGCCTAGAGAAGCAGCCATTATTAGTGCGCTAGCTCTGCTTATGTCAGAGAAGTGTACTCCCGTAGTTTTCAGGCGGAACTTCTTTGCCGTTTCAATAACCCTTGACAGTATTAGCCCGAGAGGTGCCATTATAACAAATATCAGAACAAAAGCTATCACAACTAGGGGCGCATTTGATGCTAGCGCAAGGGCTGGGTGCACAAAGTACATTATAGAAGTCGAAGTGACTAGGAGAAGTGCTATTGCGAGAGCTCTCTTGCGCAGCGACTCGAAGTTAAAGAACAGTCTTTCGGCGAGAAACGCGAATGGTAAGGCTAGTAGAAGGAAGATTGCTGCCGCGAAGCTTGTATCTATCATTGTTCTCCTGAGGTCGTCGTATACTGCTCTATAGTAGCTCCAAGCAGCAATAGCTAGAGCTATGCCTTTCTCATACTTCTTCTTGGCTATAGCTTCTTCTGCTTTCTTGAGAGTCTCGTTGGCTATCTCAAAGTAATGTAATATTGTAGGCAAGTAGAGCTGATGAGCCAATGCTTTGTGCATGTACTGGCTACATAGTAGCTGGAACTCCTTGGCGTAGACTAGTGGAGAGCACTTGATTAATACTTGCTCACAGCCTGTAGGTGTTATACCGTATCCACTATTAGTGAGTACTACTAGGTGGTATGTTGAGTAAGATGGGAATATTATAACATCCCATGGAGGACCAGGAGGTATTGAGGGATCTGCACTGACATAAATTGCAACGTAAGGTCTCAGAGTTTCTCTAGACATTGTGTGCCACTTGAGGTCATAGTTTAAGCCAAAGTATCTTGTGCTGCTCTTAGTGTTGTGGTTCACTACGAGTATAACCGGTATCAGTGGCTGTAGAGACTCTGGGTCAAGGAGGTCGGAGAGTATTATTGTAGCAGCCTTGAAGAGCGAGGTTCTCACTGTATATTCAGGGGCATTTATTCTAACGCGGAAGCTTGGGAGAGCTGTATCACCCATGTTAGGCATGTATCTATCTCCGGTCTTGTAGTCAAACTTGTATGCATAGAAGCTGTAAGGACCTCTATTGTGTGGAGCAAGCGCCTTAAGCACAGCAATACCATGTTCATCTGTCTTAACTATAATTTGGTGGTTTACACTAGATGAAATAAAGTTAAACTGCGCCACTACTAATGCCTCGGGCACCGGGTGATACCTCTGCTCTGCCTCTGAGTACTCTTCGACAGAAACTATTGCTTTCGGTATGTTACGCTGGTCTACTCTACTGAACTCTAGTGGGAAGGGCGCGTCAGCTGAAGCAAGTTTCTCTAGCCATACTACGGCAATAAACGCGTAGTAAATAGAGTTAGATAGCCGTGAAGCCGTGCTCATGTAGGTGTCCGCTGGAGTGCCTCTGAGTGGAGAATACGTGTCTGCGGTTATAGCTATACCGTATCCTCCAGCCTGCACAAGAGGCTCTATTTCAAAGTATTTTCTCCAGAGGAGCTGGTAACTATCTGGGTTATAGTAGGGTGAAGCTGTTATTATTCCTTCTTGTGTAATAAGGTTAAAGAGAACAGATTTTTCTTTATATAGGAATTCTATTAGATCCAGTATACCAAAGTCGGGGTTGCTGAAGAAACTTTCTTCGGTGAGCCTCTTACTTTCGGGAGTTGCTCCATAGAAAGCTCCAGCGTCGAGTAAGGCTATACGTGTTTCGCCTTTAGGCTCGTAGTATGCAGATGGGTCTAAGTGAATCATTAGCTTAATGTCTGTTAAGTTTATTGGAGCCAGAGGCTTTTCAAAAGCATGAGAGAAAGCAAATTCTCTCGCACCCGCGAGAGCTTGGTGATGTCCTGAGAAAGCAATAAAAGCTACAGTACGTAAAGGCTTTTCGTCCTTAAATAGCTTAGCTATAGCCAGTAGAGAGGATATGCCTAGTGCTTCATCTGCACCAGGAGACCAGGCCGGAGCAACAGACCATGAATCAAAGTAAGCTGTCAATGCGACAACTTCATCAGAATATTTAGAGCCTTTCTTGAGCGCTATAATGTTATATGCTGCAACATTCTCGAAAGTCATATTCACTACTATTTTTGCCTTAACTCTTTCTCCAGCATCGAGCTCTGAGAGGATATCCTTGAAGTCGTTCCAGTCTACAGCGAGCCTAGGAGCGTATATAGGTAGCTCAGAAAACTTGTCTGCTGCCTCAATTTGAGTTACACTTCCTGAAAGAGGATTAACTACAAAGATAATTGCTTTAGCGCCTAGAGAAATAGCTCTCATCCACTCATATCCGCTGTCGAACTCCATGACCACGATCTTGTTGTCAATATCCTTCCCGTTCATTTCTTCTTTGCCGTGTCCAATGTAAACTAGCTCAGCTGTAATACCGTTAGGAGTATAGCATGTTTCAACAAGGTTAGGGACCAAAGCATAAGCTTTAATGACCTTATGATAAGGAGACAGGATCTCAACATAAGAGCCATAGTCTATTGGAACCGTTACAGTAAAGTTCTCTACATAAACATCATACCCATAGCTTTTGAGAGATTCGACAATGTAGTTTACTGACTCGTAGTAGCCCGGATAGCCTACAACTCTAGAGCCTCTCGAGGCGAAGAACTCTAAGTGTGTCCTTACTTCAGTCGAATAGTACTTGGAAAATTCATTTAGCTTAGTTTCATAGGCGTCTCCCGCGGACAGAAGAGGTAGTTGCATTTGGGGTATACATAGTATAGTTAGTACTAGAATTAATGCAATGGTCTTTATGTTACCGGATCTTACAACCGGCATCGAATCCTATTCTTTTAAACAATCTAATTAAATTTTCGCCGACAAATAAATTCCTTTCTAACTTTAACTTAAAGAAGAAGCCCTAGACTACGTATAGTTCTACTTCTACTGAGTACTCAGCCGGATAAACACACTGAAAACACTTTCAACTGAATACTTATTTAACTATGTAAAATTCAATATATTAAGTGGTAACTGTAGCAGACTCCACCAGTCTGTTCAGTATATATACTTTACTGTAGGGTTTAAATAGTTGAGTTGTTATAACTCTGCGACCCGTATGTCTGAAGGAACTGGTAAGACCGAAGTGACCGAGAAGGGACTAGCTGCCTACAGACTGCCCATAAAGGGTCTAATACTAGGCATAATCGGAATGCTCCTCGCTGTATGGATTATCAAAATAATCGGCCCTGTCAGCGGCTTCCTACCCACAGCTGAAACATCATTAATGTTCATTATCCTCATAGCCTTAATAACATCATTCCTGCCTCCTAAGCTCAGGCTATCAATGGAAGACTATGTAGTAATCTTCGCTATGATCTACGCGGCTCCAGCTGTGAGCGATGGTTCATTATTCTTCTCTCTACCAATATGGATTCATACAGATGTATATTCCTGGCTCAACAGTATGAAGGCACAAGGCCTAGTGCCTTCTTGGGTCTTCGGACCCAAGGAACTATACGACTTAGCTCTTAAAGGAGGAGTATCTCCACCATGGGGACAGCTAACCCCATGGATACTGACAGGATTTGTTGTCACAATAGCTTACGCTCTAGCCTACATGCTCGCCGCCGCTGCCTTCAGAAGGCAGGTAATTGAAGTAGAGAGAATAGTCTTCCCGGTAGCTACAGCCACATACACTTCAGTAATAAGCGCTTACGCGGTGGGAGAAGAAGCCAAGGCCCCTCTACTAGGCACTAAGAGAAACTGGATGATTGTAGGACTCTTAGTAGGATTCCTCCTAACAGCCTTCACTGAAGGATACTTAGTCTCAAGAGTAGCACCCTGGCTACCAGTAATACCAGGCACCACTGATCTCTCGCCACAACTATGGAAAGCCGTGCCCGGCCTAATGCTAGACATGTATTGGAACAGCTTCTTCCCATGGAGCTTCTTTGGATTCTTCTTCCCAATGGAGAGCCTGATAGGCATCAGTATAGGCGCTATCGTAACATACATGATACTGCTACCACTAGAAATTAGAATGGGACTAATACCTTCGTTCGACATGTCCATGAGCAAAGAAGACGTATGGTTCTATGCGTTCAGAGTTGAGGGTTTCAAGTTCTTCTTCGGAGCAGTAGCTATGATCAACGCTGTAGTGATCGCATACTATATTACAGGTCTCAAGTCACTAAGAGAAACATGGAAAGAGAACCCTGAAGACGCATTCGGCCGCTACAGAACAACAGCCATACTAGCTATTGTAGGCATACTTGTGTTCCTAGCAGTAGGCGTAATTTTTGGAGGATTCCTCCCAGCAATATTCCTCATAGCACTAGACATACTGTTCCTCGCCAACATGTTCTGGATACGCGGCATTGGAGAATGTAACTTAATGTGGAGTGTCTGGGCCGTCTACTTTATGGATGCACTACAGATTTGTGAAGTAATGGGTGTTGTCCAGAGAGGTGTAGGTGAAGTAACACCTATGCTAGTAGGAACATACGCTCCAATGATGCTAGCATTAGAGACTTCAAGTATGGCTGGAGTAGCCTACATGGAGACAAGCAGATTCGCTTTCTTAGCCAAAGTCAGTCCCAAGAAAGTTGCAGCAGCTCTCATAGTAGGCTTCATTATTGCATACTTCATTGAATCCATTATTTCAGCTCAGTTAACATTCCAGTTCGGCATAAGGCACGACTACTTTGGTGCATGGGGCTACGGATACTACATATTCTTCTATCCATATAGAGCTATTCACCAAGTAGACGTTATTGAGGCCTGGTACTCGCTAAGCGGCGCAGCTATACCCTTCTATGCCTTCTGTTTCATACTAGGCTTCGCATTAACGTTCGCTAGATACAGGTGGGCTATACCAATAAGCGCTATCGGTCTAGCCTTCGGCATGGGCCTAGATCCATGGAGCTTCGGCTACACGTTCATACCATACCTCGTCATCAAGTGGCTAATGCTCAAGCTAGGTGGCACTAAGCTAGTAGAGCAAGTAGGTGCACCATTCTTCGCCGGTGCCTCTGCCGGAGGAATGCTAGCAGCCTTCTTCGCAGGCATTGCTGCATACTACCAGGCAATATACGGAGGATAGGGTAATAAAATCTTAATTATTTACCATTATTTTTTCCAAATCTACTTTCTGACATAAGATTGCGTTTACTTGTTTTTAATGTAGAAAGATATAGCTCTAATTTACTCTAATTATTCTAACAAGAATTTCTATCGATGATAAAATATTTATTGAGGAGGTTAATTCAGAATAATAGCTATGATGACTTCAAAATATTTGCTAATGGGGCTAGCAGCAGTAATACTAGTTCAGCTAGCTCTAGTCCATAGTCAGCCTAGCATATATATTGAAGTAAAGGGTGTCGTAAGAGATGCTGTAACAGGTAAGCCTCTGGGAGATACAATTATCGTAGTCTACAATAGGAGCGCGGCAAAAGCTTCTCCAGTGCTCATTAAGACCGACAGTGAAGGCCGTTTCTCTATAGGGCTTATTCCTCAGTTGAGCTATACTCTGCACTTTATTCATGCCAATGAAAAAGGTTTAATAGACTATGTTCCTGCATGCCTTACTATAGAGAAAAACGCGGTGTCAGTAGAGTGTGAAGTGAAGCTCTATCCTGGTGCAGTTCTATGCATTAAAGGAGACCTATACTATATTGGCGGAGAGGTTTCGCGGTGGAGGCGCTACGTTGTCTTAAATGTTGAGAACCGGAGGTACTCTGAGGTATTTTCCTGTGGAGAAGCTGTAGTCAAGACTATTACTGGTGAATCTGGTCGAGTTAAAGTAAGTCTGCTAGACGAGTACGGATCTGTACTGTACTTTGTGCTGAAGAACAGTCCTATATCGAAAACACTCAACGAAAGTATTGTTGTAGTTCCCGCAGACTCGCCTATAGTTATTTTAGCTACAGCGCCCGCTAAGAACTACAGGACAGGCTACTTCGATGAAGTACACTTCTACGTAGATAATCCTACTCTAAGGAAGGGGCTTTCTCAGGGAACTTTCCTCGTATACGATATTACAGCTGACTCTCTCAGCTACTGTATTAAGCTAGTTGAAGAGGATATAAGGAAGCTCGAGTCTATGGTAAACGAGTTCGAGAGTATAGGCTTCTATGTCGCTGAGGAGAGGTACAGGTATCTTGACGAAGCGAAGAGGCTTGTAGAGAGAGCTAGAAGCTACATTATAGAGACTGGAGTTGAAGAAGCCTTAACTATGCTGGAGAAAGCTGACGCTATTGTCTGGCCAGGTGAGAGAGGTATACTTTACAACAGGCTGATGTTCATGAAGCTCGTCGCTAAAGAAAGTGCAGCAGTACTCCCAGTGTTACTTGCTGTATTCGCTATAGCTATGGGCATGTTCTTTCACGAAGACTTGAAGAAAAAAATAGCTACGACGGTAGCTTTCTATGTGTTGTTCCTCGTGCTCTTCATATATTCTTATCCAGGCTTTAAGCTAATAGATGCAACTAAGTTCACTGTAAGCACTATAGGCTCGCTGGCTGGGGCGCTAGCACTTTTCTTCGTGCTTCCGCGCTACTTTAAGGAACTCGAGGTTCCGGGTAAGGCGTCGTTTTCAAGTATTGTGGCAATAACAGCGTCTATTGCTAAGAGATATGCTAGAGTAAGGAAGCTGAGGACAACGATTACTATTTTCTCGCTGGCGATACTGATATGGGCTTTCACAGTACTCACATCTGTCTCTACAATACACACTATTGTTTCAGAAGCCCCAGTCAACGTACTCTACTCGGGTACAGCAGTTGTTGTTAGAGCATACTACAAGGATATGCCTGAGTCGCTGTCTCTACAAGATACTGGTCTCTGCGAGCACTTCTTTAAGCCGAAAGTACTCGCTGTTAGAGCCTACCTCAAGCCTACTTTTGCCGGAGAATCTAAGATCTATGTTGGCGGCAGGAGAATAGTATCTATTATGGGTATAGGGCCTGAGGAACGTGAGTTCTGGCTTAAAGGAAACGTGGTTGAAGGAGATTTAGCTAAACTCGATGATGAGGGAGTGCTGCTACCAAAGTCTCTTGCATACAGGATTGGAGCAAAGGTAGGCGATAAAGTAGTGCTCTACATAGAGAACAGGATCTACGGTGTTTACAAAGATACTTTGACAGTAGTAGGCATATACGACGATGCTGCTGTAGGGAACTTGGACATAGATAAGAAGCCGGTACTGCCCTTCATTCTCTCTGGAGAAAATATCGTTTACTGTAATGCGTCTAGTACAGTTATTGTCAGCTGGAAGTACTTGATGTACAGGCTGTTCCCCGACACGAAGACAGGTATTTCCCGCGTATCGAGCGTATACAGTATAGCTTTAGTTCCTGGAAGCGGGGTCAACGTAGAGGCGGCTACAAGGAGTTTTCTAGAGTGCAAGGGTATAGGCTACTATGTCGCAGTAGTTAAGGATGGTTCTGCTCGCTTTTACCACTTCGGTGAGCGCATGGTTATAGTAGGTTCCTACGAGCTACTGTTCCCAATACTAATAGTAGTCGGCAACGTAGCCGTAACAATGTACAGTATTGTTAGAGAGAGGCACCGCGAAATATTCATACTCAACGCGCTAGGCTACAATCCGCTGCAGATAGCTTCCTTGTTCTTAATGGAGTCTATTATCTACGGACTAATTGGGGGAGGAATAGGCTATATTTCTGGTATAGTTACATACAAGCTTATGACAACAGAGTGGTTTAAGCCATTCCAGTTTATTGTGAGAGAAAAGCTCGAGTGGTACTGGAGTATAATTGGTGTCACGCTGTCAATAGTAATATCGATGCTGTCTTCATTCAGGCCAGCTCTCTCTGCAGCCTACAAGGTTTCTCCGACATTATTTAAGAAAGCTAAAGTCACTGAGGAAGAGAAAATCGAGCGTGAAGAAAAGTACTTAGTCACATACACTTCGAAGACCATTGGCATGCCTATACGCGTACACGAGGACGAAGCAGTAGTCTTCTACTCATATCTCTACACTAAGCTCAAGGATCTGGAGGGAGGAGTTATTGAGCGTATAGAAGACTTAGAGGAGCTCGAGGAAGAAGAGCACCCCGACGGCAAGCGTGTAAAGAGATTTAAGTTCAAGTATGTTTCAGACACAACTAAAGGAAAAGTTGTCATCGACTGTGAGCTAATAATGACGAAGATGCCTAAGACAGACTACTATACAGTAGAGCTAGTAGCTAAGCCGAAGGAAGAAGAAATCTCAATAGTCTACATAGACCAGGCGGCGGCAGTCATTAAGGATATAGTAATGGGCTGGCTGAAGGAAAGAAAGTTCCACGTAGGCTAGTTTTCTTTCTTTAATTCAATTTCACTAACTATATCCTAATATTTATTATTAAGTAATATTTAGCGACCAGTTATTGGAGAAGACGATATTCCTGAGGGGAGAGGAACTTTAATTCTTATTTTCGAGTCCAGTGAGGCTATGGAAGGTGATGGAAGTATTAGTCTTACTTTAAACTTTATTTCGCGGTCGAGAATTTTTACTGAAATAATATCGCCTATATTGAGGAGTTTGCCTGAAATATTCTCAACAACTATTTTCTCTAAGTATCTCCTTATTTCATCGACGGTGTCGGGGAAATCTTCGATTGCTTTAGATAGTTCGTGGAGTACTTTAGAAGATTCTTCGTCTTGGTAGAGGTCTAGTATAATTAGTTCAGCTATTTTCTGCTCAATGTAGACTACTTCGGGGTTTTTGACTACTACTGGTTTGTCTGGTAAAACTAATGCTACTGTGAAGTCTATTGGGTGGCCTAGTACAGGTATACTGACTTTGTCTCCCTTAACTACGGCTCTGCCTACGAGTTTTTTAGCAACATATTTTGCGAAGTACTCGTCTATAGTGACTGATAGTGGGGGTACGAGTACTACTTTCTGAGCCTCGCTGACTTCTATTTTTCTCACTTTAACTAGTTCCCCTAGTTTTACGCCAGCGTTGTTTCTAGTAGTTTCATCTATTCTGATTAAGTCTTTTTCATTATAGGGCGTCTCCTGTGCAACGGCTACTGTTTTTCTGCTGCCTTCTATTTCAATAACTTCTCCTGGACATGCTTCGAGTTCTGCTAGAGTCTTGGAACTTACTCTAGCTAATCCTTTCCACTTATCAGATTGAAGGGCTTCAGCTACTTTAAGTGAAATTTCTCTAGAGACCACGTACTACACTTTCTTAAAATATTTTAAAAAGTATTTTTAGCTAAGGCGATATAATATTCTTGGTCTTGATTTTTTTCTCTATATAAAGACTATTTAGGTAAGTTAACTGAATAGGTGTTCGGCTTTACTAAGTCTTTCAGCTCGTAGACTAAGTAGCCGTCTTTTTCTAGGTCTTCACGGCTATCTATATCTAGGCCTACTAGGCCATAGTACTTTGTTGGGTAAGGTAGTTCTTTTCCCTTTTCTTCAAGCTCTGCTAGTATTTTATAGGCTTCTTTTCTATTGATGTTTTTCCACTTGACTTCTAGTAGTACTGCCTTTTTCTCTTTTCTGTCTAGTGCTACGACATCTATTTCTACTCCTTTTTTCCACCATCCACCGACTTTTAGCGGCTTGAATGGTAGTTTTAGTCTTCGAATACACTGTTTAACGATTTCTTCGTAGACCTGCCCCATGTAGGTATTGAAGTCTTCTTTAACGTTTTTAATCACTTCTTCTACTTCTCCTAATTCTAGTATACTTTTATACGGGAAGACGTACTTAAACCAGAATTTAAAGAAGTTGTCTTTTATTCTGTATACTGCTCTACCTCCTCCTACTGGCTCTTCTCTTTCAACTATGTCGAGGTCTTTGATTAGTACGTTTAAGTAGTAACTTAAAGAAGTCTTTGATGCCGTGAGGCTTCCGGCTATTTCGCTAAAAGAATTTTTTCCTGAAGCTAGTAGTCTGAGTATTTCAAAGTATGTTACATGTTCTCTTAATTCTGTTTTGAGGAGTAGTTCAGGTTCCCAGTAGAGCGGTGACCTATTATCGAATATTAGTCTAGTAGCTTCATCAGCCCAGCTGTTCGACTTGATTAGCGACAGGTAATAGGGTGTGCCGCCGAAGACTCCGTAGAGCTCGGCTGCTTCTTTTGGACTAGCTTTAACTCTGCTAGAGAGGTAGCTGTATGCTGTAACGAAGTCGAATGGTTTTATTTTAAGGAATCCTGTCGCTCTGCCGTAGAGAGGTTGGCGGTAATGAAATATTCACTCCATGACTCCTACTGATGATCCTATGCACACTATCATTATTCTAGATGAGGCCGACTCTTCGTCTACTATTTTCTGGAGCTCTGTTATAGCTGAGCGGTCTACTTCCAGTAGCCTCTGAAATTCGTCGAGTACAACTACTACTCGTTTTTCTCTAGCGTATTTAAATAAGGTTCTAAAGATTTCTTCCCAAGTAGGGTCGAGAGAAAGCCTTATATTGAGTTTTTCGTAAACTATTTTAGCTAATTCGCTTCTAAGAGCTTTAGAAGACATTTCAGAAACATAAAAGTAAATAGCATAGCTTTTATTTTCTAAAAACTTTTTAATTAAAAATGTTTTACCTACTCTTCTTCTTCCGTAAACTATTATGAGAGAAAAACTTTGTTTCCTATACTCTTCCTCCAAATATTTCAGTTCCTCTTCTCTATTGTGGAAACGTTCAAACATATTAATCATTAATAAATTAATGTTTTTCTGCGGCAGCTACACAGTGTTCTTCTCGAATATAGTGAAGATTCTTTGAGTATTTTCAAGGTAGTAGTATTAAATACTTCAGAAGAGAGCCGAGAAGCGATAAGAGTGGCTAGTCTCAAGAAGTTAAAATCACCCTACACGGCTGTCAAACTGCTAAATTCTCTTAAAGGACTCTATACGCTTAAAGAATTAGAGAAAATACTGGAAATAAATTCACATATTTTATGGCGATATACAGCTTTAATAAATATTCCCGAAAAGAAGACTTTGCAGAAAATTATTGAAAAATACTTGAAAATAATCTAGTAGAGAAAATTGTGAATAAAGTGATTTCAATTAATTCTAGAGGCTACGTTGAAACACGGCGATACCTCTATGATGTTCATTTCCTGGGAATAGTAGGATAGGATATGAAGTAGCTAGATTCATGGTCTCAAATTCTATAGACACTATTTTTATGTACCCTAAAGAAGATGCACCTCTAGCTTTAGCTGTATCAGAGTGGCTTAAATGCAAAGTATGTATAGGCTTCTCTGAAGCGAAACTGTCTTAAGAAATATTCTTTTTTATCCTATGTCTCTTGGAGAGAGGAAAAAATAGTTAATATTTATGTTCCTAGAGGCGTTATTGAAGAAGACGATAAAAATGATTTTAGTGAAAAATATTGCTAAACTGGGCTTCTTAAAAGCTATAGTAGATCTGCTAAATTATCTGAAGGCAGATATTTGGAGAATATTTGTAGTAATCTCGCTATCAGATGAGTGGAAGAAGAAGGCGATCGAGTATGGTATTAATAATATAAAAGTACTTAAAGAGATGAATACTTAAATAAAAATATTCAACCTTTGTTAGTTACATGTTTCGGTTCGTATGTCTTTTTACTTGTTTTTTATACTGGTGTTTTCTTGCTTCTCTTCTTTTTCTTCTTCCTTTCTTTTGGCATTTTCTCAGAATATTATTTGTTTTCGCGGATTATTATAATTTATTATACCTCGGTGAGTATATGCTTAAATCAGTGCTAGACATGGAAGTCGATGGGAGTATACTTGCTTATGTAAACAGTAATCAGATATATGCTTGGTAGAACCTAAGTAGTGGATGAAAGTACCTCAAATTATTCTACAGGAAAAGCCAGACTATGAGAGGCTTGTTTCGGTTCTGTGGAGAGAAGAGCCTGATAGAGTTCCTTTCTACGAGCATTCTGTAGACGCAGAGGTAATAGAGTATTTTCTTGGAGTACAGCTTAGGGGAATGGATTTAAGTAAAAGAGAAAATAAGGTCAAGTACCTTAAGTATACTGTTAAGTTCTATAAAGGGCTGCGCTATGACTGTGTACCTTTTGAAGTAGGCCTTAATTTACCTAAAAATAATGTTATTTCAACCAAAGATACTGCTTTGTTGTCGAGGGGCACTAGGACTTGGACTGATGAATACAGGGGCGTAATAGAGAGTATTGAGGACTATGAGTCTTATCCGTGGCCTGATGTAGAGAATTTACTTGATTACGAGCTTTTTGAAATACTTTCTAAGCTATTGCCTGAGAACATGGGTGTAGCTGGAGGTACTGGTGGAGGAATACTTGAGCACACTATGCAACTTATAGGCTATGTCCCCTTCTTTAAAGCTCTTTACAGGAACAGGAAGCTAGTCGAGCTTGTATTCGATAAAGTAGGGAGACTCATTACAGAGGCAATGAAAATTATTGCTGAGTACGATAAAGTAGTAGTACTGCGCAATGGAGACGACTGGGGAATGAGAACCGGCACCTTTATTTCGCCTCAGCTAATGAGGAAGTATGTTTTCCCGTGGTACAGGGAAATAGTTGAGACGGCACATAAGCAAGGCAAGCCCTATATTCTTCACTCGTGCGGCAACCTAAAGGCAGTAATGAAGGATATTATTGAGATAGGCGTAGACGGTAAACACTCCTACGAAGACGCTATAATGCCTGTAACTGAAGTTAAGAAAATCTACGGAGATAAAATAGCTGTAATAGGAGGAATAGATGTAGACAAGCTAGCGAGATATCCTGTAGATAAGTTCGTGGAATACGTTAAAAATATTATTAGAGAATGTTGTCCTGGAGGAGGATACGCGCTTGGCTCAGGAAACACTATTACAAACTACAGTAGAGTAGAGAACTACTTAGCTATGCTCGAGCTAGGAGTAAAGTACGGTAAGTATCCTCGCTAGTACTCGACTACACTTTTATTTGAAAAGCTTCCCATAAGGCTCATTGCTGAAACAATTCTCCCCGCAGCCCAGTTAACTGGATCTACTCCTCTTCTCTTCAGGTTCTCTATTTTCCTCTTACTCATACGAGAAAGCACTTTATCTATTAGCTCAGGGTGTTCTTTCTTGATATGCTCTCTAGCCATCTTTTTACTATAGAAAATTTTTCCACAGAAGCACTTATAGATAACCGCCATGGTTATCAGTTTAACTAGAATAAAAGAAGGCTATGAAGTTAATATTTAAAATACTGCTCTGCACATAAAATAAAAACTTAATTACTGCTTACCAGGTTTTCTTACACGAGGTACAAGAAAAGGTGTTTTCTTCTCGTACTCTATGTACTTTTCACAAAAATCTGGCTTTAAGCTCTTTCTCTTCAATAAACTTCCTACATAGCGCGTATAGTAGTCTAAATACTACTACTAGAGAAAGAAATGAAAGAGTGCTGTAAGGTGCTCGGTATAGATAGATACATTAATTTAGGCTACGAGGACGGTTTCTACACCTACTCTGAGAAAACTGTTAAAGAAATGGTTGAATTAATTCGCGAAATTAAGCCGAAAATAGTTTTCAGCAGGTAAATTCATGAAAGCCACTCAGACCACAGAGCTGTAGGAATAGTTACTAGAAGAGCCTCTGTTCTCGCTAACTACAAGTACTATAGGAGGGGAGCAGAGCTTGCTGAAGTAGCTGGAGTCGAAGGACTATACTACTGGTGTGGCGGAAACCAGCCTTGGCTTCCTGAGTTCAAACCCAATATATTTGTAGATGTATCAAAATACTTGAAGAAAATTATAGAGTCTTACTTAGTGTTTAAAACTGTTAAAGGAATCGAGAAAGGTTTGAGAAGAAGTCTGGTAATTAGACTGTACAATGGGATTGTTTCGGGCTTCAGAATGGCTGAGGCTGTAGTAAAAGATACTAGTTTCTCAGAATGGATAAATGATCCTCTACTGTGTTTAGCGAGAAGCAAAGGTATACCAATTAAGGCTTAAGTAATGCTACCAGAGTTTGCCTAATGATTGATGGTAGTATTTTATGTTTTGGCCCCGCTACTAATTCATGTATAAAGTTTTTACAATGACTCAGTATTATCGTCTTTCTCACCCTAAAAGAGAGTTGTGAAGAAGACTTAGCTAAAATCAAGAAACTTGGCCTAAAAAGCCTGTTAGAGCATGGATATTTTAGTCTCAAGTAAACTCAAGCTAGGTGAGTGAAGATACTCTAAGTAGGACGAGTTCATCGATCTTGCTGAAAAAGTTTTCCTAATACTTATATAGCTCTTCCCTGAAAGTACTCCTCTACTGGTTTACTGAAAAATTAGAGATACGCTCTACGTCGACGCTGAAGGAAAACCTATTAAGTCTCACTCATGTGCCTCGGCTTCTATAGTAAGGATTTCCGGGATTATGCTCTAATATATTTAAAGTGAAAGAAGCTGTGAAAGAAGCTAGGGTCGAAGAAAAGAGAATCATGCTAGAACTTGAGGGATGTCAAGCGAAAATAATTTTGTTTAAATAGGTTAAAGCAGATCTGATAGCTTAAGGAATCTCCCGCCTATAATCCCTACGCCTGAATCGTAATATACCGCGAATATTATGTCTTTTTTCAAGAGAACTGCATCAGGGTAACTTGTGTCTCCGCCGCTCCCAGTATATATTATTTTAGGAGCAGCGTCTTTAAAGTCTTTTCGAGGATCTCCCACCATTACTTCAACGTATCTAGTCACATAGCCTCCGCTGTAGTCACAGTTACCGTAAATCAGGAGGGTCTTGGTCTTATTTAAAACTAGCATGTGAGGAGCATGAGCGTTTACAGGAAGCATACGCGGGTCTTCGAAGCTCTCGCCGCCATCAAAAGAGTGAGCTATACACGCGTTAGCCCAAGGAGCATCAGTCCTCATAACTGCTACAATATGGTCTCCTCCCAAGTAGGCTAAAGCAGTTTCATTAAAGCCTATTGCTTTACCGTTTATTTCCTCAGCTATAATACACTGCTCTCTCCAAGTCTTGCCTCTGTCTTCGCTTACAAGCAATACTGAAACAAAGGGGTTTTCTAAAGTAAATATCTCGTCTGGCGGCCTTTTTTCTCTACCAGCTTCTACTTCAGCGAGATAGCGCATATAATCCCACTTATTGACTCCTTTATGTCTTCTAGTCGGGTCCCGTGGACGATAGACAGGGAGCAGCAGGCGGCCGTCAGGAAGCTCTAAGACTTTTTCTGAAGTAGCGTAATACTTGTCTAATACTTTACGTGGCTTAGTCCAAGTACGCCCGTTGTCGTAGCTGAAAGATATGTAGACGTAGCACCAATTAGGCTTATGTTTAGGCTCAACGACGTCGAATGTAAGTACTAATGTTCCGTCTGAAAGCTGAGCTATATGCGGGTCGCGGTCATCGTAAGGAGTATCGATAATTACTTCAGGCTTACTCCATGATTTCCCGTCGTCCCAGCTCCTTACACACATTATTCTCCCAGGTGTATGAGGAGCATGTGAGAGGGCAGCTCTATATACTACCATTAGTTCACCTGTGTGAAGCCTAACCATTGAGGGAAAGAACACGTCTTCATTGTAAGTTCGCCCCGCCACTATAACGTCGCTGTGTACCTCGTGGTCAGCTAGCTCTGAAATAAACTCAGAGCTCCTGCCTTTAACAACAGGCCTGTCCAGCTGGCTTTTCTTCCACCTCCATACATTATTTTTCTCCATGAAAGTTTTTCACTAAATACATATAAAGAACTATCTGCTAGTAGTTAAGTAAAGCTATGTAACTATTTAGTAATCTATTTAAGAATATCGTTTTCTCAACTTACCATCAGAATACTTCTCTAAAACAACACTATGTCTAGTGAATTCCTTTAGGAAATAAATTTTCATAAAATACAACTTGAAAGCACATGTTTTGAAGTTCTGCCAAATTAGGAGCTTAAATGTTTTTGCTTTTAAAGTAATTTAAAGAGCATTAATGGAGAAACTATTTAATCAAAATCTTAACTTGACACTATTATCATAGTGAGAGTAATGTTTATATATTTAATAACTGTGGTTCACTAATGTGGATTATATAACTGTAGTTAGAAGCGAAGCTAAGGAATTAGAGAATATTAGGGGATGGATTCTTCTCTACGGTCGGAGAAAGGTGGGCAAAACTTTTCTCTTAAAGAATTTTATGAAGTGGGATGCTTACATAGTAGTCAGACGCGATCTTTCTTTGCGAGCGGAAAATATTAAAATTAACAATATTAAAGAGATTCCAGAAAAAGTAGGAAGCTTACTAGAAGAGGAGCGTATAGTAGTTATCGACGAGTTTCAAAGATTACCTGAAAGCGTTTTGGAGGATCTTACAGAATATCATCCTAAAGGTCGGCTAATACTATCGGGTTCTTCGTTAGGAGCTGTTAGAAAAATATTTGAGCCTAAGTCCCCGCTACTAGGCTTTTTTACACCATATAAACTCTCACTAATACAGCCATTAGATATTTTATCTGCTTTACTACAGAAATACAGTCCAATAAAAGCAGTTGAATTAGCGAGCTACCTAAGAGATCCCTGGCTAATACCTCTTTACGGAGACGAAGACATAACTACATTCATATATAAATATACGTGCAAGTACTGGCAAGTAGTCAAAGCTCTTCTCGGAGAAGTATTCGCCGAAGAAGAAAGGACATTAACTAAAATCTACGAAGCAATAATATCGCTGTTAGGTTCTAGAATATGGAAAATCAAAGAAATAGCGAATACTCTCTACACTAAAGGCGTTATATCAGAACCTAGTAGCAGCCATGTAAGCGGCTTTATGAAGAATTTAATTGAAATGGATTTAGTAGAAGCTATTAAACTATATGAATCTAGAAGAAAATACTATAAATTAAAGTCGCCAATAATGGAAACCTACTACTTCCTAGAAAACAAATACGATGTATCTGAAAGACAAGTAAGCTTAAGTGAAGTAAAGCCAGCACTTGAGTATTCAATTAGACTTCAAGTAGAAGACTATTTAGCAGACCTAACAGCGCAAATTTATGAAGGCAGAAGAGAGTACTCAGTAATGCCGGAAATCGACTCAATAATAACTGTTAGAAGGAAAATAAAAGCAGTAGTAGAAGTAAAGTGGGGTAATTACTCTAAAAAAGACCTAGAAAAGTTTTACAAAAAAACTGAAACAATTCCAGGCGAAAAAATATTTATAACAAGAAAAAAAGAAGAAAGCCTTTACAAAACAATTAAAATAATAGACGCAGAAGACTTAGCTACTCAAGTAAAGAGTATTATAGAGACTCGTCAAAAATAACCTACCTCCAGTAGAGAGGTTTTCTTTAGTGAATAGGTTTAATTAGAAGTAGGTTTTCCTCAGAGGATATGGGTTTAAAGAAAAATCCGGGAATGCTCTACATTCTAGTATCCTTTGTACCGTGGATTATATACTGGATTCTCTGCGGCATGGGCTACAAACTAGGCATCCTACTTTCCCTGATGTTTTCATTATTTCTCATAATACTTCAGGCTTATAAAAGAGAATTCTATTTAATGGACATAGTTTCTCTACTCTACTTTAGTATAGCGGCAGTAGCTACGTTTGCTTGGGGCTCGAGTATTTTTGTTGAGAAAAGCGGCGCACTAGGATACTTTACTCTGTTCCTTATGGCCGTTTTTCCATAATTATAGGAAAACCTTTCACCCTCCAAGCCTCTAAGAGAGACTACCCTGAAATATACTGTGGAAGCAAGCCCTTCCTACAGGTCAATTCTCTGATTACTGGCGTTTGGGCAGCAGTATTTTTAGCGAATACAGTAGTGTACTTAATTGTCGCTGAGCCTTTCTCAGTCATATTATCTAATATTCTAGTAGTCGCGGGAACAGTTTTCTCAATAGTTTTCCCACTTAAAGCTTCCGCTTATCTTGCCTCAAGAGAATTCAAGAAATACGACTGGAAAGTATAAACGAAGAAAGGCAGACGTAGAGGCGAACAAAACTACGATGTCATAGTTGTAGGCTCAGGAATAGGAGGATTGACCTGCGGAGCACTATTAGCTAAAAAGGGATTCAAGGTCCTCGTACTAGAATACCACTATCAAGTAGGAGGCTACTGCTCTTCTTTCAGCAGAAAAGGCTTCATCTTTAATACTGGAGTAGAAGATGTAAGCGGACTCTGGGATAAGGATCCAGTAAATTATTTGCTTCAACAGCTTGGACTGCACAAAGAAGACTTATTCGTTAGAAATACTGTGAGCTATATTTATAGGAATGAAAGAATAGAGGCTTCGAATTTAAGAGAGTTTATTGAAAGGCTTTTGCAAATGTTTCCGAGCGAGGAAGACAATATTCGTAGATTCTTCAGTGAAGCAAAAGAAGCATACATAGAGTGCTACAAGGAAGTAGATGTATATGGAGTACCTCTCCCAGCATGGCTCATAGTCAAGGTTTTTGGAGAAAAGAAGCTACTAGACTATCCTAAAGAACACCCACATTTCTACGACTGGATGAATAAAACGTATAAAGAGAAGCTAGACGAGTTCTTCACCGACCCGAACTTGAAGACAGTTCTCTGCGGACTACTAGGCTATATTGGAACCAAGCCAGAAGAAACCCCTGCGTCGTCAGCACTGACGGCAGCTGTATCATACTATCTTCACGGCGGATACTTTCCTAAAGGCGGTGCACAAAACTACGCTAATACACTGAAAAAGGTTATCGAAGAGTATGGAGGCACTGTTTTAATAAAACACAAAGTAGATAGAATTATAGTAGAGAACAGAGAAGTAAAGGGAGTAGTTTCACGCAATAGAGTCTTCAAAGCTCCTATTGTAGTAGCCAACGCAAACGCCAAGACCGTTTTCCTAGAGCTAGTTGAAGAAAAACACTTAGGCAGAAAGTACGTAGAGTACATTAAAAGCCTTAAAATGTCTCCATCATGCTCTATGGTGTTCCTAGGCGTAGACATGGATTTGTCGCACTACCCTACTCTACTGAAAAAACCTTGATGAAGGCTACGAAATAGTAATCAACTCTAATGCAGACCCCAGTCTAGCTCCTCTAGGTAAGGCGAGCTTAACAATAATAACTGGTGCAAACTACTATGATTTTCCAGTAAGAGGAACACCAGAGTATATGGAGAAAAAGATGAAGACAGCGCAGCTTCTCGTAAAGAAAGCAGAGAAACTAATACCGGGGTTAAGCAAACACATACTAGTACTAGACGCCGCGACACCAAAAACATTTGAGCGCTATACTCTGATGCCTGAAGGAGCAATATACTCTTTCGACCAGTCAATAAAAACTAGAAGACCATATTTCAAGACTCCAGTAAAGGGACTGTACTTAGCTAGTGCATCAACATTTCCTGGAGGAGGAATAGAAGCAGTCACAATAGCGGGAATAATATGCGCCCACGATATATGCGACTGGAAACTATAGTATAGGGCTAAAGAATTATAAAATATTCTTCGAACAATAGTAGTGGCCAGGTCTCTCAGCGGAGACCAACGTACTTTTTCTAAATGAGTCTGTGTATTTCCGCTATTTTCTCTGGAGATACTTTCCATTTTCTGTCATACGTCATGTAGCCGTTTAACTCGCCTTCAATATCGTAGAGCTGAGTATAGCAGAAGCCGGCTAGCACCTTTATTTTACTCATAGCCTCTACGATATCCCTATACTTGCTGAGAAACTCGAACTCGTCTTCAAGCAGCGGACCATAGTGGAAGAGAGGGCGGCTTACTAGAGGCTTGTAGCCTTTAATACCCCATCCACCCCACTCACTTATTACTATAGGCTGTCCTCTGTATTCATGGCCTCTAGCCATAAGAGGATGGTGCGGAGAGTAAGGTTCTTTCTTTTCGCTAAAGTATTTTTCCCACTTTCTGCGCCACTCTTCGCCAGTCATATTGGCCATAGAGTAGTCATGAATATCAACAACATCGGTTACCTTAGTGTGACAGTACCCACTATTATCTACAACAAGCCTAGTGGGATCAAGTTCTTTCAGCCTCTTCACTATAGTTACAATAAACTGCTGCTCGCCGGGATTATCGTAAATAGTGTATCTTTCATTGAAAGGCACCCAGGCTATAATAGAGGGGTGATTAAAGTCCCTCAAAACAATATCTTTTACTTCTTGCCAGAAAGGCTCGAGATTCTTTTCGATAAGACTCATTCCTGTATCAGGCATTTCTTCCCACACTAGCACACCTAATTTATCGCACCAATAGAAGTACCTAGGATCCTCTGGCTTCTGGTGTTTCCTAACGCCATTTAAGCCCAGCTTAAGAACTGCTTCAACATCTTTCCTCAAATCAGCGTCGGATGGAGCAGTATAGATTCCGTCAGGAAAATAGCCTTGATCTAAAGCAAATTTCAAGAAGTACTCCTTGCTGTTAATTAGAATCTTTTGATTCTTAACCTTAATTTCTCTTAAACCAAAGTACCCTTTAACTTCGTCTAAAACCTCGCAGTTCCTCATGATTCTCAAAACAAGGCGATACAAGTCAGGTGACTCAGGATACCATAGCTTAGCATAAGGTATATGGACACTGAGCACTATTTTCTTTCCGGATACCTTGCTAGAAGTCTCGGCGACTACAGCTCCAGCAAAAAGAACTTTTGCTTCAAGCACAGCGCCGGGCAGAGGATTATTGACGTAAACCTCGATTCTTGCTTCAGATTTCTCTACATCAGGGAAAACTCTATAGTACTCGATAAAGCAGTCTCCTACAAACTCGAGCCAAACAGTCTGCCAAATACCAGTAACTTTCATGTAGAGGCAGCCTCGAGGATGAAGCCTTGCATCCTGCTTCCCTCTAGGCTGATCACCATGTCTATCAACTACTCTTACAACAAGAGTATTTTCTTCCCGAATAACGTCAGTTACATCGAAGTAGAAGGGACTGTAGCCTCCTCTATGGAAACCAACATACTTACCGTTAACCCATACTTTAGCCTCATAGTCTACAGCTCCAAACTTAAGTAAAACTCTCTTAGACAAGTATTCCTCGGGAACACAGAACTTCCTCTTATACCACACTATGTCATGGGGCATAGGGTCATTTATTCCGCTGAGCTTACTCTGGTAAGGATAAGGGACAACAATTTTCCTACTGAAGTCTTTTCCAAGAAACCATTTCTCTGACTCTCCTAAATCATAGTCGTCGAACTCGAATTCCCACACACCATTCAAGTTAATCCAGTTCTTCCTCTCGAAATCGGGGCGAGGAAACTCGGGCCTAGGAATACTCACAGAAAACTATGCTGAAGAAAACATAAAATACTACTGTCACTAAACACTTATTCCACGGAAGCTAGTTATTATCGTGAGCTTACTCAAAGAAATATTCGGTGTAGAAAAACCTCTAATAGGAGTAGTACACTTACTGCCTCTACCCGGTTCTCCTCGCTGGAACTACAGTATGGAAAAAGTACTTGAGAGAGCACTCCAAGACGCCGAAGCCTACGAGAAAGGAGGATTCGATGGAATAATCATAGAGAACTACGGAGACGCACCCTACTACCCAGATAAAGTAGATCCAGCTACAGTAGCAGCAATAACCCGCGTAGCCACACTTATCGCCGAGAAAATAGAGATACCTTTCGGAATAAACGTTCTCAGAAACGACGCCGAAGCAGCACTAGCAATAGCCTACGTAACAGGAGGCCGCTTCATAAGAGTAAACGTTCTCACAGAACCCGTAGCAGCAGACCAGGGAATAATACAGGGGAAAGCTCACCTCCTTCAGCGCTACCGAAAACTGCTGGGAGCCGATCAGGTAAAAATATTCGCAGACGTACACGTCAAACACGCGTACCCATTCATGAAAAGGCCGATAACAGAGTCGGCGAAAGACACTGTCTACAGAGGACTAGCAGACGCACTAATAGTAACAGGACGAAAAACAGGTTCACCACCATCACCAATAAAAGCAGAGAAAGTAAAAAAGGCTGTACCACAAGTACCCGTCCTTGTTGGGAGCGGAGTAAATGAAAACAATATTATACAGTACCTACAGGTGTGCGACGGAGTAATCGTAGGTACAAGCCTCAAAATAGACAATAAAACAGAAAATCCAGTAGACTTAAATAAAGTCAAAAAACTAGTAAAGAAAGCTAATCAAGTAAGATAAAATCTCCAGCTAACAATCTTAATACCATGAAATATTTTTAAAGCAGTCCACTAAATACTAAACAAATACTGGTGTAGAATTGTGTCACATAAAGAAGAAGTAGAGCTAATAAAAAGAAGAAGTCTAAGAATGCTAGAATACGCGAAAAAATGTTTATCCACGGGAGACTATGATCTTGCCTCATTTCTAGCAGAACAAGCAGCTCAGCTTTACTTAAAGTCAGTACTCCTAAAAACTACAGGTGAAATGCCGAGAACTCATGTAATAAGACAGCTGTTTCACGCACTAAGAGAACTAGCTAAAAATAAAGAACAAATAGACGAGTTTATACGTAAAAACAGGAGACTTCTTATAGGACTCGAAGAAGCCTACTTAGCCACAAGATACTTCTACAGAGTATACGAAAAAGAAGAAGCAGAGGAGCTAGTAAAATTCGCTGAAAAGGTGATAAAAATTGCTAAAAATATTGAAGTCTAGGCTCGAACTAATCAAGCTAGCTGCCCAGTGGAAATACTGGTCGAAAAAAATAGCTGAAGCAGCTAAAGAACTGCTCGAAGACTGCGAAGTCTACGTATTTGGTAGCATAGTAGAAGGCGAAGCTGTCGGAGGAAGCGACGTAGACATACTCATTATATCAAATAAAGTACCTTCAAAGGCTAAAGAAAAATGGAAACTAAAAGCCGAATTAGAAGAGAAAGCAGGATTACCTCTTTACCATCCCTATGAAATACACTTGGTTAACAGAAAAGAAGCCGAGTGGTACATGAAACATATTAAAAAGAAAATTCTAGTAGAAATCTAAACTAGACCAAAACTTCTTTAATGAATTCACATAAAGATATTCTCTTAAGTAGATAGAATTAGAGAAAACATAAGAGTAAATCAGTATAAATAATGTAGTAAAGAAAGAAGCTGCTAATAGCAGAAAACACCTTAAACTAGAATAGAATTAATTTAAGATAAAAACATATAAAAAATTATCTAATAAGTATTAAACATTTTATTTTTAAATTAAGATTTCTCTTAGTACTTACTATACAACTGATTATTTCATTGGATTGTTTTAATATCTATGTGTTTGTCCGATAATGTAATAGATTTATTTGTGACATAATTAGCTAGCATAGATAATAATATTAAGAGGTATATTTACATATAATGTTTATTTTTAAAAATGATTATAAAAGAAAAGAATATTATTAAATAGTAATTAAGAATAATATAATATATGGTAGAATAGAAAAATTTATAAATTTCTAGATTTTTTGCTTTAAGAGAAATATGAGGCTAAGCTTAAAAAAGATATTGACACCAGTAGTGATGCTGCTCCTAGTAGCTGGCTTAGTGTGT
>QMRV01000012.1 GCA_003649445.1 Thermoprotei archaeon | reverse complement strand
TTAATGAAATTTGTGTCTTCTGAGGGTAGAGGCTCTAGTGCTACGATTACTCCACGGTTTTCTGCATATTCTCCGGCTTTTCTAAAGAAGTCTACTGCCCATTCTTCAGCAGTTTTTCTGGGGACTTCAGGAGGTATTTCTCTTTGCTTAGGGCTTCCCACTACAATTATTTTTGCTTCTAAGTCGACCGCCAAATCAATTACATCAAATGTTTGCTTTAAGGCCTCCTTTCTTTTCTCCTCTGACTTCGAGAAGAGTTTAAGCCCTGGCGGCGACGCGTAAATCCAGTGAAGAGCGCATATTTCAAGGCCCCTTGATGAAAAAACTTCCTTTATTTTTGCTCTCTCGCTTGTCGACAAGTCTGAGGGTTTTGTGCAGAAAGTGAAATGCGCTAATTCTACTCCTTGGCAGCCTACTTTCGACGCTACTTCAGCTGCTTTAGTTAAATCTCTTCCTATAATTTCATTACATATACTGAGCTTCATTTTTTCACTTTTCCGATAAGTATTTTGACTGGCAGAGCGTACTCAAGATATTTTTGCGAGACTTTTGCTTCAATATAGTTTCCTCTATGTATGTATATTCTGTACTTCAGCTTCAGTGTTTCGTCTTTCTGTAGCTCATAGCATCCTGGGAAATCAGGGAATCTAGATGAGATATTTGGACAGAACATGCCGTAGTCTCTTACATGCCAATGACACGGGTGTCTAATATTATCAGGATGGTCAAATATAGCGTAGCCAGCTGTCACACCATCTATTATCCCGTAGTAATCGCACCAGTCAGCTCTTTTACCCCATACGTTTTTCTCGTATTCTCTTCCTTCTGAATCGACTATTTTTCCTCCATCTTTTACGTCTATTTCATCAGCTACTCTCGTCGCGAATATTCCTCCTTCTTTTGTGTCATAGAAGACTACGATGTCTTGTAAAGCTTTGAGCATAATTGTGATATCGAGTATTCTGGCTTCAGGCGGTAAATTGTAGGCTTTTATTGTTCTATAGTCCTGAAGCAGGGGAGTTCCTTCAGGTGTAATCCATTTTGATTTTGTTTCAATATAAGCTAGTACGGGTCCTTCGCTTATTTTCAATACTTCTTCATGGACTATTTTACCGCAGCCTTCTTTTTCTGCCCAGAAATCATATCCATTTACGTCTCCGAAAGCTACCCATATTGACTTGTGGTGAGGGTGGTCTTCTGGAGCAAGTTGAGTTAGAGACTTGTCTACTGGCCCTAAGATGGGGTACAAGTATGGTTTGTATCCTTCTTTGTTGTAGACATATTTTGTGAAAAGCTTATCTTCTATTCTGACTTCAAGGCATTCACTGGTTTCTAGTATTTTGCAGGCACCTGGTGCTTTGAGTGAGGGCTTGTCGCTGTACTCGAACGCTAGCGTGTAGTGCTTTTCTTCATTTGGCTTAGCTTCATTTTCAATCCAATATATCTTGTACACTGAGTCTGCTAAATATACAGCTTGACATGGTAATTCTTTTCCAGTTTTCTTTTCAGTAAGTTTAAGTGAGCTTACATCAATGTACTTAGCAGAGGGGAGTTTGAGTAGTGCTTCTAACGGAGTATTTTCATACTGTGTTTTATCAAATTTTACTATAATATTTACTTCAGGCAATTTTTCACCTTGATATGGCTTTCTTTTCTGATAATTCTTTTAATACTTCTTCGTATTCGTTTCGATCTACAGGAAGCGTTACTTCTTTTTTCTTTACGCTCGACAATATTATAGCATTTACTATTTCTAGAGATTTCAGAGCTTCTTCTCCTGTTACCATGGGTTCTTTGTCGAATAAAATTGCTTTAGCGAAATCTTCTAACACTACTTTATGTCCCCATTCGCGTTTAACTTCTTCTAGGCTTATTTTCTTTGAAGTATAGGTTGGTGACTCCCACTTGGCTAGTTTCTTTATTGACTCTTTTATTGGAATATTGTTGTAATAAATTGTGGCTACATCATTTTCGATTATTACAGCTTTTTCGTCTCCTCGTATTTCTATTCGTAGTTCGCCAGGTGTATCAATGCTACTTACTTGAATAGTGCCGAGTGCACCGTTTTCAAACTCTATTGCAGCCGAAGCAATGTCTTCTACTTCTATTTCATGAGCGATAGTATTAATAAAAGCACGTATTCTTTTCACTGGAGTTTTTGTGAGCCATTGGAAAAGGTCTATGAAGTGTATTGCTTGATTTATTAGTACTCCTCCGCCTTCTGTTTTCCATTTTCCTCTCCAGGCAGCGCTTTGATAATATGACTGCGTTCTATAACATAGATAAGTTAGCTGTGCTCTCAGAAGCTCTCCTATGCCTTCTTCGTCTATAATTCTTTTTACCTCTTGGTAAAGAGGATTTGTTCGATTCTGGAATACTACAGCTAGTTTTACTCCCTTCTTTTTTGCCGCATTTATCATTTCGTCTGCTTCTTTGACAGAAATAGCGATCGGCTTTTCGACCAAGACATGAGCTCCAGCTTTAATAGCATTTATTGTAATAGTGGCATGTAAAAAGTGCGGGACGCATACTGATACAGCATCCAGCTTTTCCTTCTCTATCATTTCGATATAATCGGTGTAAGTTTTTACTCCGTACTCTTCTTTAGCTTGAGCAAGAAATTGCTCGTTGACGTCAGCTACTGCCACAAGATCTAATTCGGGGATTTTCAGCGCACATTTGACGTGTTCTCTGCCTACGCCACCAATTCCAATTACGCCATACCTTATTTTACTCAATGTTCTTCCCAGTAGTTGTCACACATAATACAAATAAATGACTTCTGCCTAAGAGGTCTTTTTCCTACATGGTTTGAAGAAATATTTTTTCAAAAGCAGTTTTCCTGCCTCTATAAATCCTTCTTTTTTAGCTGTTTTAGCCACTTCTACCCAGTCTATTTTCGCTAATAAGTAGGTAGCTATGAGACATAGTACTACGAGAATTATCGTTGACCACAAACTGTTTACACCCATATATTCGGTCATTAAATATAAATAACTTTTACTAAATATACATAAACCTACGGTAAGGATGACTTTTCCTATAGTACAGGCAATAAAGTATTTTACTATGTCGTAGCCCATGAAGCCTACAGGAATATAGAGCAGATCATCGGGTAGAGGAGAAGCTGCAAAAAGTACTATTGCTAGGAAAAGGTATTTTTGTACAAGTTCTCTGAAAGCATCTAATCGGGCTTTCGTTTCCTTGCTAACAAATCTTCTAGTTAAGGAGGGAATCAAGTAGATTATTATTTTGCCTACAGCTGCACCTACGCCACTTATGATTCCCACTATTATGGGGTTTCCGCAGTTAGCTGCGTACACAGCTACTACAAGGAGATAGGGCAAGCCTACGAAAGGTATTGAGTTGGCTATGAGTGATAGAATAAAGATTCCAAGTAGACCCATCTCTTCTAGTCCCTGTAAATACACAAGTGGATTAGTGATTGGTTAAAATATAGCTTTCGAAAGACTTTTATTATATAATGAATCTAGGAAACCGTTAATACAATATTTTCTCTAATTTAGTTAAGTATGAAGCCTATTATCATTAAGGTAGATCCTAAAAAGCCTAATCGAGATGCTTTACGTAGAGTTGCAAAAATTGTTAAAGCAGGAGGAGTTGTTGTTTATCCAACAGACACTGTTTATGGTCTTGGAGCAGATCCTTTTAACACTGAGGCTGTAGCTAGAGTCTATAGAGTAAAGAAAAGGAGCTTTCATAAACCTCTACCAGTGCTGGTTTCTGGCGTAGAGTATGCACGTGAAGTAGTCTATGTGTCTCCCTATGCCGAGAAATTAATGCAAGTTTTTTGGCCTGGGGCGTTAACTTTAGTTTTGCCCAAAAAAGAAAACGTACCAGATATAGTCTCCGGTGGAAAAAAGAATCTAGCTGTCCGCATGCCTAACCATATTGTAGCTTTAGCTCTAATAGAGCTTTGCGGAGGATGCCTTATAGGGACTAGCGCCAATATTTCAGGTAAAGAATCCCCTAGAACCCTGGAAGATGCCTTAGAACAGATAGGTTCTGAAGTAGATGCTGCAGTTGACGCAGGACCCTGTCCTCATGGAATTCCTTCAACAATACTCGACTTAAGTAAGGAAAAACCGATTATTTTAAGAAAAGGTCCTATTTCTAAAGAAGAAATTGAGAAAGTTTTGAGAACTGAAATAGAGGTACTCAGTTAATAAGACCCTAGTCGCTAGGTTTTTATCGCATTAATGTTTCACTTTCCTGTGGACGCGCCGCAAACTCATTTAAAAGCAAACAGCGATCTTCTAGGAAAGCCTATAGAAATAGTAACTGAAGATCATTCTGTAGTAGAGCTGAAAACTTGCGAAGAAATGGTAGTTGACGAAAAAGGGCTTATTCACGGAGGCTTTATTTTCGGCCTTGCTGATTACGCTGCTATGCTAGCAGTAAATCACCCATACGTTGTCTTAAAGAAAGCTGAAGTTAAGTTTATAAGACCGGTAAAAGTCGGCTCAACTCTATTAGCTGAAGCTAAAGTTGTTGCGAGAACACTAAACACTAAAGGAAGAGAAGAAAGACTAGTTGAAGCTATTGTAAAGCGCAAAGAAGATGGAGTGAGAGTATTTGAAGGAAAATTTACTTGCGTTATTCTACCTAAACATGTTCTAGACCTTGTAAAGGAAAAATAGCTATTTTTCTATACCTATCTCCGGCCTCGTAGTATATTAATTCCTTAACTGTAGTTGTTACCGATATTTTTTCACAGGCTTTTAGTATTTTCTCAGCTATTTTTGATGCATAAACGTAGTCTTTACCTCTGTATCTAGCGAAAGTTGCGTGAGGTAGAAAGTTCTCTAAGTACTTGTCCGATATTTTTATTCCATGCTTATTACAAAAATCAATTAGAGCTATTCTAAGTTCTTTTATTTTTTCTTCACCATATGTAATTTTCGCGGCAATTACTCTAGGCTTTGTGAGTGATGGTATTGGTATAGCTCCTTTTAAAACTACTTTAAATTGCTGAAAACACAGTAAGTATAGTGAAAGCTCCCTTAATAGGTACCGCGGTATTTTTGTTTTACCTAAATAGAGTAAAGTTATATGATGTTTTTCTACAGGCTCTTTAATAAAAGGAGGTTTTACTTGACTGCAGAAAAGTGATAAATCTACTTCTATTCCTATGAAAAACGTCATCGTTAGGGTATAAGTCTGTGAATGTCTCGTGGAAATAGCACTACTTCTCTTACGTTGTTGAAGCCGAGCATTTTTATCAGTAGTCTTTCGAGGCCTAGACCAAAGCCTCCGTGGGGAGGCATGCCGTACTTAAATGCGTTTAGATAGAATTCAAAGTCCTCGGGACTAAGTCCTTTATCTTTAATGTTTTTAACTAGCTCTTCGTATCTGTGTTCTCTTTGTCCTCCCGAAGCAATTTCTAGACCTTTATAGTCTAAGTCGAATGCTTCGCTAAGCTCGCCTTTCCTCATAATATAGAAGGGTTTTACTTCCCAAGGATACTCTACAATGAAGTATAGCTCGTGTCCCTCTTTCAGCATTTCTTCTCCTAGAGCAGCTTCCTCGCGGTCGCTGAAATCTTCGCCCCACTTCACCTCAATTCCTTTATTTTTCAATATTTCCAATGCTTCTTTATATGTCAGTCTTTTGAAAGGCTTTGATGGTACATTAACTTTCACATTTAATATTTCTAATTCCTTTGCACACTCTTTTGATACCTTGCTTATTATGTAATGCACTAGGTCTTCTAATACTCTCATTACATCTTCTTGAGATTCTATGAACGCTAGTTCGCAGTCTATGCCCCAGCATTCGTTTAAGTGTCTCGTTGTATGGAATTTTTCTGCTCTAAAATATGGTGTTATTTCATATACTCGTGGAATTCCAGCCATAAGCATTTGCTTATAGAGCTGAGGGCTTTGAGCTAGGAAAGCTTTTCTACCAAAATAGTCTAATGTGAATAGCGTAGCTCCTCCTTCAGCGCCAGCTCCACATATTTTGGGGGTGTGTACTTCGAGAAACCTTCTTTCTTCGAAGAACTCTCTGGCAAACTTTAGGGCTTTAGCTCTTATTTTGAAAATAGCTCTTTCTTTTAGTGTTCTTAGGAGAAAGTACCTGTACTCTAACCTGGTGTCAAAGAGAATTTCCGTTTTTCCGCTGGGGTCTACAGGCAGCACGTCCACAGGATTTGATACAATTTCTATTTCTCTTGCAAGGAGTTCTACTCCTTTGCGGCTTACTGCTTTTTCCGGAATAATTCCTGTGACTTTTATTGCCGCACCTAATTTAGCCTTTTTTGCAGTCTTCCAGGCGTCTCTAGAAAAGTTTTTCTTTGCTACTACTGTAATTATTTTTAGGTCTGTATTTGGAATTACTTCTAGGAAAACTATTCCTCCAATATCCTTTTTCTCATTTATATATCCAAGTATTTTCGCTTCAGACATAGTTTTACCTCTTTTATACCAATTTCTCAGATTTTAGCTTATTAACGAGTTCCTCAGCTATTTTAATTGCTTTCTCATATAGTTCCCTCGAAATCAAATTTTCTTCTAAATACATGTCGAGCTCCTTGCGGTCTATTATTTTGGGTTCGCTATCTCTTGTTCGAACAACATCTACTGCTAAGTCTATGTACTTTATTTCATCGAACGAAATTTCTGGAGGTGTAGATATGCTTATGTATACCCCCTTAAGGTCTCCATTTTTCGAGAAATACTTATGGACAACATACCATTCTCTAGTATTTACTTCCATTAGATCATAGTCTCCCGGCTCTTTCGCTATATTTAAGCCGTCATATACTCCCTTCGATGTAAAGACTCTTTTCAATATTACTCCGTTTTCTAGTACATCTACGACAATTCCAGGGGTTAATTTAATTACTTCTCCCGATAACTTTATGTGTTTTATTGATATTTTTCTTCCTCTCAAGAAACTTATATGTAGTTTTTCTAATTTTTCTTCAATGTATTTCCTCAGATCTTCGTCGAGAGAAGCCATATGCTCTAGAAAGTCAGTTACTACCGAAGACACAGTACCACTCGACTTAAATGCGTGATGCCCATCTATTGTATAAAGTACTTCTTTTCGAGCTTTATCTAGTTCTCGTTTGGCCTGCGAAGCGAAGAGAACTTCAGCTATGCTTTCTCCTTCAGAAATTTTCGCCGGAGCTTCGGCATTTTTCGCAGCTTTTTCTAGCTCAAGAGCTTTTTCGTAAGCTTTTTTAAGAGCCTCACTTAGCTGAAGCAAATCTGCGTACTGCGCCGAACTTCTCCATTTAACACAGTATCCTGATACATTCATTGAATACGCTAGAGTTAAGAGTTCCTTCCTTTTCTCAGGATCTCTTATGTGTTCACTTAACTTAATGCCGCCTCTCGGCAAAAGAGTCACGTATGGTTGTACTACAGCCACTCCTTCCGAAAGTTCTACATACTCTTTTTTAGAAAATGTAGGCTTTCTCACATATACTGTTATTTCACTTCCAACAGGATAGAATCCTCTGAGCTTACCGTAGATTCCCGGAGAAATTTCTACTATACTCTCATTTCCTTTAACTTCTCTAACTACGCCTCTAAAAGTAGACCTCAACTCTACTACAGCCTTTCTTGTAAAAACACCTTCTATCTCGCCTATTTTTGTTAGAAAATCTTTCACAGCTTCAGGCCTACCAATAACTAATACACCCTCTTTATGATCTAGGTCCTTTACTGTTAAGTCGGGAGGAGCCCTGTCAAACTCTATATTGAACCTCTCTCTGATAGGCTCTGTTGCTTGCACTATTCTGTAACCCCATTTTTGAGCAAGATTTGTTAATGCAGTAGCGTAAATACCACGTATCCTTATTTTAAACATTGTCACTCCACCCCACCTATGCACTGTTAGTTCTCAGCTCACACTAGACAGGATACTCTATAATAGTCAATTGACCTCAAATAAGCATTTTGAAGTAATTCAACCTTAACTAAACTAATATAACTCATTATCAGCTGCCGACGTGACCTCATCTCTCGGGCTCGCAGATACTTCATCATTAAATAGGCTACCGTACTACTATCGATTTTAAAATATATTTACCTATGATCATTTTTGGCTATAGTGCTTTGGAGGATTTCTATCAGAGCGAGCGATCTTGCTCTTGGGGTTAGTTTATAATTGCTTTCTTTTAGTCCACCAGTATAGGAATCTTTATGGTACTCTCCTTAAGCTTTCCTCTACAAGAACAATTACTGTGTCTCTTCTCCTATTAATCCACGAGCCAAGCACTCTACCCTCTACCTTATACTCCCTCGGTAACTTGTATTCAAGCCACTCGTCGCTTTCTGGCGGCGGAGGCTCCTCACCAAAAACATCAAACCAGTCTTCAAACGCATAAACACTCAGAGAGTACCCGCCACACTCGCACCTATACTCCTCGTCAAGAACCCATGCACCGTATACTCTAAATCTATGCACTGTACCACTAAAAGGCTCCACATACTCAACCACCCTACTACACTTCTCCCTAAGCCTCTCTATTTCCTCTAAATCAAAAAACTCGTCACGATAACGCTCAGGAATACTATCAACTATTTTCGATAAAATTCTAGCAAGTGCTACTAGTATAGTTTTCAGTAAGTAAATACATTAACATTGCTTGGTTTTATGTCAAATATACTTTACTAGCACTTACTTTAACAGAAAGTATTACTAACGAAAGTAGTAGAATTAGTAGGAGGACTGCGTATCTAGCTAGGAACAGAGGGGCTTACTTCTCAGCCACTAAAAGCTCCCGTGACGAAACCCCCAGCCTCCGGGATGAAGGTGGGTGTTTTCGATGAAACAGGGGGAATGAACCAGACCCCCTCAGAGAAAACCCCACCCAAAAACCGGAGACTCAGGACACAAGCGTTTTCTTCATCGATGTTTATCTGACGACCCAGCGCTCATCATCGTTCTGTGTATTCTATTCATACGACAACTATATTTCTTACTTATATGGCTCGATTTTCGGAAAGTAATTTTCCGAATAGTACAATTTTTTGATGAATATTCAATACTCTTCGTTGCCGAACATAACATCAATAGCATCCGATATACCTTGCGTAATTTACTGTACTTTAGCAGTCGCTTTTTGCGTGATTATAGTCTTGCTTTTAAATAAAGTGTTTAAGTGGTCACTAGTAGGCCGCTACTTTATTGTATCAGTAATTCCGTTTTTTACGATAGATTTATCTAAACACATATGTATACTCGGCTCTAGTGGTAGCGGTAAAAGTAATACTGCACGACTACTTGCATTAAAAATTTCAAAGAAATATCCTGTGCTTATATTAGATTGGCATGGAGAACATGTCGGATTAAATGGATTTAAGGTACTTATTCCTGGTATTAACTTTTTTATTAATCCTATAAAGATTAGAAGTAAAAATACTGTTGACGAGATAAATTTAATTATAGATATAATAAGTGAAGTTTTCTATCTTACTGACCCTCAGCGATATATTTTATATGAAGCACTGAAAAATATTATAATTAATAAACAAGAACAAAATATATATAATCTTATAAAATCTGTTGAAAATTATCAAATTAAAAGTATTAAGGAGAATGAAATAAAATTAGCTATATTAAGAAGACTAAAGCCGTTATCCGAGGGAAGACTTGGCTTAATGTTGTCCAAAGATATTGACTTTGAAAAAATACTTTCTGGAAATTTTATAATAGATTTAAGTGTATTTAAAAGTATATACTTAAGAAAATTGGTTGCATTAATTATATTAAAGACTTTGTATAATTATTTAATGCGAAAAGGTCCCTCTTATAGTACAAGACATATTACCATTATCGAGGAAGCTTCCAATATAATCCCTCCCCGAAGGCTAGAAGACCCTCCTTCAGTTGGAGAAAGAATGTATATTGAATTGAGAAAATATGGAGAAATATTGATTTCAATAGCACAGAGTCCTGAGCTTATAGCACCTACGGTACTTGAAAATACGCACACTTTTATAATTCATAGACTACCTTTATTTTCTAAAAAATTAGGAAAAGAGAATATTGATGTAGACTCTCTGAAAGTATTTGAGGCATATTTGATTTCAGGTAGTCGATTAATCAAATACAAGTTTCCTAGAATCCAAGTAAACAATCTTTCAGTAGTTATTGCGAGAAATTTTGTAGATAATGCAGTACCTGCAGAGAACCTTGTTCAAGACACTGCTTCTAGTGAAGAGCCTAAGCCTAATTTTTGCAATACTTCCACTTCGTCTAATTTAATTAAAAGTCAACCTGCTAAAAGCACCGAATTCACTAAATCTGAAAATATGGGAAAAAGCCTTAATGCTTTTAGCGAGCAGCTAAGAGTTTTAGCCGAACGAATAGAGCGAATAGAGCGCCGCGTTGCTGCTAATTCTTCTAGCTTTGAGAGAATATTCAGCTTAATTGAAGTTCTCGAAGGAAGAGTAAATGTCATTGAAAGTAAGTTAGCGAGAACTGAAAGAACTCTCAGGAAAATTGTAGACTACTTGGAGTACCGTGAGCAGCTTCGCTCGATGCGTGGTGAGGAAGTGTGAGTCTTGTTCCAAGGATTTTCCCATATGAGTATCCTAGATTGGCTCAGATAGAAATTTGGAGTGTACTTAGAGAACTAGAGAAAAATAAGGCTATTTTCATTGAGGCACCAACCGGTGTAGGTAAAACTAGCGCTATTCTATCCTACTTGCTAGAAAAATATGATAGGGTGCTGTGGTTTTGCTATACGCACCGTCAGCAAGAAGTAGTACTAAAAGAAGCCGGAAGAATCGAAGAAAAAATTGGAGTACATTTAAATACGGTGCTTATAAGGGGGATAAGTAGTTTATGTTTATTTAAAGAGGTTCGAGAGTCTATTTTTCCCCATCAAGCTTGCCGATACTATAGCGCTATCCATGGATGTGCACACTGTCCCTATAAAGAACAGTTCTTGAAAGCTCTTTCATCGAGACTTGTAGTAGTTACTTATGCTTACTTAAAGGAACCTTATTTCAAAAAGATATCCTCCTTAATCGACTTAGCTGATGTAGTAGTTTTCGATGAAGCTCATCATTTATTACTGCCGCCTAGAATAGAAATACCTGTTCAGTGGGCGGAAAAAGCATATAATGAAATAAAATGCACATTTTTCGAAAAAATGATTAATAGAGAAAAAATAATATTAGTGAGCTCTGCTCCTTCTATAACGAAATGCGAGGAAATTTTTTGGCGCAATGGCTTATCCTATTCACTAGAAATAGTTCTTCAGTCTGTTCAAGCTTCTAAACTCTTTTTAAACAGAAAAACAAACAAGTATTTAGGTATAGATGAAAAATTTCATCGTAAACTATCAGATATTTTAAAAACAAAAGAAACAGTCATTACTAGCGCTACATTACCTAATAATCTTCCGACTGTATTACGTCACTTTAGTTACAGCTTTTATAAAGTAGAAAATCATGAATACTGCTTCAGAACGTTAATCTTCATAGGCAGTAGTTTACCTAAGAAAAAGTGGTATAATTCAAAGACTTTAAGTGAAGTGAGTAAAGTACTCGATATTGCGTCAAGGTACTACAGAAAAGTTTTAGCTGTTTTTCCATCACAAGACACTCTGAGAAACTATCTAAGACATTACTCTCTTTCACGTAACACCACATCTATTGTTGCAGGCTCTCGTGAAGCCGAAGGAATTGATGTAAATGCCAATATTTGTATTATTTTAGGTGTGCCGTATGACCGTGTAACAAGAATTACTATAGAGACAGTAAAATATTTTCGCCGATATGCTAGTAGACCTAAGACTTTAGGCTATACTATTCCCGCTGTTATTAAAGCAGTTCAGGCAGCAGGTAGAATACTGCGAAAACCAAATAGAGTAATAGTCTTCTATGATAAAAGATGGCTCGACCTAAAAAAATATTTTCCAGCGTGGCTTAAGAACAAAAATATCAAAGCAATAAAAAATTCACATGAGCTTTATAATGAACTAATATTTTCTAGTATTATTTCTAATAGCTAATATAGGTTAACTAATATAAATGAGTACAGTACCTTATAGGCTGTGTTTCCAATAAGTGCTGAGAAAAGGCGGGGAAAACCTCCTCTAGTTACATGGAGTATAATAGTTATCAACGTAATAGCGTATGTTTTGTCATTAATTTTCGGCTACGAAAATATCGTTAACAACTATGGAATGATACCTGCATTTATTGTCGAAGGAAAAAGACTATATACATTAGTAACATCAATGTTTCTACATGGAGGACTTCTGCATTTAGGAGGAAATATGCTTTATTTATACATTTTCGGTCCTGGAATAGAGTCAAGATTAGGAAAAACAAGATATCTTATACTGTACTTCGCTTCTGGTATAGCAGCATCGCTTCTTCACATATTCATTGTCTACAACTTTTCTGAACCAATAATTGTTTACGGCCCATTTGGCTACAGCATAATAGACTCAAGATTGATACCATGTATAGGTGCGTCAGGAGCTATATCCGGTATATTAGGTGCATACATGTTCTTAATGCCTAATAAAACAGTATACGTATTAACGTACCTCTGGCCAGGCCTCCCCTATATAATTAGAGCCCCAGCCTACCTCTTTATAGGCTTTTGGTTCGTCTATCAGCTACTTATGGGCTTACTTTCATTAGCTATACCAGCTCCTTACTTTTCTGGTGTAGCCTTCTGGGCGCATATAGGTGGATTTATTGCAGGACTGCTTTTAGCATCTCCTCTCTCAAGAAAAGCAAAAAGAAGAAAAAGAATAATTATAGACTATACAGGAAGAAGATGGTATGAAATTCCCGTGGAGTAGATCCTTCAAAAGACTTAAGTGCCTCCACTTACGTACGTACGTAGACGAAATGATTAAAAAGAACCCGTGCTGATGTGTGATGACCGGGCTAGACGATGATCTGCGAACATTAGAAAAGGCTTATTAATTTGATATAGTTCCTTTAAAAATCTAATTCATTTTCCAAGAATAACCTGAATAAGTAGAAAATGTAAGCACTAAAAATATAATTATGCTTCAGTAGAGAGAACAAGGTATGATGAATAACCCTGGGATCAGATAAGGTGAAGAAGTGGTCCTCGGCTGAAAATATGCTTCTACATATACATAAGAAATTACACAGCTTAATTCTCAGAAAAATAATTCATTTAATGCTAGTTACTCTACTGTTCTTACCCTTTGTAGTAGATATTAGGATTTTTGGATTGACCACTTTGACATACTACTCAATACTTCTTCTAGTTTCGGCTTTCATCAACTCTATTCAAGTAAAAAAACCTCCCTTAGTAAAAATTGTATTGGAGCATATAGAAGAAACTCGAAATAAGTTTTTTGCAAAAATATCTTCTATCGAATCTAAAAGCGAAATAAATGCTTTTATTGTAAGCTTTCTAAGCGAAATAGAGCATACTTTAATTCCTCAAATCAACGCCGCTATAAGAGACTATGAACGTCTAGGTGGATACATAGGTATAACTTTTGGCGCAATAGGAGTCCTTGTGTCGAATATTCTGTTTAAAAATTATGTCTTCTATGGAGCCTTAGCTCTAGCCGTTGTCGATACAGTTACAGCACTAGTAGGAAAATTTTTAGGAAAAACTAGGATTCCTGGAACAAATGCTACACTTGAAGGCAGCTTAGCAGGTTTAGTAGCATTCTTTGTCACCCTGTCTCTGATAAAAGTGAATGCTATAGCTGCACTTATAATATCAACGCTTACGGTTATAGCTGAAGCCTACGGTGTTGAAGACAATCTAGCAATACCTCTAACGGCTTCATTTACAGCATATTTACTAAAAGCCCCTATACCGTCTTTTCCTTCATAGCCAATAATCTGCAGAAACTACAGACTTCACCTTGTGAAGGCAAACCACATACCTTACATTTTTTAACACGCACTTCCGAAGAAATTTTCTCCCATAGAATTGGCTGAATATTCTTATACCAGCTTTTAACTAAGTTCAGTACAGATCCTGGATACATGGCTTCTAGGAGCTCTATTAGACTTTTGACTTTGAGTGAAGTAGCTCCTACTGAATAGGGACATTGTTCTTCAACATAGGGTAATCTATGTACTTTAACATAGGCTAGTGTTTCGTACTCATACATTCGATAAAGCGGTTTTATTTTTGGAGGAAGATTTCCTAAGGAAGATATGAAAGGACTTCTTTTCGCCAACGAAAGTATATCTGACCTAGTTAAAGCGGATAACAAGAAGATAGCTTCATCCACTAGGTTATGCCCAGTAGCTATTTTAGTAGCTTTTAACTTCACAGCATAAGATGACATAATATACCTCTTTATAGTACCGCAAATAGAGCAGGGAGGGCGATTAGAGACCTTAGCGAGCTCAGGTAAAGTTATACCATATTCTCTTTTTATGTCTACAATTATTAAATCAACTCCTAGCCGAGAACATACTTCTTCACATACTTTTCTAGAGACTTCACTGTATTTTCCTAAGCCTAAATCGATGTGCAATGATATTACCTCATAACTGAATTTTTCTTTGAGACGCCATAATGCATGTAGCAATGATATACTATCTTTTCCTCCCGAAACACCTATTAAAACAACATCTCCCTTTTTAAGCATTTTAAATGCTCTAATAGTTTTTTCTATTTTCTTCATAAAGTGTTTATCATAATGTTCACTGCAAAAGCTAACTCCTGCGTAATCTATTTTCACTACAGCAGGTTTTTTACAGACAATGCACCGCATTTAAGTTTTAGTTACTTTAATACCTTTTTATTTTTTCCTAGAATAGTACTTACACAACAACAAAGCCCTCTCCACTGCCTAGAATGCCACGGTAAGATTTATTTTATATGTCAAGTTAAATTGATGTATGGCTTCCGAAGGCTGGGAGACTTTTGCGTGGAGCGGTATAGTGTTTAGTAAACCTTATTCATGGGAGATAGCTAAAGAGGAGTTTACTTCAAAAGTATATTATGTAGTGTTTGAAGATATTAAAATGCGTAGATTAGAACTTAAGGCAGAAAAAATTCCGTTTGATAAAGCTCCTGAAGCAAAAGATATTATAGAGAAATTTATTGAAACTGTTAAGGAAAAGTTTACAGATGTAAAAGTTATAAGCAAAGGAGATCTTTCTTCATTAAGTCATAAAGCTTATGAAGCTATAATGAGAACAAAAGACTATTGTCTCAAATGTATAGGATGGTACTGCGATGAAAGTGAAAGAGCATTTCTCCTAAACTTCATATACAAGATTGATGAGTCTGAAAAAGCTAAGCACACCATATCTAAGGTATTAAAAAGCTTTAAATGTCATTTAGATGGAGAAAAATATCCTTGGTATTTTCAAGGAATTTTTTTGACACTGCCAAAAGAATATAAGCCTATAGAAAAGAAAACTACTACTGGACTTAGTTACTTAAAGTTTTATTACAAAGAAACAGTAATTTTACTCGCCTATAACTGTATGGCTTCAGTTCTTCTTGAAGAAGAAGATACAGAGACATGGTTCCAAAAAAGAGTATTTAAGCAATGCTTCAAAAAGTACGGCAAAATATCAGACTTAAAGAAAAAGGAAAGTATTAAATTAAACAATCACAGTATCGATATTTTCACATACAACATTAAGGTTCCATTTAGTCCGAGAAAGCGAAAATGCTACCTCTCCCTATGGGTTTGCGATCAGAACAATAGACTCATGTGTTTTACTGTAGTCTCAAAAGAATCAATTAGAATTAAAGAAAAAGAATTAAAGGAAATAGAAAATCTTTTCAATACAAGCCTTCGCTCAATTAAGTGCCACTAATAAACAGGAATTTAAGTATATACGCTCTATGGAACAAGTCTAAGGGACTAAATGACTAAAGTAGAAGCTTTACTGGTAGTACTACTTGCGCTATCTATTGTACCTATAGTAGTCTTAGGTAAGCCAAAAAATAATGAAAATAAGTCTATAATTCCTTCAACAAATTTTCTAGAGACATTTGATAAAATATTAAGTGATATAGAAAGAATACTATGCTTAGCAGTCAATAGAGTTATGAAATTTATTATAAATGTTGTAAGAGCAATCTATATTATACTAGCTGTAGTTGGCGTAATATTATGGATTACTCACTGGAATCCTAGTAGAGGAAAGCACTATATTCTGGCGGCTATAATTTTAATGCTTCTTGCAGAATATCTCTCAACAATTATTGGTGAATAGCTAGAGTATTCAGTAGAATTATGCTTTTTTGGCCATTAAGTAGGCATCTTCTCCATCTAAGTAATAGCCTTTAATCACTTTAACTATTTTATATCCTAGTTTTTTATACAGAGAGATAGCAGGCTTATTAGATACTCTCACTTCTAGAAAGTATTCGTCGACATTGTATTCCTTTTTAAGGTTTTCCATAGCCTTTATCATTAAGGATTTACCGATACCTTTTCTTCTAGCGTAAGGCATAACAGCTATCGACACAATGTGTCCTTTTCTCGCTACTCCTATTCCGAAATTACTTAATCCATGTTCTACTCTACACATAATGTAGCCTACTATTTCATTATGCATTTCAGCTACTAAGAACGCTTTAGGACAATTGTAGTACTGCATCATGAAGAAGTATGGAGGATAATTTTCGGGCAAGCATTTCCTGTTAATCTCGATAACTCTTTCTAGGTCTTCAGGTCTGAACTCTCTTATTATATATTCTTGCTTATTTTCTGTCATATTCGCTAAGTTACATATAGTACTCCTAGTTCTTTAAGCTTATTATACAGCTTCTTGATGGCTATTTCTACTTCCTCTTCCTTCTTTGCTCCAGTACATACACACTTTCCGCTAGAGAAAATTAGAATAACTACACGAGGATCATCCATCCTATAGATTAGTCCCGGGAATTGCTCAGGCTCATACATGGAGTTTTCAAGTAAGAATGCTGCTTTTTCTAAGTTGACTTCAGCGTGAAGATTCGCGCTTGCGACTATATTCTGTATTTTTATTTGGGGCTGGCTAACTATTTCTATACCATGTTCCTTAAGAATCTTTATTATGTTTTTAACTGCCTTGTATACCTCGTTTTCGGACTTTGCTCCAGTACATACCATTTTTCCGCTAGAGAAAATTAGAGTCGCAGTCTTAGGCCTACTAATTCTCAGGACTAGCCCAGGGAACTCTCGGATCCCGAGGGTTTTAAGCCTCGGGATGTTCCGGATTATACTCCGCGTTAGGTACTCTCGACGCGATTAACTCTAAATCAAGCCGTTGGTCGAGAGTAACCGATGCAACTACGTTTTCTATACGGAAACTTGGTTCTGAGAACCTAACGACTCTTCTCATAATATTCCCGTTCTACCTTTAAAAAGCTTAAATATATATTAATCGGTCACTTTCGACTCTTAGACTTCTTTTCCTCCTCTGGAGAAAAGACTATCATAATGAGTAGCAGTATTACTACTAGAGCATAGACATAAGGATATTTTTCGGCGAACAGTTTAAGTACTCCAAGATAAGGTACGTCCAACATCACTATTCCCTTTACTTGACTTATTGAGACAGGATAGTCTGGAATTAGATTAGCGTCTCCTTTAGTTACTAGCTTGTAAACATTACCTTCTCTTTCATAAACTTTTATTATTCTATGAACTGTTGGCTCGCTTCCAGCACTCCTCTTATATACAATTACTTTTCCTACTTGAAGATCAGAGGAAGATTGAACTCCTACAATTACTATCATGTCTCCAACTTGAAGTGAGGGTATCATACTCCAGCTTGAAACTACCGCTAAGGGTATTTCTGTCGACAATATGGCTTTAAATAAGTAGTTTATAGTAATGTAAGCTAGCAGTACTACAACAATAATTGTCACTAGTGTCTTTAATTTTCTATCAGATGACTTAGCCACATTGAGAAAATGATTTAGCTAAAAATTAGTCTTTCGATAGATAGTATTTTCAATACTCTAACAGAAAAAATTATGTTAGAGAGAACTAAGGACTCTACTGAGAGAAAATGTCCTATACTCCAGTAGTGCCATTCGTTCCTACACCAGAAATAGTTGTTAGAAAAATGCTTGAATTAGCTAAAGTAAAACCCGGAGAAATTGTTTACGATTTAGGGTGCGGAGACGGCAGAATTATAATAACTGCTGCAAAAGACTTTGGAGCGTACGCAGTCGGCATAGAAATACGTAAGGATTTAGTAGAACAGTGCATAAGAAAAGTAAAAGAACTCGGACTAGAGGATAGAGTCACAATAATTTATGGCAACTTTTTTGAAGTAGATATAAGTGATGCAGATGTAGTTACTCTATATCTTCTAACAAGCGTTAATGAAAAATTAAAAACTAAGTTTATTAAAGAATTAAAACCTTCAGCTAGAATAGTCTCACATGATTTTGAGATCGTCGGATGGAAGCCTCATTTAGTGAAAGAAGTTAAAGAAGACTGGAGAAACCATAAAGTATACTTATATCTAATGGAAGAAGTACTTTCAAGAAGATAGTTATGAGAAACAGTATTAGGGACCAGCTGCTAAAGACCCCTGTTAAAGACTTACACTTACGTAAAGATACAAAAATTAAAGACCTTATAGACTCCTTTAAAAGCATAGGCGGTTTTTCTGCAGCACATCTAGCTGATGCGTGCAGTATAGTAACAGAAATGCTGGAAGACGAAAATTGTCTTGTACTTATGTCGATTACAGCAAATATTATAGCTACCGGAATTAGAGGCCTTGTTTCAGACCTAATCAAAAATAAGATGGTAGATATTATATTTACTACTGGAGGAACTATCGACCACGATATAGCAAAAAGCTATGCTAACTACTACTGCGGAAGTTTTGATATCGACGACGAGATGCTAAGAGAAGAGGAAATACATCGTCTAGGCAATATTCTCGTACCTAAAGAAAGCTATGGTCCCTTAATTGAAGAGAAATTACATACATTTTTAGAGAAAGTAATAAAAACTAAAGAAAAGTGGAGTTGTAGAGAACTGCTCTGGGAAATAGGCAAACAAATTTCAGACGAAAACTCTATTCTTCGTAGTGCCTACTTAAATAAAGTACCTATTTATGTTCCAGGCTTTTACGATAGTGCATTTGGAACACACATCATTACATTTAATGAAAAACAGAGACTAAAGGGCGGAAAAATAATATCAATAGACTACTCAATCGATATGAAAGAACTTTCCAACATATTTTTCATAGCTAATAAATTAGGAGGAATAATAGTCGGAGGAGGAATAAGCAAACATCACTTAATATGGTGGAGCCAATTCAGAGACGGACTAGACTACGCAGTTTATTTAACTGTAGCTGTAGAATGGGACGGCAGCCTTAGTGGAGCGAGACCCCGTGAAGCTATAAGCTGGAATAAAATAAAGCCACAATCTAAAAAAGCATTCATATACAGCGACGCCACAATAACTTTACCGCTAATATTTTATGCAGTATACGATATAGTAAACGAAAATAAGCTTAACTTAAGAAAACAGAATGCTCAAAAAATAATAAATTCATCTATCTCTACTCTTTAGTGCTTTCAGAGTCCTTAGAATACTCAACGACCCACTTTACTTCTTTTGGCTTTAATATTTCTATTTTTCTAGCAACATCCTCTAAAACAGAGTTAACTCCTCTTAATTTTCTTTCAATCTCTTCAAGCTTCTGTTCAAGTTTTTTCCTCTCATCGCTTATCTTCATTAAGTACAGTTCAAGCCTACTAGCCCTTATGTAATCTCTCGTTTTTCGCATTTCCTCAAAAATCTTACTCTCTTTTTCTTTAAGCTTCTTTATTTTTTCAAGAATTTCGTTTCTATTTTTTTCTAATTCATTCTTTAGATCTTCTAATTCTTTTTTCTTTTGTCTTAATTCCTCAAGGCTATACAAATTTATCTCCCTCTTATCTCCTTAAAAGTGATTGATAAAGTTTCTGCACAGTTAAATTAACTTCTTCCATATAGCTGTTGAAGAAAATTTTAATCCATTATCAGCTAAAACCCATTCAATTACATAAATAATCAGAGGCCTAAGTCCCCGCTCACGTCTAATGTCATTCGCCTTAATCGCATTAATTAAGGTCTCTTGCGACACCACTATTGCTTCAATCTCGCTATCAAAAATAGCCGGACCATAGGGGTCGTCTAGCTTCGCTATCTCATATTCAACGCCAAGGCTTGTCAGTAATTTCTCGACTCTTTGAGCCCTAATAGAAAAGTTTTCTACAGGGTGCTTCTTTTTAAGTTTCTTAATGAAATTATCAGAAGTAATTCCAATTACAAGTTTTTTAGATAGCTCACCTGCCTTTCTAATAAGTTTTTTATGACCTTCGTGTAAAATAGAAAATGTTCCTCCTAGACAGACTTTCTTAAACATTACCAGAACCTCTTAGATAGAGCCTTTTTCTCAGCTTCTATTATTGCTTTTATTAAAGAATCATCTAGTTTGCTATGTTTTTCAACAATTCTTATTATCTCTTCTTTTTTCAATCCCCTGCCTGCCAAAACGACTGCACCTATACTATTATATTTTTCTATTATTCGTGATGAAAATTGAAGAAAATCTATTAATTTTATCTCTTGCTTACTTACAGCTTTGAAGTTTTTGTTAATAATTTTTTCTATTTCTTTCTCTTCAGCGTTAGCTACGCCTACTTTTCTTGACCCGCACTTGGGGCATTTTCCGTATTTAATGAAATCCTTTACTTTCATTAGCGAGTACCACTTGCAATTAAGACACACAAAGCAAAGAACTGTATTTAAGAGCCTTGTTTTAGCTGACTCGACTATAATTTTCTCTAATCGTTCAGGAGGTATTAGCTCAAGCTTTTTAGCCATTTTGTTAAGAACTGCTGCTGTTACCGGCGATGCCTCTTCGCTCTCAATAACTATAACCTCTATTTCACCTCTCTGTATGCCTTCGATTATCTGCCAAGCTTCTTCAATGCTGACATCTTTCGCCATATACTCTTTCAGAGCTTCTTCGAAGATGACTGTACCTTCAAAAGCTTCTACTAGTTTTCTCATACTAAGTGTCGATGCCTCAACACCTTTAGGTAACGCACCAAACCTTCTCGCAACATGAATCAATCTCCTCTTGAATAAACCCTGCCTCGTGGCAGAAGTTACTACAGTGTTCCTAAAATCATCGTAGTCGCATTCAAGGAGCTTATTTTTTATTAAATTACCATCTACATTCGCTGACGTCACTACTATTATGGAATATGGATCTTGCTGGACTTTAACTCCATAGCCTGTAGCCTCAATTATTTTTTCTGCGAGATATCGAGAAAGAGCTCTATTAGCAAGGGTTCCTCCATGGACATGGACTACGATTCCCTCGGGACATTTTTCTATAAGCACTCTTTTATCAGTGGGCAGCTTGTATCCCTTCTTTACATGCTCTGCAAAAAGCCTAAGGGCATTTGCTAAGCTTACTTTGTCTATTGGGTATTTCTGTACAAGGTCTTCCGCTACCTCTTCTATTTTAAGACCTTTACGTAGTTGCTGCTCTAGGTATCTTTTAATAGCACCCACTTCGAGAGCTACTTCTAGAGGAACAGGTATTTCTTCGCCTACCCATGAGGGGACTGCGCCCGTGGGATCTTTAGCGGGCTCTACGTAGATTCTATCTCTACTTATGTCCTTTATGATCCAGACACTTCCGCGGAACACAAACTTAACTCCTATTTCACCGTATTCAGCGACAAAAGCCTCGTCAAGAACTCCTAAAGGCTCGTCGTTTTCTATGTTTACTACTAAGTACTGCTTTTCATCAGGTATTGTAGAAATTTGATTAAAGAAATATTCGTATATTCCTCTAGTGTTCTTTGGTTTAAGCACAATTTCGTCTTCAAAGCTAACCCATGCTAATCTTGGGTAACGATTATGCATATAGCTTAAGACTTTTACTAAATCTTCCTTACTCAAGTTTCTATAGGGGTAAGCTTTCGTGTACAGATCTAATATTTCACTAAATCTCCAGCGTCTTTTGAAGAAAAAGAGTGCTACTATTTGGTGACATAAAACATCATATGGTTTTTCAGGCATTTTTGTTTCCTCTATTTTTCCTTCAAGAGCCCTCCTTGCTATAACTGCGGCTTCAAGTGTATCGTCTTCATCGTCAGTCACAATAATTCCCTTAGCGACTCTATCAAGAGAATGACCCGCTCTGCCCACTCTCTGCACAAGCCTCGTAACTTGACGAGGCGACATGTATTGTATTACAATGTCTATTCTACCTACATCTATTCCTAATTCTAATGAAGATGTGCATACAAGGGCCTTAAGCTCTCCTGACTTTAGACCTCTTTCTGCAACAATTCTGCTCAATTTAGAAAGTGAGCTATGGTGGACGTCCAGAGGCACGTTTCTATCCCATATTCTAAAGCGAGATGCAAGCACTTCAGCTATAGCTCTCGTATTAGTGAAAACTAGCGCTGATCTATGTTTTTTAATCAAATCAGCTATAATTCTTAGTCTTGCCGCTACTTCAGGTACTGTATACAGTTTCGCTGCAAGAACTTCATCTTCAGGCAAAGGCCTAGGGTAAATAACTTTTATGTCCATTTGCCGGGTGACATCAGCTTCGACAACCTCTATTTTTCTTCCAATACCTGCAAGAAACTGGGCAACTTCTTTAGGCGACCCTACAGTAGCACTTAGGCCTATTATCTGAAAGTCTCTTTCTGCAAGATATCTGAGTCTCTCGAGTGCTAGAGATAACTGCGACCCTCTTTTGTCTTCAGCTATCTCGTGCACCTCGTCGACAATAACATACTTTACGTTTTTGAGAGCTTTTCTCAAAAGTCTTCCGTAGAGAAGAAGTTGAAGAGTCTCTGGAGTCGTTATTAACATGTGGGGAGGATTCTTAGCTTGCTTTGTTCTTTCCTTCTGGTCGGTATCTCCATGTCTAACACCAATACTCAGACCCAGTTTAGAACACCACCACTCAAGTCTGTCCAATAGATCTCTGTTGAGAGCCCTCAGGGGAGTAATATAGAGTATATTTATTCCTTTTTCACCTACACCTTCGCTAAGCAACCTACTTAACACTGGTATTACCGCTGCTTCCGTTTTACCGCTACCTGTAGGCGCTACTATCAACACGTTCTTGCCTTCTAGAATCAGAGGAAATGCCTTCTCTTGTACAGGAGTAAGATACTTAAATCTACTTAAGAGAACTTCACGCACCTTAGGATGAAGCCTTTGCAAAATATCTTCTAGCATTAGCTGTTAATAAGGAACGAAACAGACTAAAATAAGTTTATTGTGATTTTTCTACGTACATATTGGGTCCTATTACCTCGAATAGGTCTTTGTTCTCCGGAACTCCTACTTTGAGCTCCTTGATTCTATGCATTGCCTTTAAGTCTTTTATGAAAGGCTCTAATTCTTTAGGCATATACACTGTGAGCTGTAGAGGCTCTTTGAGAGATAAGCCTTTATCTTTCTTGTATTTCCATATACTGCTGTTAAACTCCATGAAAAGTTCGAGTGCTTTAACGTACTCAGTATCGTGTTCTGGAACTGGCTCTGGGAATAATTCTATGTGAATGCTTGTTTCTTTGTAGAGTTTTCGCCAAATGTAGTCAGTTATGAATGGACATATGGGGGCGAGCAACTTTAGGATAGCTTCTAGTACTGTGTGCAGAGTATACCATGCGCTTTTCTGCTCTTCTTCACTAAATATTCCTTCTAAGTTATATGCTCTCTGTTTAACTGCTTCTATGTAGTGTGCAGCGAATACTTTCCATGTGAAACTGTATATTTCATTAGCCGGCAAGAATACATCCATTTCCTTGTAAGCATCGACACATTTCCTTATTAAGTTATTAAGTTCACCTAATATCATAAGGTCTAATGGCACAATTTTACTTGGTTTTTCGCACTTAGGGAACTGTGATATAAATCTAGCGATATTCCATAGCTTTACAACAAAAGCTCGTCCTGTTGCAACGTGGTGTTCTGAATAGCGGTAATCGCTTCCGAGTTTGGCTTCAGCAGCGCTCCAGAATCTTACTGCATCAGCACCGTACTTTTCAACTATAGGTATTGGATCAATGATATTTCCTTTACTCTTACTCATTTTTTCTCCTTTCTCATCTAAACCCATTCCAGTTATTCTCACATACTTGAATGGTGGTTTACCAGTCAGTAAGTATGATTTCAGCATAGTGTAGTAGAGCCATGTTCTGACAATATCTTTTCCCTGAGGTCTTAGTGAACAAGGATAGTTTTTCTCGAAGAAGTCTTTACGATAGTAGTATCCACACACATAGAGAGGCGTATTACTTGAATCCATCCACGTATCGAATACTCTCTCTTCGCCTACAAATTCTGTGCAACCACACTTGCTACACTTCTCAAATGGAGCTTTTTCTGCCCAAGGCCTATAGTATTTTCCGGGCTCAGGTACATGTGGAGTCCCGCATTTTTTACAGTACCATATGGGAATTTCTGTTCCATAGTACCGTCTCCTTGAAATAGGCCAGTCCGCAGTAATACTCTTTATCCAGTTCACTAAGATTTCTTTCGCTTCAGGAGGATAGAATACCATTTGATCTGCTAGCTTCAATAACTCTTCCTTGAATTCTACCTGCTTAAGATAGTATTCTGGCATAGCGATAAACTCTATTGGAGTCCCACAGCGCCAGCATACTGGTATTTCATGCTTAATAGGCTTCTTTTCAACTAAGAGACTTTCTTTTTCAAGATCCTCCGCTATTTTTTCACGGGCTTCTTTAACAGTGAGCCCCGCATATTTTCCTGCAACCTCATTCATTTTTCCGTCAGGATTAATCGCAATCTTGTACTTCAGACCAAGTTCTCTAAATATTCTTACGTCGGTTAAGTCTCCAAAAGAACATATCATGACAAGTCCAGTCCCGAACTCTGGTCTTGCAGCTGGATGCGCCCTTATCTCTACTTCTTGACCGAATATGGGAACTATAGCGTGCTTGCCTTCCAGCCTCTTATATCGCTCGTCTTCAGGATTAAATATCACAAGTGCACACGTGCAAAGAAGCTCAGGTCTTGTTGTAGCTATTATTATATCTTCACCCGTTTCTTTGACCTTGAACTTAATGTAATAGAGATATGCGTCTACAGTCTTGTATTCTAGTTCGGCGTCTGCTAGAGTGGTATTGCATCTAGTACAGAAATTGTTTGGCCTTAAGTCTTCGTAAATAAGCCCTCTCTTGTAGAGCTCAATGAAAGTAAGCTGGGTTAAAGTACGGTACTTCTCGCTGTCAGTACCATCACGCCAGTACTGAAAACTAAAGCCCATCCTCTTAACTATGTATACTAACTCTTCTTCTACTTTATCGATGAACTCTTTACAAAGTCTAAGAAATTCTTCTCGTGGAACATCTTTTGCTCTAATACCGTACTTTTTCTCTACCTGAACTTCTACAGGTAAGCCATTTCTATCACAATAGAAGGGTACTAGAACATTATACCCCAGCATGCGGTAAGCTCTAGCGACCATATCTATTTGCGCGTAGTGAGCTGCCGCCCCCAAGTGCCAGCGGCCACTAGTATAAGGTGGAGGAGTGTCTATAGTGAAAACAGGCTTTTCGCTGTCTTCGTGAAACTCGTAAATATTTTCTTCTTCCCATTTCCTTATAAGTTCTTCTTCAAAATTCTCAGGAAGCCTAGTCTCTTTAATTAGCGGCTTATATTTCATGAGACTCACCTTTGGATAGTGTTCCTAAAAATTCGAGAAGAATACTTAAATATTTATGTGGCTGTTCTTACGGCAAAATCTCTACTTCTTTGGCAAAACCTGCTTTTGGGACAATTATCTCTAGAACGCCGTTTTCGTATTTCACCTGAATTTCGCGAGGATTAGGTTTTATTTTCTCGGGAAGCTTTAGTTCTTTAACAGCTTTTTTGTAAACTCTCTGTCTAATAATATATTTTTTACCGACTTCTTCTAATTCTTCTCCTTTTTCAGCTCTTATTTGTATATAGTCTTCACCTACTTTAATTTTTATTTCCTGTTTTTTAAACCCAGGTAAATCTATTTTTACAACATACTTCTCTCCTAAGTCCTCTACATCTGCTGGAGGATCATAACTCAGATCTTTTAACTCCATAGTGGGCAGTGATGACCATAGGTCCCTAAAAGCCTTCTCTATCTCTTTATGTAGCTCTAAAATCATTTTTAGAGGGAACTTCTCGCTTATTTCCATACAGCTTTAAAATACTCTTACTGATATTTTTACTCTTCCCTCTGCTTAGAAGCATATTAACCTGCAGAAACTAAAACTTATATATCAAATTACCTTCTGCTAATTGAGAGAATGTTGTACGAAGTTCGCTGGCATGGAAGAGGAGGGCAGGGTGTCGTAACTGCAAGCGATCTTCTGGCGCGTGCAGCGATAATCGAGGGGAAGTACGCTCAGCACTTCCCTGAATTCGGTCCAGAGCGAATGGGTGCGCCGATCAGAGCATTTACTAGAATAAGCGACGAAAAAATAGAGCTCTACACAGGTGTATACGAGCCTGAAATGGTTGTCGTAATAGACCCGACGCTTCTGACTAGAACAGATTTAATTCTCCAAGGACTGAAAGAAGACAGATTGCTTGTAGTAAATGCTAAAACACCTCCAGAAACTCTTGTCAATCAATGCAACGAAAAGAAAATCAAACTATATGTCGTCGACGCATACACCATAGCTATGGAAGTCTTTAAGAGACCATTCTATAACACGCCAATGCTAGGTGCTGCTGTAAAGGCTTCAGGAATAGTTAAAATAGATTCTGTTCTCGATGCTGCAAAATTAAGATTTAGCGGAACAATTTTGGAGAAAAATATTGAGGTAATTAAACGAGGTTATGAGCAGGTGAGAGAATATGCTTAAAGGATGGAAGGAAATTCCGATAGGTGGAATGATACTAGAACCCGGCAATAGTGTCAACTTTAAGACTGGTGACTGGAGGGCAATGAAACCTGTTATAGATAAAAGTAAGTGCATTAAATGCTTAATGTGCTGGACATTCTGTCCCGAGCCAGCCATAATAAGACATGAGGACAACAGTGTAGACATTAACTACGATTTCTGTAAAGGATGTGGTATTTGCGCTAAAGTTTGTCCACGTAAGGCAATTACTATGGTTCCTGAAGGTGAGTAAATATGGGTAAGGTTCTCGGTTTAATGGGAAATGAAGCTGTAGCCTATGCAGTAAAACAAAGCAATGTTGATGTAATCGCCGCTTACCCAATCACTCCTCAAACAATAATTGTCGAAAGACTCTCAGAGTTTGTAGCTAATGGAGAACTCGACGCAGCCTTTGTTCCTGTCGAGAGCGAGCACTCAGCCTTATCATGCTGTGTAGGCGCTTCCCTAGCTGGAGCTAGAGTTTTTACTGCTTCAGCTAGCCAAGGTATAGCTTTAATGTTCGAGATAACATTCATAGCTTCTTCTATGAGATGCCCAATAGTCATGGCTATAGTTAACAGAGCATTCTCTGCTCCAATCAATATTCACTGCAGTCACGACGATACAGTAGCTCTACGCGACGCAAGCTGGGTTCACTTAATTTCAGAAAGTGTACAAGAAGCTTACGATAACGCGATACAGGCCTTCAAGATAGCCGAAGACTCCCGCGTACTTCTGCCTACGTCAATAAGCCTAGACGGATTCATTTTATCTCACTGCCTAGAAAGAATAGAAGTACTTGACAATAAAGTAGTATCAGACTTCTTGCCTCCGCGTAAAGCTGAATATAAGTTGGATCCAGAGAAACCAATAACATTTGGTCCATTGGCATTGCAAGACTACTACTTTGAGTTCAAGAGACAACAGGAAGAGGCTATGAGAAATGCCTTATCAGTAGTCAAAGAAGTTGGGAAGAAATACGGAGAAATCTCTGGAAGAACTTACGGAACAGTAAAGAAATTCATGACAGATGATGCAGATGTAGTGCTAGTTTGTATGGGAACTGTTGCTGGTACAGCAAGAGTAGTCGCAAGGAGCCTAAGGAAAGAAGGCAAGAAAGTAGGTGTGTTGAGCATCAGGCTATTTAGACCATTCCCGGCACAAGACGTTGTAGAGGCACTAAGAAACGCGAAAGCAGTGGCAGTAATAGATAGGTCTTCTGCTCCTGGATGTATAGGCGGACCACTATTTGAAGACATATGTACAGCTCTCTACGACCTCCCAGAAAAACCACTCACATACAACATTATTGCTGGACTAGGAGGAAGAGACATAACTCCTGAACATATTAAACAAATTTACAATACTGGATATAAGTACATTAAAGAAGGTAAAGTTTTAGAAAAAGTCTTATGGGTTGGGGTGAGATAATATGAGCTACTTTAAGAAATTAGCTGATTTACCTAGAGAAGAACTCCTGGCTCCAGGACACAGATTATGCGCAGGTTGTGCTGCATCAATTATCGCACGACTAGCTCTTAAAGCTACGAGAGGCCCAACAATAGTGGTAAATGCCACGGGATGTTTAGAAGTAGCTACAACAATATACCCCTATACATCGTGGAGAGTTCCATGGGTTCACGTAGCCTTCGAAAACGCTGCTTCAGTGGCAAGCGGTATAGAAGCAGCTTTTAGAATAATGGAGAAAAAGTATGGAGTCAAGAAACCCGACATAATAGTCTTCGGCGGGGACGGAGGAACCTTCGATATAGGTCTTCAAGCTCTATCAGGAGCACTAGAAAGAGAGCACGACTTCGTCTACATATGCTACGACAACGAAGCCTACATGAACACAGGCATTCAGAGATCCAGCGCAACACCACTTGGCGCGTGGACAACAACAAGTCCTGCAGGCAAGGTTGTTCCAGGAAAACTAGAAAGAAAGAAAGATCTAATAGGAATTGCTGTAGCACACGGAGTAGAGTACGCTGCAACAGCTTCACCAGCATATCCTCTAGACTTAGTGAATAAAGTAAGAAAAGCTATTGAAGTAGATGGACCAGCAGTACTGCACATAATATCTCCATGCCCAAGAGGATGGAGATTCGATCCAAGCGAAACAATTGAAGTAGCTAGACTAGCTGTAGAAACAAGATTCTTCCCTATCTATGAAGTAGAGAGAGGACAGTATAAGATAAACATAAAGGTAGCGAAGCCAAAGCCAGTAGAAGAGTACTTAAAGAAACAGGGTCGATTCAAGCACTTATTCTTACCCGAAAATAAGTGGCTACTAGAAAGAATAAAGAAAGTAGTAGAAGAAAACTGGAATAGATTACTAGAATTAGCTGGAGAAAAGTAAAATGCAGCAATTAGCAAATATCTTAAATGAAATAGAAGAAAGATTAAATGAAAGTAAAAGCCTAGAAATAGCATACGAAAACGACACACCAATAATAAAAGATGTAAAAGGAATTGTAAAGTATAAAGTATCAAAAAATGAAGTAAAAGGTATTAGAAAACGTAAAGGAAAAGTAAAAGAAAAAACTAAAAAAGTACTATTGAAATTGTCAGAAAAACTCATACAAAACAAGACTGCATTCAAAATAATAATATGGCCTAAGGTGGTTGAACTAAGATTTGACTTAGATCGGTTTATAAGTATCTACGATAAAGAAGTAAAAATAGCTGGATTCACATCCAAAGAAGAAGAACCGCTATCATATATATACAATATATTAGAAACTCATGGGAAAATAGTATTCCTCAAACCCCTTAAATAATTTTTCCACCTTCCCTTAGCTACTTTTTTAAATATTTTTCGACCATAAAACTAATAAACTTAGACCCAATATTAATGGCGAGCGGAGGTTTATGCACAATAACATAGTAGTATTCAGACCAAGATTAGTAAGAGTAGAGGAACTAGTCTTGAGAAGAATGATATCAAATAAACTAAAAGAAGAATTTCAAGTGTTATCTAACAGAGAAGAAAACTTCATTGTCGATATTGCTCTGAAAGACTTCCTGAACTATATTAAAGTAATGAAAAATATAGATGGAGACTTACTCGACGTATATAATTATATAGGAAGGCTCTTAGAAGAAAAACCCTTAGAGCTTAAAAGAGAATTTGACGAATGGATCGACGAGTGGATTCTTAAGTGGAGAACTAGAGTTAAAATAACAGTAAATGAAGATGAATTTAAGAAAATAGCCGTAAACTTCGACAAAGAGGTAGACGAAGTAATAAGTAAGCTTCCTTTCATAGATGAACTAAAAGAATATGTTCTAGGATCAATTATTAGAGCTGGAGAAGTATGTATGACTAATCTCATTACAGACAGTATAATCAAGGCTGAAGTCGCTAAATTCTTCAATAATATTAAGGATGTTAATAAAACTGTTGAAATACTATCAAAGAATACAATATCATTAATAAATAATATTAATAAGAAGGTAAAGTTCATTAGAAATTACAGAGGCCCTCTCGTAGTGCTTCGTTTCGATCTAGTAGTCTTTCATGGTACTACAAGTAAGCTATCTCGATAAAAAACTTTTATAAGTTCTTAGACAGTTTAAGCTTGATGATGACTTTGCCGAGTGCTGTCGAGGTGATGAACCATTCATGAACTGAGCTATTAAAAACAATTCCTTGTTTAATTTTGTAGTAATATATAATTTTATATGCTTAGATTTATTTTTAAACTGATTCCTATCTGACTGTAGCTTCAATAGCCCGATATGTTCTTCATTTTTATAAAATTATGAATATTGTCCAAAAACCTAAGACAGCTATGATTATTTAAGCACTCTGCCGTCTCCAGCGTAAAAATAAAGTTTTGCAAACTACCTATATATTCAATTCCTGCAATAAGATATTTGGAGTGAAAATATGCCTATCTTCGACTGGGGGACATACAACGGCTTATCTAAGTTAAGGGTAGCAGAACTTTTAGGCACTAGGCTTACCGAAATTCCTCCAAGAATATTTATGAGAAAAACCTATGAGGGTTACTTTAGGGAGTACAAGGAAAACTCGAAGTTCTTTACAACTATTACTGCTCACGCTCCTTACTACTCTCTTTTATCATATAACAAGGAGGTAATGGAGAGAAGTATTAAAGCTATGAGAAATGCTGTAAAAAACGCCGTTATTGCTGGAGCAGAGATATTCAATATGCATATTGGAGTAAAAGTCTTCAGAGATGAAAGGGACATAGAGCTTGTAGCAAATACTGTTAAAGAAATAATGAAGGACTTTGAAGATAAAATATACTTCTCTCTCGAAACAACGTATGCTCCATGGATGCTAGGAAACTTCGAAGAAATAAGAGCTATAATAGAGACTATTGGCAGTGATAAAGTAACAGTGTCTCCACAACTCGAGAACGTTTTCATGTACAAAACTGCTCTACATTCTCACGGAAAATTTGAACAAGCCAATAAACATGCTACTAAAGACTTCTGGCTTAAAGTGCTTGCTGAAACCTTAAGGCTGAGTAAAGGCTACTTTAGCTTAAGATTTTCACAGATAACCGGAATTTTCTTAGGCAATAAACTATTAAAGAAAAGAGTGCCGCTAGGAAGAGGATATCCTGATATAGAACCACTCGCCGACGCACTTGCAGAATTCATGGTTAAAGAAATATACGATAAAAATCTTCCCCTCGAAATACACTTAATTTATACAGGTCCCCCCGAAACAAAGTACCAGGACACCGTTATGCTGTATTCAGAGATAATGCGTAGAGTCTTCCTCTACTTAAAATAGTATAGCTTTTTTATTAACACCAATAGCATATCTGTAGAGAATGTCTGATAGAGTTCTACACAAACCGAGAGACTACCAACTTGAGGCATTTGAGTACGCTTATTTAAAGAAGAAATGTGTCTGCGTCCTTCCTACTGGTACAGGCAAGACCCTAATTGGACTTCTGTGGGCTATTAGACTCCTTCAAGAGAAAAAGGTGAAACGAATTCTAGTACTTGAGCCGACGCGATATCTAGTAGAGCAAATAGCTAGCTACTACAGGAGAATAGGTAAAATAGATGCTAAGCCTATTCATGGAGGATTCCCCAAAAACTACCGTAGAAAAATGTGGAAATCGAGAGTCATAGTCGCTACTCCTGAAATAGTTTTAAGTGACCTAACTGAAAGCGATCTTGAGGAAATAGACGCAATTATAGTGGATGAATGCCATCATACTACAGGTCAAGACGCTTATGCAAAACTAGTCAACAAAATTAAAGCAGAATACAGACTTGGGCTATCAGCCTATATACCTCCTAGCAGACGAGAAGAGATAGAGAAATCTATAGGAGACATAAGATTCTGGAGCTGGAAAGACCCTCGCATTAAGCAATATGTTCCCGAATGGATAGGAGAAGTATACGAGGCACCACTCAATTCACAGGAAAAAGACGTGCTCAAGTACTTAGAAGAAATATACAGCACTGTAGAAGATAAGTACCGCAGTACTGTTAGGCTAGCTATACGTTTTTTCGTTAGAGACGGAGCCCTTGCTCTCTCAGAAAGCATTCAGAAGAGAGGAAAAATGTATAAATTACTAGACGGCAAGCTGCTGGAAAAACTAAAATACGTAAGGCCAGCACACAAGCTCCCAGCTTTGAAAAGAATTCTCGAAGACCACGAAGAATTCAAAAAAGCTATAATCTTCATCGATAGAGTTTCACTAGCATATTACATATCAGAAAAACTTAATAAATGGAGCTACCGGAACATTGTTCTATGTGGAAAGTCACGTAGAGAGAGAGATGTGAAGGAAATACTTTATGAAGCACAAAACCCCGAAACAAAAATTATAGTATCTACGTCTGCTGGCGAAGAAGGAATAGACTTACCTACAGCAGACCTTCTGATAATATGGTCCAATATTGTAAGCACACTAAGATTCATTCAAAGACACGGAAGACTTCTGCGCAAATCGGGAGAAAAACTGAAATTCGTTACATATATAGTTACACCCGAGACTCCTGACGTAGACAGCTTTGTAGACGCAATTTTCTTCGCTAAAAAAGCCGGTGTTGATGTTCCGCTCGAAGAACATACGCTAGAAGCGCTAGTGAAGAAAAGTACTAAAGCTAGAATAATTGAGCTACTTGAAGCTCGTCCTCTTCCTGCAGAGTGGATAGCTGAAGCACTAAACATGTCTCTATCTGAAGCAAAAAGGCACTTGGCTTTCTTAGTTAAAAACGGAGATATTATATACTTCTACACTCATTTAGGAAAAACATATGTTGCAAAAAACTCTTTTCAATCAATACTTGAAGAATACGATTACTTCTTCGAACCAAAGATAAAGGAATCAATAGCTGACGTAAATATAGTTATCAATAAGAAGAAAAGAAAAATTAGCGGAAGCTTGACTGAAGTATTAGCTAAGCTAAAAGAAATAGCACATATCAAGACAATTTCCCAAGCAACAGTTTCGGTACAAGTCTTTAATCCTGAACTAAAAGCCTATCACTTGATAACAGTCAAATACAATTACAGCATAGATACTCCAATGCTAGCAGAACTAATCATAAGAAATGCTTTCTCATATGCTGAAAAGAAAATAGGGTTAGCTTAATAGTATTGGTCTCAGAAATTCTTTTTCTTCATCTTTCAAGAAGACCGTCGTTTCATCACGGACTAAGATAAATGACTAATGTATACCATTTATGTTTTACGCTTTCTAATCTAGTAGACTTATTCCCATTCTTTTTAATGCTGGCAAAGTTAAGCTAATAATCACTGTTGACAAGATTATCAACAGTACTCTCTCGACGTACATGATGTAGGCCATGGGAGCAATACTTTCTAAGACATTTAGCGGAGGTCTAAATATCCAGAAATATATGTTGAATCCAGTTAAGTGGTCTACTAGTATCGCTGACGCTGAAATAATTACAACGGATGCTATGTACTTCTTTCCTTTAAGCAATTTTACCCACTTGTAAATGCTATCGGACATTACTATGCTAACTATGAAGACTATCAGATGTGGCAAAGCAATAAGCCCGAAATAAGAGAAATCAGTGTAGACAAACCATAGAGCGAGAAGTACAGAGTATACTGCTAGAAGCAGTAGTTTTTTCTTAGCTGAATCAGAGCGAGCTAAAATTCCTGCCGTAAGTGCGCTTAGCATAGAGGGAGGTGAAAAAATTATGCTCATGAACTTGAAGCCTTTAAAAATATAGGTTAGTAGCTGGCCCATAGCTACTGCTATTAGTCCGTTAAAGGGACCCAAAATGATTCCATAGAGAGGTGCTAATGCAGCTACTACCTTTATTTTAGCTTTAGTCAAGCCTATTACAGGTATACCTGGTATAAATGTCATTATACAGTACATCGCCGCGAATACAGCTAGAATAGCGACTTTGAGTGAAGTTTTCACGTCATGGTGAGAAAAGCAAGTAATATAAAATTATCCGCTTTGACTCTTGCTTTTTTCGAATTTCCTTATGTACATTCTGTAAGTTAATATGACTGTTTTCGGCAAATTCGCTTTAACATAGTCGAGTCTACTGACCGCCGTGTTTATGGGAGCTTTCTTAAGTTCGCTCGGTTCTTTGTAAGCTTTCTCCGAGATCTTGCAGAGTATTTCGGCGTAGCGGTCTATGTTGTCTACTCTCTCGGATTCTGTAAATTCTATCATTAAGGCTTCTTCGACTATAGGCGGGAAATATATTGTTGGTGCATGCATACCTTCATCTAGTATAGCTTTAGCCACATCTTCAGCGGTAACTCCAGTATCCTTCCTTAGCTCTTTAGCACTTATAACACATTCGTGCTTACGGTATCGCTCTGGACCATAGGGTAGGCTGTATCCTTTAATCTTCTTTACTTTAGATAGGAAGTAATTAGTGTTAAGAACCGCTACTTCAGAAACTTTTTCGAGACCCTTTTCTCCAAGCGACATTATGTATATGAATGTTTTGAGCAGCGGGATAATATTTCCGTAGAATGCTCTTACACGGCCTATTGAGTATGGTCTATTGTAGTCGAGATAGTATCTTTTCTTATCTGGATCGCGCTCTATTACGGGTATAGGCAGGAACTTCTCAAGTTCCTTTGTTACGCACACAGGTCCTGCTCCCGGCCCGCCTCCTCCATGTGGTGTTCCAAATGTTTTATGCACGTTTATGTGAACTATATCAAAGCCCATGTCACCGGGCCTCGCTTTCCCTAATATTGCATTGAGGTTTGCTCCATCGTAGTATAGGAGTCCTCCTGCCTCGTGGACTATTTTCGCTATTTCGAGAATGTCTTTCTCGAAAAGTCCTAGGGTATTGGGATTCGTTAACATTATTCCTGCTGTTTTTTCCGAAACTACTGCTTTAAGAGCTTCTATGTCTACGCAGCCGTCATCTCGAGTAGGTATTCTAATTATCTTAAATCCCGCCATAGCCGCTGAAGCTGGATTTGTGCCGTGAGCACTATCTGGAACGAGCATTTCATCACGTTTTTCACCCTTATACTCGTGATAAGCTCTTATGATTAAGCAGCCTGTAAGCTCTCCATGGGCGCCTGCAGCTGGCTGCAATGTAGCTCTATACATTCCCGTTATTTTACAGAGCCATCTTTCAAGCTTATACAGTATCTCCAGTATTCCTTGAACAGTATCTTCATCTTGCAGTGGATGAAGCCATGCTATATTATCGTCTGAAGCCAGTTCTTCACATATTTTGGGGTTATATTTCATCGTACAAGAGCCTAGAGGATATGTTCCTAAATCAACACCATAGTTCATTTGAGATAGCCTAGTGTAATGTCTAACTACGTCTATTTCAGAAACCTCAGGCAACGGAGGGGGCTCTTTACGCAACATAGTGGCTGGCACCATTTCTTCGGGTTTAGCTCCTACTGTCTCCACTATTTCTTTAGGAGGCTCTGGCACTAAGTGCCCTACAAGACCTTCTTTGCTTAACTCATATATGAGCGGCTCATCCCATCTAGCTTGTCTAAACATTATTTTCACCTGAAATAATCTCTCTTAAAGCCTCCACAAGACAATCTAAATCTTCTTTCGTGTGAATCTCAGTAGTACAGAAAAGTGCCGCGTTTTCCAATTGGGGGAAATATTTACTCAGTTCAAGTCCACCTATAATATTTCTTTTAAGAAGCTCTCTATTTATATGCTCCACACTTATGCTAATCTTACTAAAGTCTACTACAAACTCTTTGAAGAACGCTGATTTAAATAAAGGGGCCACTACACCTTCAATAGAGTTAAGTTGCTTAGCTAAGTAATGCGAATTATACAGTATTATTTCACATAATTTACGCAAACCCTTAGGTCCGAGGAGAGACAAATATACTGCAGCAGCTATCGCGCAAAGAGTTTCATTCGTACATATGTTTGATGTAGCTCTTTCTCTTCTAATGTGCTGTTCTCTGGTTTGCCACACCATGCAGAATCCTCTTTGAGACCCATCAAGCGTAGTAGTCATGCCGATAAGTCTTCCAGGCATTTTTCTAGCAAGCTTCAAGTCTCTTACACCAAATATTCCCAACAACGGTCCCCCATAGTTGAGTCCCAGACCTAAAGGCTGTCCTTCTCCAACAACAATATCGGCGTCATAATCTGCCGGAGGCTTGAGTATTCCTAAGCTAATGGGATCTACACTGACTACCAGTAGTGCTCCTTTACTGTGAGCTATTTCAGCTATTTCATCGGGCTTCTCCTCAATAAAGCCTAAGAAAGAAGGTACTTCTAGACAGACTGCCGCAGTATCGTCATCTATTTTGTTTTGCAGATCATCCCTATTCATATAACCTGTTTCTTTGCAGTAGTCTACCTCCACTATCTTGATGCCCTGATACTTCGTGTAGGTTTTAGCTACTTCTAAGTACTGTGGATTCATAGTACGTGGAACAAGAACCTTGCTTCGTCCATTTACTCTTTTAGCCATAAGTATAGCTTCAGCTAACGCGGTTGATCCATCGTAGAGTGAAGCATTAACTACCTCCATGCCCGTTAAATCAGCTATCATACTTTGGTACTCAAAAAGGGCTTGAAGCATACCTTGAGAAATTTCAGCTTGATAAGGAGTATACGATGTATAAAATTCACTACGTCTAACTATTTCTTTAACGACTGCTGGAACATAATGAGGCCAGCATCCAGCACCTCTAAAGCACTTTAACTCAAGTAAAGACTTATTTCTCTTCAAAATCTGCTTGACTTTTCTCCACACAAGGTATTCTGAAACTGATTGCTCAATTTCCAAATCTATTTTAGCTTTTTCTCGAATTTCTCTAGGAATATCACTAAACAAATCCTCTACGTCATTCGCCCCTATTTCACTCAGCATCTCGTCAAATATTTTCTGCGAAGAATTCGGTATCCAGGGATGGCTTTCCATACAGCTCCCAGTAAACATTTCGTGTAGTAGTTTATTATCCTAAGCTTAAATCTGGACTTAGTGCTTAGCGATATATACTTACAGAGCTAAAAAGAATTGATGGTACAACTTAAAACACCTCTTTACGAAGAACACGTTAAGCTGGGTGCGACAATCTCCAACTTTGCCGGCTGGTCTATGCCCATAGTATATGAGAGCACTATTAAGGAGCATTTGTCTGTTAGAAAAAGTGCAGGAGTATTCGATGTCTCTCACATGGCACGTATATTGGTTAAGGGACCTGACTCAGCAAATCTCTTGCAAAAACTAGTTGCAAAGAATATAGAGAAAGCTAAAGAAGGACGAATGTTAGGGCCCACGGCGTTTCTAAATGAGAAAGGAGGATTTATAGACGATATAATGGTTTATAAGCTAAGCGAGAAAGAGTTTCTTATTGTCGGAAACGCTGTAAATAGAGAAAAAGATGTTAACTGGATTAAACGCTTCGTCGAAGGACTCGAAGTAGAAATAGTGGACCTAACTTTCGAAATAGCAATGATAGCTCTCCAAGGACCTGATAGCTCGAAGATAATGAAGAAATTGTCTTCAAGCAATATCGAAGACTTAGATTTTCTCCACTTTAAGAAAGACGCTGAAGTAGCTGGTGTAAAAAGCTTCCTTGTGAGCAGAAGCGGGTGGACAGGTGAAGATGGCTATGAAATAATGGTTCCCTCAAACTACGCTTCAAAAGTATGGTCGGCGCTAATTGAAGCTGGAGCAACTCCTTGCGGGCTCGCCGCAAGAGATTCACTTAGAATAGAAATGGGGTACTGCCTCTACGGCGAAGACATAGATGAAAATATTACTCCGCTTGAAGCGAGATACTGGGTATTCACGTTTAACAAACCTCCGTATATCGGATACAAGGCTTTGCTTAAGAAATATGAAGAAGGAGTAGATAAAATACGTGTAGGAATAAAGCTTAAAGAAAGAACCGTACCGCGGAGAGGACATAAAGTATACATGGGAGAAACATGCGTAGGAGAAATCACTAGCGGAACTTTCTCTCCAATACTCAACTGCGGTATAGGAATAGCTTATATTGATTCCAAGCACGCGCTGATTGGAGCTCCTGTAGTAGTTGACATAAGGGGCAAGAAAAGGAAAGCTAAAATAGTAGACTTTCCCTTTATAACAAAGTAAAGGTGATAAAATGAAGTATAAGGAATACGAAGTAAATGAAAACGTATTATACACTAAAACACACGAGTGGGCAAAAATAGAGAATGGAAAAGCCCGAGTTGGATTAACAGACTACGCTGTAAAGAAACTCAAAGATATAGTTTACATAGAGCCAGTAGACATAGGTCAGCACGTAAAGAAAGGAGAACCTGTAGCCGCAATAGACTCTATAAAGGCGTCTGAAAACGTCTATGCACCTGTTTCAGGAAAAGTAGTTGAAATAAACTCTAAGGTAGTTGAAGACCCTACACTTATAAACAAAGATCCATACGGAGAAGGCTGGATACTAGTAATAGAGATAGAGAAGCCGGAAGAGGTAGATGAACTACTCAAGCCTGAAGATTACGTCAAGTTACTCGAGGAAGAAGAACACTAAATAACTTTAACCATCTTTTCCTCTCTGTAATCTATTATAACCCTGATATATCCTTTAAAGAGACTATCAAGTTCTGGATCCCCTGTATCTACTCTCAACACTGGTGTATGAACAATTTTTGCTTTAGTTGCAACTACTATAACATTATTTCTGCCTACTTTCTTCAAGACCCTGGAGCTAATTTGTTGATTACCTCTACCGAAAATAAAGCCTTGAGCACCTATAGGAGATACTATAATTTTTACCTTATCATACTTATTAAGTAAATTCAATAGAATTTTTTCATTTACATCTTTCGCTATAATTTTGCCATTATATACTACATCTACTCCTAAGAGAGTTTTCTTTACGCCCAGTACATCAGCTATAGCTTTGACCGTTGTACCCGGTCCTAAAATATATAGGCAGTCTTTCTCCATTTCCTCAACGACATACCTCGCTATAGCTTTTTGATTATCTAATTCAGAATCCGTTAAAACTGTAGGCTCCTTCGATTCTTGAACATAACGTGGATCATAAGGCGTTAATGCGTAGCCATAAAGCTTTACTGAAAGCCTATTTTCACGGAACGCCTCTTCGTCTATGTCGAGTACTTCAACATAACGTATGCCTGCTTTCCCCTCGATAAACAATTTCAGCATAGATGCCGCTGCCTGAGGAGTAGCGGCAAATACTCCACTGTACATTTTAACCCCTGAAGGCACGCCGAGTATAGGGACTTTAGTGTCCACGCTCTTCAAAACATCTCTAGCAGTCCCGTCTCCACCAACAAACACAAGTATATCTGCTCCTTTGTCCACCATTTCTTTAGCTATTCTAATGGTGTCTTCGGCGGTAGTTTCTTCACCAACTTCACCAATTACGGTAAACTGTTTTAACAGGCCTTTGGACTCGTACTCCCCCATAGCCTTGGGAGCAACTAGAAAATCCGCATCGATGCCGAGTCTAACAAGCTCCCTTAAGAAAACCGAGGCGCGCCTGGGAGCTACAGGCTCTGCACCAAGCTCAATGGCTTTCTTAAGAATCTCCTTGCCGTCAGTTCCTTTTAGGCCTACAGCGCCTCCCATGCCGGCAATAGGATTGACTATAAAGCCTATTTTCTTCACACAAAATAGTTTAATAGCTTGCTAATAATAATTGTTTTGTGACGAAAGCTGTCTACAAAGCGGCTAAAGGAGTCATTAAGATCGACTTAAGCTTAACTGACGGAAAAATATCCGATATTAGGATTGCTGGAGACTTCTTTATTCACCCTGAAGAAAAGCTCTGGTCTCTTGAAGAATTCCTTAAAGGAAAAGCCTTAAGCGAAATAGACAAAATAATAGTGGACTTCTTTAAGACCATTGAATCGCCTGGTGTTACGGCAGAAGACTTTATTAAAGCCATAAAGCTAGCGGCAGGTGAAAAGAATGTCTAAGCTTAGAGTTTTAGTCATAGAGAAGCCGGAAAATGCCTACTTGAACTTGGCTATCGAAGAAGCTATAGCTAGAGCTAAAGGAAGAAAACTAGTTCCAGATACTCTTCGTATATGGAGAAACAAGAATGCTGTTGTCATGGGACTTTTCCAAATAACTGAAGATGAAGTAAATATAGAAGAAAGCAATAAGCTATCTGTACAAGTAGTTAGAAGATTCACTGGAGGAGGAGCTGTTTACCACGACTTAGGTAACGTAAATTATGCTATAGCACTGCATCGAGAAGATAGAAGACCGCCTACCTCTATACTCGAATCATACAGGTATTTTGGCCAGGCCGTAGTCTACGCGTTAAAGAGACTTGGCGTAGAAGACGCAGGGTTAGGCAAAGTAAACGACATAGTTATAGGCAAAAGAAAGGTAGGGGGCACTGCTCAGACAAGAATGTTCAATACTATTTTCTATCACGGAACTCTTCTAGTAGATACCGACACAGAGAAAATGGCTAGGTTACTGAAGATACCGAAGGCTAAGCTCTCTGATAAAGGAGTATCTTCTCTCAAAGAACGTGTAGTAAATGTTAAAGAGGTCTTAGAAAGCCTTCCAAGCTTCGACGAAGTAATTCAAGCATTAGTAGAAGGATTCAGCAAAGTACTTGGCGTAAATAACATAGAAATGTGCGACGACTTAACCGACATCGAGTGGGAAATAGCTTATGATCTATACGAAAACAAGTACAGTAAAGACAAGTGGAACATGGGCAGAGTAGACAAGAAATATTTATTCTATACTCCTAAAGTTTTACGCAACAATTCGTAAATTTCAGGAGACAATTTATGTCTTCTAACAATTATATTTGCTTCTTCAAGCATTTCTTTGGATAACTTATCTTCGTAGTCTGAATCATATACAACTTCCTTTATTTCAGCATTAATTATCATTTTCGCACATATCACGCAAGGAAAGGTAGTAGAATACAGAGTAGCACCTTTAGTCGACACACCAAATACGGCTGCCTGAATTATTGCATTTTGTTCTGCATGAAGACCTCTACACAGCTCGTGCCGCTCACCCGAAGGAATCTCGAGTCTTTCTCTAATACAGCCAGTTACTGAGCAGTGAGGGAGTCCTTTAGGAGCCCCATTGTATCCTGTAGAAAGAATACGGTTATCTTTAACTAAAACAGCTCCTACTTTTCTTCTCAGACAGGTCGAGCGTAGTTTAACTATATGCGCTATAAGCATAAAGTAGTCGTCCCATGAAGGTCTCTTCTCACCCACGCTTTCACTTGAGCTTCCAGTACTTATTAAAGAATCTTTTAGCATATTTAATAGTATCTAGGACTTCCGCTTTAAATGAAGAATACGTCGTAGTACGCGCCTCTAAGCTATCATATTCTTCAGCTTCAGCCAACTTTACTAGATAGTATATGGTTTCAGCCATACCAGAACTATATCCTCCCTCAAGTGAAGCTACACATCCTACTTTAAGCTCTTTAAAAACACTACATATGACCATCAAATATGCTTTAGCATAACCCTCACTACTTAAATTCATGTCAGTTAGAGGATCTAGGTAATGTGCGTCAAATCCAGCTGATAGCAAAAGAAACTCGGGTTTAAAGTCAAGCAGTACTGGTAAAACAATTTCATCTATTGCTTTTAAATAATCATTATCACCTGTCAGAGGAGGCAATGGGATATTTACTTTAGTTCCCTCCGCTTCACCCTTACCTGCTTGCTCGATAAAACCTGTTCCAGGGTAAATTACCCGCGGATCTTCATGCAAACTAATGTAAAGAACCCTTGGATCTTCTTCAAAAATTTCCTGCGTACCATTGCCGTGATGACAATCTAGGTCAACAATCGCAACTTTCCTCAATTTACACTTTTCTATGAGCCACTTAGCAGCAATAGCAACATTATTGAAAATACAGAACCCTTGCGACGGCGCACCTAAAGCTACTCCATCTATTCCAGCATGGTGACCGGGAGGCCTCACTAGGGCTGATATGAAATCATATTCTTTGGATAAAATACGCTTACATGCACTAATTACAGCCGATACTGCAGAAAGAGCTACACTAAAAGTCTTTTTACACACATAAGTATCTGTATCAAGCGGAATTTCTTCTTCAGAAAAAACCTTAACTTTCTCTATGTACTCACTCGTATGCACAAGTCCTAAAATCTCCTCATCTACCTGCTCAAACGAAATTAAAGGAAGCTTACTCAAAATATTTTTTGACTCTAAATAACTGACAATTGTATCGAGTCTTGAAGGAGATTCAGGATGCACGAAACAAGGCTTATGCTCCTTAAACACCGGAGAGTAACACAGAGCAACCTTCACATAACTAAGTATATTAAGACCCTCTTAAAATATTACATTGGGTGATGAACCTCACGGTAGCAATGATTTGATGAAGAAACGCACCTCCACTGACTTCTACTCGACTTCTTTATTCTCGCCGTTTACATATGCTTTTGACTACACTATGTATTGCAAAGGCTTTAACTGTACTCGTATCTCTCATACTGTTTTATTCAAAAAACTTAATTATTTAAAAGAGAATATAGTATTAGCGAATGGAAGCGAAAAAGGAGAGAGTATCTCTGGCTCGCGACAAAATATATAGACTGAAGGGCCCAGCAATGATGGTTTTGACTAAAGGAAGAATTTTCGCTTTAGGTAGGGAGCTTACGAGTAGGGAAAAAATAGTAGTTCCTAGGTCGAGAATACTTTGCTTTAAAACACTTGAAGATAGTGAAGTAGAAATTGTTGTTGGAAGTGAAGGTAGTTTTGAAGAAGCATCAAGTGAAGAAGAAGTTATAGACATATGGAACACAGAAATCGATAGAATACTCGACAGTAAAGTGTCTTCAGTTCTAGTTCTAGGACCTGTTGATGTTGGAAAGACTACTTTTTGTTGCTTTATGGCAAATAAAGCTCTCGCTAAAAATTACAGTGTTTACGTAATAGACGCTGATATAGGGCAGGCCGATATAGGTCCTCCCACTACTATTAGTGCTGGAAGAGTGGATAAGCCGATATTTTCTCTGAGAGAACTTAAGCCGAAATACATGGCTTTCATAGGCGTAGATAGCCCTATGAATGTAAAAGAGAGAGTTATTGCTGGCTTAAAATTAATTTATGAAAAAGTAATGAAATATGAAAAAACCGATATAGTGATCATTAATACCGATGGCTGGACTCAGGGGTCTAAGGCCCATGAATATAAGTTAGCAATAGCATCTGTAATTAACCCGGATGCTATTGTTTTATTGCAGAAAGACACACCAGAACTGGATAATATAATTCCAGTATTAAGGAAAATGTCTAAGCTATTTATTCTTCCTTCACCTAAAGCAGCTAAGGCTAGAGATCGCTATGAAAGAAAAATGTTTAGGGAGTCCTCTTACTTGCGCTTTATAAATAACTTGAAACTTAAAGCAGTAAGTGCTGAAAAATGTCCTCTTCTCTATACACATTTATTTAAGGGATGTCCACTGAACGACGATGAGAAAAAGGCTCTAGAATTACACTTAGGAGCTCGAGTACTATACTCTGAAGAAACCTGTGATAGAGTAATAATTATCGTAGATAAGCCTATTCCGAGAGAAAAAATAGAGGAACTTAGAGCACTTTACGGTAAAGAAGTTTTCATAATTGTTAAAGGCTACGAGAAAGGACTTCTAGTAGGCCTGCTCGATAAAGAAATGTTGTGCCAAGGTATAGGTTTGTTAGAAGAAATAGACTTTGATACGAAAACTCTGAAAATAAAAACAAACGTATCAAGTGATCCTCAATATATAGCTTTCGGTCAAGTAAAGTTAAATGAAAAGGGCGAAGAGATAGGCAAGTTTAGGGACTGGTTTTTGTAATGGTGCAGGAAAATATCTTTGAAAAAAACATTCTTATAGTCTATCACTATTCTCCGAAGAACTATAGCCTGCTATTAAATACTATACAACGGTATAAGAATAAAGCTAAAAAAATACTAGTAATATCTTTTGATACACCTCTCCATGAAAGAAAAAATATTGTAGAAACAATTAATTCTTTAAGAGAAATTAAACTTGATCATATAATATTCGAGTTAAATGAAATAAATAGCCCTTTCTTTATTCTTTTAAAGAGGTCGAAGTGCTACTACTGTAAATCAATAAGATATTCACTATTACGTAGAATTTTTGGAGAAAAAATAGAGATAATTGATTTGGAATATCCGTCTGAGAAACATGAAGATGTCTTTAAAGCAGCTAGAGAGAACAATATTATTCTGTTAGAAGGAGATACTGTTTGTAAGTATTGTAGTTTAAGAAAAGTTTAAAAATAAAGATTTAGTTCCATGAAATAGTGCGTAAGAGAGCACTCTTGTGCATGGTTAAGACAGATCCACATGACCATACGCTGTATAAAATAAGGCTAACTGAGCTGGCTCAGTTAGCCGAGGTAGCGGGCTATAAAGTAGTGGATACTGTTATTCAAGTTAGGCGTCGTGAACATAGTAGTTACTGCTTAGGTAAAGGTAAGGTGCAGGAAGTAAAAGAGCTTGTTAAGAAACTAGAAATAGATACTGTAATATTTTATAATATTTTGAAGAGTAATCAAAAATATAATTTAGAGAAGCAACTGAATGTAGAAGTAATAGATAGATATGATTTAACTCTTGAGATTTTCGATAAATCTGCTTCGGATAAAATATCTAAGCTACAGATAGAATTAGCTAGATTAACTAAAGCGTTCCCCTACGAGAAATTAAAGGCTGCCGTGAAATATTTGGTAGAACACCCAGGTAAAAAGAGCATGGGTGAATACGCTTATCACAGTGTTATCAAGCAGTTGAGAAAAAGAATTAAGAAAGTTAGAAAAGAACTTGAAGCTTTGATAGAAATTCATGAAAAGAGAATAAGAGAAAGAAAAGAGAAAGGAAAGCCCATTGTATGTCTTACAGGCTATTATGGCGCAGGGAAAACAAGTATTTTTAATGCTTTAACAGGTCTAAATAAACCGGTTACAGGAAAGCCTTTCACTACGCTTTCAAGTAAATATTACTTAATAAGTAATCATACTTCGGAGCTATTTATAATAGACACAATTGGTTTTGCTCTAGACTTAGACCCTAGATTAATTGATTCATTTAAATTAACTCTCAATGATATAAAGGCTTCAGATATTGTATTGCTTATAGTAGACATTTCTGATCCCTTAGGTTTACTGCTATTAAAGCTTAAAACATCTCTAAATATTTTGAAGGATTTAGGCATAACTTATGATAAAATAATACTTGTATTAAACAAGATAGATAAAATAAGTGAAGAAGAATTGAAACAAAAACTTGTTTTTCTGCATCCGTATATGTCAATATTTACATATGTTCTTGTTTCAGCTAAGACGGGTAGGGGTCTTGATGAACTCTTGGCTAAAATAGAGAATAAGCTAAGCGAACATAAAGCTCCTACTCTTCGCCAGGAGGTAGGTGGTACCACGCAATCTTCCCATTTTGCCAGTCTCTTATAACTATTTTAGCAGCCTCTTCTATTCTCGGCTCTCCACCTTTAGTTAAAAGTCCTCTCTTAATAGCCAATGCACGTAAGAACTCAAGAGGATCTTTTTCTTTAATCGAGTATGTTTTCTCTAAAACTCCAGGAGCTACTTTATTCGCATACTCTATGAACTTTATTGCAGCTACTACAGGATCATCAAATCTCTCTGGAGGAGCTGCACACTTTAAGATTAAGTCGAGCTCATCTTTCTTTTCTACAGGAAGTACTCCAGGAGTATCTATTACTCTTAACCAGGTAGCTGCCTTCACTTGAGTTATGTGTTTAGTAAATCCAGGCAGAGGAGAAGTTCCGACACTGTGTCTTCCTTTAAGTATGTTGATTATAGTGCTTTTGCCTACATTGGGGTATCCAACGACTGCTACTTTGACTGGTCGCTTGTCACAAACCTTTTTGATCGCAATCCATAGTTTGCGTGTACCTAGTCGGGATGAAGCACTAACGTATATTGTGTAATATTCTTTTGAAAGATATTTTTTCCACTTTTCTAAAATATCTCTTGGAACAAGGTCTGCTTTATTTATTACAATAACTAGTTTTTTGCCCATTTTGTCTACTAAGCGCTCTAAGGTCTCACACCTAGTTTTCATGGGTTCTCGGGCATCGATGACTTCTAGCACTACATCCGCCTCTCTAATAACTCTTTTAACTTTCCTCCATACATCTCTCGGAGTAGTCATGGTCAATTCCCTCCAGCTCAACCTCAAAATCTCTAGCTACCTCTTCTTTATTTTTACTAAAGAATACTAAAACATTACTCAAAAGAGAAATATCTTGTGTTATATCATATATAAACACTTAAATACTTTGCCGCTACTACGAAGCACGTGACGATAGTTGAAATAGTTAAAGAAGTAGCTGACACTTTGTCCCAGAAAGGAATAGAGGGAGTTATTGTAGGTGAAGTATGTCTTCAACTTCTATATAAAATACCAGTAGAGGTCAAAGACTTCGCAGTATTTGTTTTGAATAAGAGTCCTTTTCTCGAGCCACAGATTTTCGAAGAAATAGGACTGGAGAGAGGATGGGATGTTGGCTTCACAGACATAGGAACTCCCTATTACCTTATTAGGAAGAATGGCGATGAATATGTTGTTGAACTAATTGAAAACATAGGTGACATATATATTCCTGATAGAATGTTAAAAAACGCAGTTCAAATTAAGATAAACAATGTAAAAGTCAAGGTGCTCAAACTAGAAGACTATATTTTGATTGCATGCAGAACTAGTAGACCAGAAGACTACAATTTTCTTGAAAGAGTAAAGAAATTAATAAATATGGGTAAAATAAAAATTAATTCAAAGTACTTGAATAAAAATATATCATTATTCAAAGAAGACGAGGGATTTATAAGAAGACGTTTAGCCGAGTACCATATCTTATAATACTTTCACTTTCCTCACCGTTACTTTAATACGACATACTTCTTTACTTAAAACAGATGTTCTACAGTATATTAAGTGAATACGAGAACCCTGACCAGGCTATAGGCGAAATTGTTGAAAGTACTCACTTTTCCTGTACTTTATCATCGTACTCGCTTGGAGAATCACCAAGAATAGGAGAATTTTTAGTGATAAGAAATCCGGATACCATTATTGTAGGAGTATCCGTTGGTTCACAGATTATTCCGCAGTCGCCAGTCGCTGTTGTCGAGCCTCTTAGGAAACGTGTAGAGGACTTAGAGGCCTTGTATGTAGATCTATCTGAAAGGTTTAGAGATCTTACTAAAGCTATTTTAGTAGGATATCTCGATGAAGGAGAGTTTATACAGGGGCTTCCTCTACACAAGCCTAAAATACATACACTTGTTTTCTCGATGAAAAGTGAACATATTAAATACTTTTTAAGAGAAAAAGATAGTATTTCGGCTAGGTATTTAGAAATCTTAGCTACTTATCTGAGCCAAGAATTTCCTTTAATAGTGGATGCTCACTTCAAGTACTTGAAGGCTTTTTTAAGTAAAGATGAGCTGAGAATTTTAGCATTGAATGCTATTAGCCGCATTCATTCAGTTCTGTCCGATAGAGAGTTCTTGAGAGTTGGGCGAGTCTTGAAGGAGGTGATATAGTGGAAGAGAGTATTGTGGCTCAAGTTTGTGGAGGAAGCTCTGCAAAAGGAATAGACGCCAGGATACTACCTCCTTATTCAAGCGAAGATATTTCTGTAGGAGAATCTCTTCTAGTTGAAGGTAGAAGAAGCTCCGTATTTTTAACAGTTGTCAGCGAAATCAAGCATCATGAAGGAGAAAGCTATGCATTTATGCTCTCTAAGATAGAGGGTCTCGCAAGAGACCCTCACAACATTAAATATGTACAGGACACAGCTGTAGGTGAGTTACTTTCCTCAAAAATATCGCTAATACCCATAGCAGTTTACAGAGATAAAAGGATATTTGAAGCCGACACAATACCTGACTTTCTTTCTAGATGCTTCAAAGTAACTAAAGACTATATTAGGATATTTTATGGCGACATAGACTACAAGTATAGGTGGCCTATAGGTCTGCCTAAAGCTAATAGAGAGAAAGAAGATCAAGCGTTCATTCCAATAAACATCGACGCTTTACTAAGAAACTCTTTCGCTATCTACGGTAAAAGCGGTACCGGTAAGACTTACATGGGCAATATCCTAGCATCCTTTATTGTAGGCTACAACCATAGTGTAAGTGAAGAAGATAGAGTAAGTATGCTTATTTTTGATCTTCATAGCGAGTATTCACACTTTCTATTAGACCCCACAGGAAAGCCTCTGGTAGAAGGTGTTGCTAGAGCATTTAACGAAGATTTTATAGTGTATACTCTGGACGAGGCGTTCACCAAAGTTTTACTCGATGCACGTTTGCTTAAAATATCCGCTAGCAACATAGATGTAGACGATCTACTTATTTGTTCTGAAGCTCTCGGCTTAACAGAGAAATTTGGAGATTATGCATATGCCATCACAAACGCTATAAGAAATAGAAGGCGAGCTAGATCTATTCTCGAGTACGTTTTAAAAGAAGATTATAATAGACTACAGTCATTTATAAATAGCTTAGATTCTCCTCAAGAGAAAAACGTATTTAGAGCTAATATTCCTAAGCTCAAAAGGCTTGCAGAATATCCGTTCATTTCTCTCGACGAAGAAGATTCTCTATCGGAAATTGTAGAGAACTTGATTAAAGGAAAAAATGTCTGCATAGCTTTCGGTACTTATGAAAACGATTCCTTAGCTTATCTAATAGTGGCAAACGTTTTAGCCCGTAGAATATGGAATACTTATCGTGAAATAGGCTTAAAAACAAGCTCGCGCAAGAGACTAGTTATTTTCTTAGAGGAAGCACATAAATTCCTTGCTAGAGATATGTACTTCAAGACACCTTTTGGAAAAATAGCTAGAGAGCTAAGGAAGAGAGGAGTTGTGCTGGCTGTAATAGACCAGAGACCTTCAGAATTAGACCCTGACGTCAAGGCGATGTTATGGAACAAGATAGTATTCAACTTGACAGATCGTAGTGATATACGTGAAGCATGCATAGGTCTACCTCATAGAGAATTATTTGAGCCAATAGTTGAGACACTTAGAAGAGGAGAAGCCCTAATATTCGGCTCGGCAATATCTTTTCCAGCAATAGTGAAAGTTATAGACTATTCACAAGCAATAGATATTGTTAAAGAAAGAATTCAAGAATTTTATAATGAAATAGAGGAAAGAAGATTAAGAGAGAAAGGTGAGCCTGAATGGTAAAAATTCTACATACAGCAGACTTACATTTAGGTGCGGGAAGTAGCATAGGAGGCAAGAAGCGTGTGGAAGATTTCATAGAGTCATTTAAACGTATAGTAGACTTAGCGATAAAAGAAGAAGTCGACTTAGTACTTATCGCCGGAGATATTTTCCATACTCCTAGACCTTCATCAACAGTTTTCTACGCATTTGCAGAGCAAACTAAGAGGCTATTCGAGAAAAATATCAAAGTAGTAGCTGTTGCCGGAAATCACGATGTTCCTAGATCTTTAGAAGATAAATCATTCTTAGAAGCCTTAGCCGAGTATTCAGATAAAATGTTTATTTTCATTAAGCGTCCCCGCAAAGTGACTATCGAGAGCAAAGAAGGCAAGAAAATATCCATTGTAGGCATACCATACTTAAATCCGATATACTTTACATTACCAGATGTAAGAGACGAAATAGGCTATCGTAGAAAAATAAGAAACACAGTAAAATCTTTACTAGAAGACACTGACGCTGACTACAAAATACTGCTAGGACACCTTATGACAGAATGGGCTACTTTTGGAAGCGAAAAGATATTTGTTGGAGATAAGGACATAAGAATATCTAATCAAGATATCCTGGCACATGAATTTGACTATGTAGCTTTAGGACATGTACATAAACCTCAAAGTCGAGACAACGTATATTACGCAGGCTCTATTGAGAGAATAGACTTCAGTGAAGCAAAAGAAAAGAAAAGAGTGTTAATTCTAAGTGAAAACTATGGCAAAGTAGTTCCCACAGAGTACAGAATACCTGTAAGAGCTATGGTCTCAGCAGCTCTAGCTGTTAAAGACCCTTCAAAAATAATGCAAGATATTTATCGAATACTGCTTAAAGTAAAGAACATAAACGATGATTACGAAATATTACCTCCACTACTAAAACTTAAACTTATTTTAAAGAAAGGAATGAATATTAACATAAAGAATATAGAGGATTACATTAGAGATAAAGTATACTGTCTCAAAATCACTACTGAATACGAAATAGTAAAGCCGAGTGATATTAAATTATATAGTAAAGAAAAACCTTTACATGAATTAATTAAAACTTATATTAAGAAACTATGTGAAACATCATTCGATTTAAAAGACTTAGAAGAAGAACTTACACGTGAGGCTTTAAGTATTTTAGAAGAGGTGAATACATGAAAATAATTAATATAAAACTAAAAAACTTTATTACATGTGATGATATAGACTTAAATTTAAAGAACATGAAAATTATTGGAGTATACGGGCCTAATGCAGCCGGAAAAACTACAGTCTTTGTCGATGCAGTACTTTTTGCACTATATGGATACGAGTGGGTGAGAAGCAGAAAAATAAAGCTGGAAGACCTAATAATGAGTGGAAAAAGCTTCTGTTCAGTATCTCTTACATTCGAAACTATCGATAATACCGGAAGAAAAAGAATACTCGAAATATGTAGAATACTGCGAAAAAATGGATCAAGCTCCGTAGAACTATATGAGTACTTAGATGACAGTAAAAAGCTTATAGCTCACGGAGATAGAACAGTTACACCTTACATAAAGAGTTTACTCAAATTAGACTGCAAAACCTTTCTGACTACCGTCGCTGTACGCCAAGGCGAAGTACTTCAAATAGCTAAAGGAACTCCTAGCGAAAGAAGAGACTTGCTTTTAAGGCTTTTAGGCTTGAAGCTTGAAAAGGCGAGAGAAGTAGCTAAAGAAAAATACTATGAAGCTAAACAAAAGTATTTAGAGCTAAACGAAAGAGTAAAAATGCTTAAAAAAGAAGTCTCTATGAAAAATGATATTCTAGCTAAGTTAAATGAAGATAGAAGTAAATTAGAGAAAATATCACTAGCTAAAAAACACTTACTTGAAGAAAAAGAAAGACTGCTAAACAAGATAGACAACTACAGAAGCAAGCTAATGGAATTGTCTAAAATTAAAGGAAAGATTGACAGTATTAAAAGAACTATATATGATATAGAAAAGCAAATTAATGAGGCAAACTACGAAATAGCTAAAATTACGAGAATACTAGGTAATAAAATAGATCTAAATAACATAAATACTATACTATTG
>QMRV01000011.1 GCA_003649445.1 Thermoprotei archaeon | reverse complement strand
TTCAGAGGGTTGAGCGTCCTTATAGAGGGCTAGTAGTGTGTGAGAAATGTGGACAATTTAACGCGGATTTAAGTGCAGCATATAACATAATGAAGTTTAATAGTAGTGTCGAGTTAAGTGGTAAAGAGTTAAAAAGACTTCTCAATAATCCTAAAACATTCCTCTACCTTACTAAGGAACAGAAATGGATATCTAAAAATTAAATCTTTTTTACCCGATAGGGAGACACCTCACTAGCTCTCTCCGAAGAGGAGGGGTAACCCGCCTGACCCCCAGGCAGGCAATGAAGGGGCAAAAGCCCCCAAGCCGAAAGAGGGGTCTGGAGGCATATGTGCAATAGAAAGATTTATGGAAGAGGTAAGAGAATATGTGTCTAAGGACTGTTGAGGAAAAGAAAAAGTTTACATTCTACAATATTAGCTTTAATTCTCGGAAAAAATTCTAGATAAAATAGCTCTTATGTTAGAGAAAGAAAAAGAAATAATTTTTGCAGTAATTTATGGCGGATTTATTGATTCAAAAATTTTTAGAGATATTGATATAGCAGTTTTCACAGGATATAAAGTGCCGTATGAAGAAATGTGGTCTTATACGGGGTCTCTGGCTAAAAGACTCGAGGAGGTGGCAAGTATTCCAGTCGATATTAAGATGCTTGATTACGCTCCTCCTTCTTTTAGAGTAGAAATCTTAAAAAAGGTAAAGTTATAGTCGACAAAGAGCCTTATATAAGAATCATATTGAAGTGGGCATCATTATGTGAATTAAATGATATTTCAATAAAATGTAATAAAATTAAAAGTATTTTAGGCGAAGAGGTATTAAGCCCTTAAGCTAAGTTTTATTTCTAAAAAACGGGAATAAATCTATATGTCGAGGGTATTTGAAGTTATTAAAGCTAGAAGAAGCATTAGGAGATACGAGCCTAAGCCTATTCCGCGAGAAGACCTAGAGAAAATATTTGAGGCTGCGAGACTAGCTCCTTCAGCGAAAAATCTTCAGCCCTGGAGATTTGTCGTAATAACTGACCCTGAAAAGAAAAAGGAGCTAGCTAAAGCCTGCTGGAACCAGATGTTTATAGCTGATGCAGCTGTAATCGTTGTAGCGCTCTCAGATCCTAATTTGTCTCCAAGGTGGCATGATAAAGACACTATGATAGCTATAGAGCACATGGTGCTTGTTGCAGCTGATTTAGGGTACGGTACATGCTGGATAGGAGCTTTTGACGAAAACGAAGTAAAGAAGATAGTTAAGGCTCCTAAGAACCTGAAGGTAGTAGCTGTACTGCCTATCGGTTATCCAGCGGAATCTCCTCCACAGAGACCTAGGAAGAAGCTTGAGGAAATCTTCTTCTACGAGGAGTACGGAAAGCCGCTAGATTTAAGTAAAATATAGCTTGCTACGACTTAGTTCACGTAGAAAAAGTAATTATTTAAAAAATACTGTATTTTGTGGCTAAGCTAGCTCTTTTAGGAGGAGAGCCTGTTAGAGACCTGAAGAAGAATCTATATCCTTTTTACCCTAGAATTGGTGAAGAAGAAATAGAGGCTGTAGTTGAGGTCATGAAGAGCGGCACTTAAGTTCTCTTAGAGGAGAATATACGCGTAGATTCGAAGAAGAGTTTGCTAAATATATTGGCGTAAACTACGCAATTGCCTGTAGCTCAGGGTCAGCTGCTCTGCACCTAGCTCTGGCTGCTGTAGGAGTAGGACTTGGAGACGAAGTAATAGTTCCTGCATACACTTTCACATCGACTGCTGCAGCAGTATTAATGCAGTGTGCTATACCTATTTTCGCCGACGTCAGCCCCGAGACATATACAATAGATGTCGAAGACTTAGAGAAGAAGGTCACTGATAGAACTAAGGCAATTATAGTAGTGCACTTAGCAGGTCATCCATGTGAAATGGATGAAATTATGCGTATTGCCGAAGAGCATTCCGAGTTTCTTAAAAAGAAGCCTATTAGTGAAGCATTCAATATGCTTGGACGGAACTACCGCATGACAGAGCAGCAGGCAGCTATAGGCTTAGTTCAGCTGAAAAAGCTAGATAGAATGAATGAAGCTAGAAGAAAAAAGCCGAAGCGCTGATTAAAGTCTTTGAAAAACATGATTGCTTGGATGCTCTAAAAGTAAAGCCTTATGTTAAGCATGCATGGCACTTGTTCTTCGGAAAATATTTTGAGGAAAAAACAGGTATATCAAGAGAACTTTTCATCAAGGCGCTAGCAGGCAGAAGGAGTACCCGCCTACATCGGCTACAAAGAACCGCTATATGCAAGTTCTCTCTATAAGTATAAACTTGCTCGTAAAAGAGGATGTCCATTTACTTGCCCATTCTACGGCAAAGAAATAGATTATCCAAGCGGACTCTGTCCTACTGCCGAAGAACTATGTTACAAGAGAGCACTTTGGCTTCCGTGCCACTCTGAGCTTAAGAAAGAAGATATTAAAGATATTATAGAAGGCATTGAAAAGGTAGTAAATAATATAAATGAATTAAAACAATTTAATACCTAGCCACAAAGACCCCTAATCATATTCTTATCAAAAAAGCTTTTCGCAGATTACATTGTAGTGTAAACAGAGTGGTTGATTAAGCACGTAAGATTTATATGTATAAAAGATTCTCTCCTCTAAGGGACCCAGTATTTCCGAAGAAGAAACAATTACGCGGAAAGAAAGTATTATTGTGTTTAAAAAACTATTACCTTATATAAGAAGACATATTAAATATTTCCTAATATCTTTAGTACTATTATTCCTATCTAATCAGTTGAGTGTAATAGTACCTCTTATATCGAAAGACATCATAGATAAGTGCATTATAGGAGGAAATCTAGAGCTACTACCTAGACTAGTTATTTTAACTATAGTTCTTTCCGTAGCTTCGGCAGGCCTCGGTGCTTTAAGAGGATATATTAACACATTTTTTGCCCAAAAAATAGTATACGAGCTTAGAGTTGACGCATTTAAAGCGGTTCAACGTCAGTCATATGTATTCTTTTCTAAAATGCCAATAGGTCAGCTGATCTCGAGAATCACTAGCGACACCGATGTTGTTTCAAGTTTTCTCAGCAGACCTTTACCTAATGCTCTCAACGCGATTATTTTAGGAGTTCTAGCTTTCAGTGCAATGACGTCGATAAACTTAAAGCTCACATTCATGATATTTCCCTTCTTTATTGTAATAGTGCTGATTTTCTACAGATATTCTTCGCTAATAAGACCTCTTTTCCTAAAAATTAGAAATCAGTATGGAAGATTAACTTCAATTACTAATAATTCTCTAGTAGGTATAATAACTATAAAAGCTTTAGGTGTAGAAGAATATTCTATTAAAAACTTTAAAGAAGAGAACAGTAGATACTTTGATTTGACAATGAAAGCTGCTAAAGTGAGGGCAACGTATATACCGCTAGTATCACTCATAATTGGTATAGCTACAGTTATGATCCTCTACTATGGAGGAATCGAAACCATATTAGGAGCATTTACCGTAGGAAGTCTTTTAGCTTTTATAAGTTATCTTACAATGCTTGCATGGCCCTTCAGGTTTATAGGCTTCTTCGTGACATCTTTTCAGAGGTCAATGACTGCTGCAAAAAGAGTGTTCGATTTAATAGAGGCAGTCCCCGAAGTAAAAGAAAAACCTGATGCTATACCTATGCCTCCAATTAAAGGACACATTGTCTTCGAAAATGTTAGCTTTGGCTTTAGCAAAGATAGACTTGTCCTAAAGAATATAAACCTTGAAATAAAGCCTGGAGAAAAAGTAGCTGTTGTAGGTCCAACAGGCTCAGGTAAAACGCTGCTAGTAATGATGATTCCAAGGTTCTTTGATCCGATTGAAGGAAGAATACTGATAGATGGAATTGATGTAAGAGATGTTAAAATAAGATCTTTGCGCAAACAAATAGCGATAGTTCCTCAAGAACCCTATATTTTCGCCGGGACTATCAAAGATAATATTGCTTTCGGTAAGCCTAAAGCCCGATTAGATGAAATAGTTAGGGCAGCAAAAATTGCTAGAATACACGATTTCATAGAGAAGCTTCCACAGAAATATGATACACTGGTTGGAGAAAGAGGAATAACGCTTTCCGGTGGGCAGAAGCAGAGAATAGCTATTGCAAGAGTTATTCTCGTAGACCCCAAGATACTCATACTAGATGACCCTACATCGAATCTCGATGCACAAACCGAGAAAGAATTTGTTGAGATGCTCAAAGACGTGATAAAAGGCAAGACTACAATTATTATAACTTCTAGACCAGCTTTACTCAAACTAGCAGACAGAATAGTCGTGCTGAAAGATGGAACTATTGTGGAAGAAGGAACCCACGAAGAGCTTCTCGCTAAAAAGGGTCTATATTACAGGCTTTATGAAGAGATGGTTAAAATGGCTGAAGTTGAGGTGAAATAATGCATAGAGCACTGTGGATGGAGCCTGTGAAAGGAGAACATAAAATACCTCTTAAGGTTCTTTTAAAAAGGCTAGCTAAATTACTGGCTCCGTATAAGTGGGTTCTCTTAGGAGTCTTCGTCGTAACTATTCTGTGCGCTTTAATAGGGCTTGTTCAACCCTATTTAATTAAAGTCGCCATAGACAGCGGAATAAGTAAAGGCAATATGGAAGTGCTACTGAAGGCTTCAGCTTTATATCTGCTGGCAGTTGTGTCGCTCTGGGCTTTCGACTCAATAAGATCTTATTATTTCGAGTGGATAGGAAATAGATTTGTATACGACTTAAGAGAAAAATTATTCAATCACATGGTAGGCCTATCTCACAGCTTTTTCGCGAAATCTCGTGTAGGAGACCTTATAGCCCGTGTAATGAGCGACTGTGCCAGAGTAAGAGACGTTTTCATAAGTGGACTAGTAGCTGTAGCCGGCGACATTGTAAGCCTAGCAGGCGCACTAATCATAATGTTCATACTAAACGTTGAGCTAACACTAGTTACGCTCACAATTATTCCCGCTATGATTATTGCAGCCTACTTGTTTACAACTAGATTTAGGAGAGTCTTCATGAAAGTTAGGGAAAAAACTTCGGAGCTCACAACTAAAGTACAAGAAAGTGTCTCGGGTATACGTGAAATACAGGCTTTTGCTAAAGAAAAAAGAAGTCTAAGAGAGTTCTGTAAAGTCAGTGAAGAGGCTCTCGAAGCTAGAATAGAGGCTACAAAAACATTTTCTCTTTTTCTGCCGCTAATGAACATTATAATCACAATAGGCTCGGCTCTAGTAATATGGTACGGCGGACTAATGGTTGTAGCAGGCAGAACTACTGTAGGAGTACTAGTAGCGTTTATAACCTATACATCTAGGTTCTTCAGGCCAATATTTACACTAGTATCAATGTACAATATAGTCCAAGAGGCGCTTGTCGCTTTAGAGAGAGTATTTGAGGTAATGGACGTTAAACCCGAAGTAGTCGACAAACCTGGAGCACTAGAACTAAAAGAAGTCAAAGGACATATAGTATTTGAAGACGTATGGTTCTCCTACGACAAAAAGACTCCTGTACTTAAAGGAGTGAGCTTTGAAGTCAGGCCTGGAGAAAAACTAGCGATAATTGGTCCTACTGGAGCAGGAAAAACAACAATTGTATATCTTCTCTGCAGGTTCTACGACCCCGATAAAGGGAGAGTTCTCGTAGATGGACACGACTTGAGAAATGTTAAGCAGAAGTCTCTAAGAAAATTCATAGGCTATGTTCCGCAAGACACTATACTTTTTCCAGGAACAGTAAAAGATAATATTAAAGTAAGTAAACCGGAGGCAAGCGACGAAGAAGTAGTAGAAGTATGCAAGAAGCTCGGAATACACCACATAATAGAAAAGCTTCCTCAAGGATACGATACAGACATAGGTGAATTCGGTAAAAGACTTTCAGCAGGCCAAAAACAGCTAATATCAATAGCTAGAGCACTTCTCAAGGATCCTCCGATACTGATACTAGACGAGGCAATGTCTAACGTCGATCCAGCTACAGAAAGCATAGTTAAGAGAGCTCTAGATATTCTGATGAAAAACAGAACTACTATAATAATAGCACATAGACTTACTCTAGCCAGAGACGCCGATAAAATAATAGTAATTCAAGATGGCAGAATAATAGAAGAAGGCAGTCACGCCGGATTAATGGCGAAGAAAGGAGTATATTACAGACTTTATACAGCACAAATGGGAATAGCTGCTAAATAAACTCCTCGTTGTATTTTATCCCGATAGGACAGACTAGTACACATGATAAGCAAAATACACACTTATAGGTCTTAACTGAACTTAAGCCAATAGCGCCTACTGGACAAAAAGCTGTACAAGCTAAACAGTTCTCACAAGGATTAAAATCACCTAAAGCCTGTTTCTTTTCAAAAACCTTATCCAAAGCAACTCCCGCAACAACTACTCTAGGACCATACCTAGGTGTAACTAAACGCCCATTTCTTCCAACTACTCCTAAACCACCTTCCTCTGCATATTTCTCAAGAGGTAAATTAGTAAATGGCGGAATGTACTGAGCAAAAACACCTAGTGACTGTAGCTTTGATACAACATAAAATCCTATTTCAGAAGACTTTCTACAAGCTTCAATCATTTTAGAGAAAACGTTTCTCTTACTCAGCCCTATGAAGGGAATATAGTACACTAGAATAGACTTAACCCAAGGAAAAATCTCCGCTAAGAGACTATCAGCCTTAACTACACACCACTCAGTTAAACCTACTTCGTTCAGTACCTTTTCTAATGAGAATATATCCACATTAGCTTAGGCTTAAGAAAAGTATTAATTATTTTCTGTAAACAGTAAAACCGAAAAATATACTAGCAGTCAAGCGAACTAGCCATAGATGTATTTAACCGAAATAAAGTTCATACAAGAATACTTCAAGCTGAAAAAACTATTTAGTAAACTGAAACACTATAGTAATATACTCAAAATATACTTTGGATTAAAGTTATATGAATTTATATTAAGATATCCTAATGTGAATAAGTATAAATTAATAGAAATAGCTGAATTAAACAAAGATTTCTTTGCAATTAAAGTACTAGAAAAAATATTTGAAAGACCGAGCTATAAAGAGCTAGTCGAGTACATTATAGAGTCTGAAAACATTAAGCTAGACGGCAACGGAGTACCTTATGTCGAAAAGAAAACTGTCTTGCCGAGGCCTGTTGCATGGACTATTGTAGGCTTTATTTTCAACAGTAATGTTGTTGAAAAATACATAGATTACTTAAAGCTGTGCATAAAAATAAGTGGTATAAAGGAGTTTCTAGAAGGTAAGCTAGAGAAGGTAGAGATTTTAGAGCCTCGAAAGTCTCTAAGCTATATTCTGTATAGCTTCCTTACAGGAAAGAATGTTTTATACAAGCAGGTTCTGCTTAAAGAACTTCTCAAAGCTAGATTTATACTATACTGTAAATTTGCTGAGGAGACGGGAAGAAAACCCTATAGTTTTTCAACTATCCTTTCAGAAAACTATTTAAAAAGAATCGTTAACTTAGCTTACTTAAGTCTTAGAGAAAGATTTACTATCACACCTGCAGTAGCTCTTTCGGAAGACCTAATTCTATCTAAAAATGTCTCATTCACAGTAGTCTACGGTAGCTTAAAGAGAGGCTTTATTAACGCTTTATGGGATTTAGCGAGAGATGTACACGAATACGATATCTTCTCTAAAAGCAACATAGTCTTTTCCGCCTGCCATTGGAAGAAGCTAGCTTTACTTGAAGACAAAATTCTGCTTGCAGAAGGTTTTGTAGGAGAAGGAGACAAAGTAGTGTACGGGTCTTTAAAGTATCTTCCAGAAGTAAAATGTGTTTTCTTTCTGAACTTTCCATACGGAAAGGAAATAAGTCTTCACAAACATTTATCTGAGATTTTTTCGCAGAGAGACATTATTCAAGTAAATCCCTATTTTTCATCTAAAATAGCTGATAGCAAGTACTTAACTAATATTGTTTTAAAGAAAGCGAAAATAAATATTCCTGCTCAGTTGAGGCTCCTCAGGGGCTTAAATTTAAGCTACTGTATAGAGCAGATAAAAGCTTTTTCGAGAGAGCTTGGAGCATCTATACTTGTAGTAAAGCCTGAGCACGGAACTGAGGGAATACAAGCTGAAGCCTTAGAGTTGTCTAACGAAAGAAAACTAATGCAGTGCTTGCAGAGAATTCTTCAAAGCGATAACGCCGTAGTAGAAGAGCTAAGAGGCAACATAGGGTACTTAGGATATCCTACTGTATTTAGAGTAGTTGTTTCATGGAACGGCGAAGACTTTGAGTGCGAAGGAGGATACGCTATAGTGTCTCCAGCTAAAAGGGAGTACATTGCTTCGGTATCACATGGAGGAAGAATAGTGGACATAAATACTGCTTTAAAAAACCTTTACACTTACAGTGAGCTGAAGCAAGTAAACGTGAATTCAGAAATACTAGTTTCTTCTTCTAAAAGAGCCGCTAAAGTACTGAATACTGGTTTCAGTGAAGAAGACTACTTGAAGTACATGGGCATAGACTTAGTACTTGAGCAGAGAAGTAAAGAAATCGAAGCAGTTGTCATTGAAGTAAATGCGAGACCTAGCGGTCTAAGTTTCCTAAAGAAAATAGACTCAGGTGAAGTAAACGTTATAAAAAATTTGTTAAAGTATTTAAAGAGATTCGAGTAAAGCAGCAGCTTCTTTAACTTTGTTTAAAGCTTCAGAAACTTTCTCTTTATAGGTATTCAGTTTATTCTCAGCCTCTTCTAGTTTCTTTTTAACTTCTTCTAGCTCAGCTTTGAGTTTCTCTATATCTTCTTTAGGCGCAGCCCTAACTAAGGGAACTTCTATCTTTACTCCTTCTCTAGCAAAGCGTTCGTAAGTTTCTCTCACAAGTTTTCCTGCCTCAGTTTTACCAGACAGGTGATTTCTAATAGTAGCTTCAGTTCTACCTAGTTCTTCAGCTATCATTGATATCGTGTAGCCAGCTTTTTCTCTAGCTAAAGCTGCGGCAGCTACTCCGAGAGAATCTAGCCAAGTTAAGCGTTCTTCAGCATGCTTCATTTTCTCTAAAACATCTTCTCTGAGTAGAGTAGCTATCATTAAGGCAGTTTCAAGTTTATGAATATCGCTCTTAGTCAAAGGCTTGAGAGGAATTTCTTCGCTCATACTATAATATATACTGGATTTACAGTATATTATTTAATCGCCTAAATTTCTTCTCGATCTCGCGGAAAGCTAATAGTATATGCGTTAAGTAAATTAAAGACTTGTTCAACGAATAGGTGTGCACGTATTCATAAGTCATATTTGTCTCCAGTGTCTAGGTAAGCTAGCATACTACTTCGTATCGAAGACTAAGCTCAGTGAAGAAGAGAAAATAAGGGCTACAGCACACCTCTACAGAAAGATAGCCGAGCTATTTGAAGGAGATTTAAGCAACTACATGGAGATCTGCGCCAACTTCTACTTAGAAGTATTCAAGGTCACTGGTGAAGAAGACTTATTTGCTGAAGAAAAGAAGCTGAGCAATGAAATAGCTTTCAAGCTACTTGACTTAGCTAAACAGCATGCCGAAACTCTCAGCGGAGCAATTAAAGTAGCTGCTGTCGGAAATGCACTAGACTTCGGTACAGGCGTATACGAGGTTTCCCTAGAAGATTTCAAGAAAGAGTTTTCTGAACTTGTATCTCGGGAATTCGCTATAAACGACTACAGTGTATTCGTAGAAGACTTAAAGAAGTCTCAGAACATACTCTATGTTCTCGACAATGCTGGAGAAGCAGTATTTGATTTAGTGCTAGTAGAAAAACTGAAAGAATATGTAGATGAAGTAATTGTAGCGGCGCGAGACAAGCCTGTACAAAACGACGTGACGGCAAAAGAGGCTCTAGAACTAGGCTTCAGAAAAATAGCTAAAGTTATCAGTACTGGGTCTAGAGTACCTGGAATTTATTTAAAGACATGTAGCAGCGAATTCATTGAGATCTTGAAGAACAGCGACCTTGTTGTTCTCAAAGGACAGGGCAATTACCAGTCAATAGATGAAATAAAGAAAGTTAGAAGCAAGCCTACGTACGCTATTCTGAGAGCAAAGTGTCCTCCAGTAGCAAAAGCTCTTGGCGTGAAGTACGGAGACTTTGTTTTCAAGAAGCTGATTTAACGGAAAGAGAAAATCGAGACTTTTAGTACACATGCTTTTTATATAGCAAGCTGAGGTAATTGCCGTGTACAAGAAAATAGTATTCTTCATACTCACACTTATTTCCTCGTTTGTAATAATGTATAGCGTAGTATCGAAGTGTCCTCTACTGCCCGGCATAGACGGTCCCTACTACTTAGTTCAGACAAATTATCTCTTAAAGTACTTTAAGCTAAAATACATGGATCCTCCTTTGGCTTTCTTTATTCTAGCTTTCTTCAGATTGTTTATAAGCGACCCCTTTGTAGCGCTTAAAGTAGGAATAACAGTAATTACGTCAAATATAGCAGCCACTATTTTCCTTTACTCAGATTACTTCACTAAAGACGAAATACAGGCTTTCTTAATTTCGCTTATATTTGTCTTAAACAGCACTACATTTAGACTGCTGCAAGACTTCTGGAAAAACATAACTGGCTTCATTTGGATAGTTCTGTCGCTGTATTTTACTGCAAGAGGGGTAAACGAGAACAACAGAAAGTACTGTATCTTAGCCTCACTATTCATAGTGCTGACCTATTTAACACATATACTTGACGCAGGAACCATTACCTTGATCTATCTATTTACACCATTTTTTCTTCTAATACACTCTACTAAAAGTGTTAAGAAAGTATGGGTTCAGGTAGCTACAGCAGCATTAATGCTTGCAGCAGCTTTCGCAGCGCCAATAATTGTCGGAGGAGATATAGCCAAAGGAGTAGCCTTTATTGAAGACTTACTGGAGCTAGAGAAAGAGGTAGAAGAATTTCCGCCTATTATTGCTGTAAGGTGGTCGTTTACAGGACTTCTCTTCGGTGCAGCCTGCTTAATCTTTTCAATATACTATATTAAAAGAAAGCCTGTGTGCAGTATACTGGGAGCAATAGGTGTAGCTTTAATAGCGCTAAATTTACCTTTCATTGAAAGAGGCTGGCTATGGAGATTTCAGTTAATGAATGGACTTCTCATAACTTTAGCTCTTCCAGTAATTTTAGCGGAAATCGAAGACAAGACCGCTAAAATAGCTATACTTCTTCTAATTCTAGGCTTTGTTGTATACGACTCTGCCTACTACTTCGACAGAGGACTCCGTATGAGCATATCTTTAGCTGAATACGCTGAAATAAAGCTTCTTGTGAAAAAGCTCCCTCCAGGCGCAACTCTAGTAGTACCTAATACTAAGCTAAGGTACTGGATTGAAACATTTTGCGAAAATGTAGTTAGACAGCCGACAGGAGCTGAGGGAAAGCTTATTCTAGTAATTGAGAAAAGAGTAGTGCACAAAAGACCTCCTTGGCCTGTGTTTTTCAGAGGAAAATTTATTGAAGCATACATTATATTGAAAAAGAGACCTTAAGTTTCACAGGGTAGAAGTTTTTTATAATAGATAATATACAGTACCTTGAGGTGTTATGCTTAAAGGGAAATTATTAGCTTTCATACTAGGATTAACTCTAATATCAGCGGCTCTGCTAGCGCCTATTTCAGCTGTACCAATGTTTACCATAAGAGGATATGTTAAAACATGGAAAGGAGAGCCTCACACCAATACTATAGTCGTGGCATTCGATATAGCAAACTACGAAGTAAGAGGAGTGACTAAAACAAATGCTAGCGGATACTTTGAAATTACAGTACCGAGAGGCTATAAGTACGTAGTATTTATTCTGCCGCTCAACGCTAATGGAACAGCTCTAAGCCATGTACCAGAAATAGCCGACTTACATTCATTTGAAGACTTAGTTGAAGTCACTATAAACTTCAAGGCATACCCAGCAGCATTTGTTAAAGTCTACGGAACAATACACTATGTTGGGGGAGATTGGCTCGAAATATTTTCACTTAAAGTACTAGATACAAGCGGAACAAGGATATCTGAAGTACTAGACGCAGGTAAAGCAGTATACTCAAGAGAGTTCGTGGGTAAAGGTGAAGTAAAAGTATCTCTTGTCGACGAATATGGCACAGCGTCAAGTTTCCTCGTATACTATGAAGTAGGAGTAAGGAGAGGAAAACTGCCTGCAGGTCTAGCCGATAAAAGCATAGCTATAGTTCCTGCAGAAAAACCAGTTATAGTTGAGTTCACGACAAGCATAATAGATAACCGTAAGCCACCGTTCCTTAGAGAACCAATACACAGAGTAAAATTCACTATAGGAGATCCACTCAACCCGCTAACACTAAAACCCGGAGAAAAAGTATTATTTGATATCGAGAAAGAGTCCTTGAAGAGAATTATCCAGGAAGTTAGAAGAGACGTCGATATAGCTGAATCACTCATAGAAGAAATGGAGCGAATGGGCTTCTACCTAGCTCCAGAGAGAGCAGACTTAGCTAAAGCTATAGCGCTAATAGAAGAAGCAAAGCTCGCCTATGAGCAGAACCAGCCAGTAGAGCAGATAATAGAGAAGCTTGAGAGAGCATACGTTATAGCGACACAAGTAGTAGCTGGACGAGTATTTTTCCTCAAAACAGTTGCTTTAGAGGGAGCGCCTCTTCTCTCATACTTCATAGCACTCTTCGCAGCAGTAATGGCCTACTACTTCTTCGAAGACCCCAAGAAAAAACTATACTCGTTCATAGCGTTCTTCGCAGCCTTCATGATAATATTCGCGCTATCTTACCCAGGATTCCCACTACTATGGAACAACAGAAGAGACCTCTTCCTAATCTCAGTATCTACAGCCTTCTTCGGAGTACTCTTCTTACTATTCTACTTACCCATCAAAATAAAGGAAGCAGAGCTCCCAGGAACATTCAGAAGAGGAGCAATACTGGCAGTAACATTCTCACTTGCAAAGAGATTCTCTAGACTCAAGAAAACTAGAACAGGTATAGTAGTGTTCTCTCTAGCGGCTCTAATCTGGGCGTTTACAGTACTAGCATCTATTTCAACAGTATACGGCATATGGAGCGCTGAAGTACCTTCAGTAACCAAGGTAAACGCGCTAGTGGTAAAGCACTTAATAAATGAGACAACTATAAGTTCACTAGGCTATTTCTCTGACTACCAGTGGTTCGTCCAGCAGCTAGGCAACGATAGTGTATCAGTAGTAGTCTATAACGATCCGACAATTAAGCTAACTATACTCATTACTTCACCTGAAGGAAAATCTGTTGAAGTCAAAGCCTTCATGGGAGTCTCAGAGATAGAAGACAAAATTACAGGCATATCAAAAATAATAGTTGAAGGAGACTGGTCAAAAGTAGAGGAAAAGAACTCTGTCTTCTTACCTTCAACTCTAGCTGAGAAGCTTGGAGTGAAAGTAGGAGATGTAGTTAAAATAGAAGTATATAGGCCGGGAGTAGAAATACCTGTATCAGAAAAATACGTTGTCGCAGGAATATTTGATGAACTGTCTCTAGACAGAATAAAAGATATCGATGGAACACCGCTTAAACCACTAGTTCTAGTGAAAGGAGGCTTTGCTCCAGCAAACTCAACAGACATAATTATTGGCAACTGGGAGTACTTACTCAAAGAAGTTCTCCTTGAAGAGAAAGCACTATTCTCAACAGTATTTAAGATATACAGAATAGCTGCAGTAGGGTCATCAGATGTACTGAAGAGCGTAGCCAGAAGATATATTGAAAGAAAAGGTGAAGGCTACTATGTTTACGTAAATACTGAAGGCAAGTGCTACAAACTTTTCTTCGGACAGAAAGTAGAAAACATCTTAATGAGAAACGTTGACTTCATAATACCAATAGCAATAGTAATCTCGGTAGTACTTGTATCAATGTACAGTATAGTAGAGGAAAGAAGAAGAGAAATATTTATCTTCAACGCTATAGGCTTCAATCCAATGCACATAGCCTTCCTATTCTTAGCGGAGTCAATAGTCTACGGACTCATATCAGGAGGCCTAGGATACATAGCTGGAATAGTCACCTTCAGAGTAATGGCAACATACTTCTCGTCACTAAACCTCCTAGTAAGAGAAAAGCTAGAGTGGTACTGGAGCATCATAGCAATATTTATCTCAATACTAGTAGCCATGATCGCTTCCTTCAAGCCAGCACTCAAAGCAGCCATGATGTACACTCCATCAAGAGTACGCAGAGTAAAGGCCACTGAGGCAGAAAAACTCAAACGCGAAGAAAAAATCCTAGTAACCTACGTAGGCAAGAGGTATCTACTATCAGCTAAAATCAAGGAAGATGAGGCCGTAATATTCTTCTCGTTTATATACTCAAGGCTCAAGGACATGGAGTCAGGATACACTGAGAGAGTAGAAGATCTGCAGGAATATGATGAAGAAGAGCTTCCCGACGGAACACTAGTAAAGAGATTCACCTTCAAGTGCGTGCTCTTAGTTGAAGGAGAGCGCGTAGTCATAGACAACGACTTGAGGTGCACAAAGAGTTCTAAAGAGAAGTTCTATAGAGTAGAGCTCTACGCGAAGCCTCATGGCGAAAAAGAAATCCCGCTGAGGTACCTTGATAGAGTAGCCTCAATGATCAACGATATACTCAAGTCATGGGAAGAAGAAAGAAAGAGGCTGCTGTCGTCGCGCCGATAAAATGTTAAGTAAATATTTGGACAAAGAATTTTTGTTAACTTTATTTATTCTAATTATTTTGCTTATAGAAATAATAGCATTATTTATACTACCTAGCTTTAAAGTAAAAAAGTTAACTAGAGAAGAATACTTAGCGAAAGCTATTGAAGCCTACGAGTGGATGATGCAGTTCCAGATAACTCCTCCCGGCACTCCATGGGGATGGCACCTGAACTGCAGAGACGCATGGGGAGGACTAGCAGGCTACTACACCAGACACTGCAAGTGGGCAGCAGTGTACGGTGCTGAAAGCTTCTATCAGCTCTACATAGCCTCACACGACGTAGGCTGGTTCTTGGAACTCGGAGTAGACCTATATAATATAACCGGCGAAGAAAAGTACCTTAAAGCTACTGAACTAGCAGCACAGTGGGCTCTCAGAATACAAGTAGGGTACAGTTCTTGGCTTAAAAAATTCGAAAAGCGCTACATTATGCCTCAAAAAAGTGAACGCAGTGTTAGCTGGAGATACGTTCCTGGTATAAAGTTTTCTAATGAGGTCATTGGAGCATACACTGAAGGAATGTTTGTTTTCAGCGGCGAACCACCATATCTTCATGATTGGAGTGAAGGAGTATGCTACGCTGAGCCAGCACTTTGGGTTGCGCCCGAGCATGTCATACCTATAGCTAAAGGTTTACTAAAACTATACTTAGCAACAAAGAATAAAACATACTTAATGTCAGCTATGAGGGCACTCGACTTTATAGCTAGAATGCAGTCTCCTGAAGGCGGTATATACACGTGTTATCCTCCGAATGCCTACGGAATTAGAATGAGTGATACAGCTAGTGCAGCTGAACTTTTCCTTTATGCCTACATAGTGGTAGGAAACAAAACTTATCTCGAAAGAGGACTTAAGGCATGTGACTTCATGATAAGCAAGCAAGTAGCTTACGGCAGGTGGAGAGGAGTGCTGCCTCACTTGTCTACAGCTGGAGGTTCTTGGAGAAAACACAGTTATTTTACAGGCGACGCTGCTGAGGCTATTATAGCCTGGTTAAAAGCATATGAGCTTACGGGTGAATATAAGTATCTGGAGGCGGCTGTAAGAGCAGCTTACTTTCTTCTTAGAATGCAGGAAACAGACGCCAGTAAGCCTTGGGGTACTAAGATATATTCATGGGATAAGCGTGCAGTAGGAGGATTCTACTGGGCCTATGTGCCAGGCTACGGCATCTTGGAATACCAATTTGTTTCATCAACTACGTCAGCCGCCATAGCTTTACTCAAATTATACACTGTAGTCGAAGAACCTATTTTCTTAGAAAGCGTGAACTTGGCTTTAAAATGGCTTCTCGAGACAGAAATATATTCTCCTTCAAACACATACTTAGATCTTCCCGGCTTAACCGTAGTAAGCGATCCTCACGGACTTTATAAAAGCGGATATGTCCCACTATACGGTAAGTATTACGATGAAATCCCCGGAACAATGACAGGAGACCCCGAGCAAGGCTTCTGTGTAGCAATGGCTGCCTCCGGTCCCTGCTACCTCTTCCTTGAAATATACAGATTATACCATAAAGTATATAATCAGCAGAAGTAGGAGGTAGATGTATATGTTTGATAAAGCTTTTCAGTTGGCAATAATGATTTTCTCGAGCTTAATGATGGCACAGCTTTTCTCTAGAACTTTATTCGAAAAAGAGTTTTACAGAAAAGTAAACTTCCTGTTAATATTTCTTGTATCAGTCTTACTCATGTATAAAATAGAGCCAATGCCCTTCGAACTAGCTCTTTCGCTTATAGTGCCGCCCTTTAGACTAGAGTACTTAATGACTTTTATTCTAGCGTTTATACCCTTCCTTATTCCTTTAGCTATACTATTTTCACGCGGCGAAACGTGGCTACTCGCAGAGATAGTCGTACGTTTTCTTAGAAGAAGGCGCCTTAGAACACTATTAAATGTAATGACAGTAGCCTTAGTACTCTCGGTACTAACCTCGGTTGCCGCTATATCGCCGCTAAAATCATTTTATGTAATGAAAATAGCACAGACACCAGCAGAGCTAAAAGAGCTGTGCAAGCACCACCACGTATACATATTGCTCTATAAGGAATATACCTGGATTGCATCTACTGAGGCAAGTATACAGAAGGAAGAAATGAAGTCGCTGACACTGGAAGTGAAAACAGGCTTCTTGTCACTTTTCAGCAAACCTGAAGCAGTAATAGACTTCATGTACACTGAAGGCCTAGCTGACGGGAAAAAAGTTCAAATTCTCATAACCGATACTAACACTTTACAAGAGATCTTTCCATCAAATTTAATATTAAAAAAATTAAATGAAAAAACACTAGCTTACGCCAATTCATATACTTTAATAAATACTACAATCAAAATAAACAGTATTGATCGCGAATTTAAGCCCAGCGGATTATTTAATTTAACAGAAGTGAAAATAACAAGAGACATAGCTATTCTAACAAAAACTCCTTCAATCTTAATCGACATTAAAGCACTTAAACCAGAAGAGATTTTAAACCTCGTAGATGCAGGAGCCTTAAAGTACGTAGTTGTCGCAGTAAATCATGCTGTTAGCAAATCGAATCTAGAAAAATTCATTAAGTTATTTTCAAGTGAAGCGAGCTACCAAGAAAAAGCTCTTGTATACACACCACTAGTATTGCAAATAGATGAAAATAACGTAATGATGTATTTCACTATAGGCACATACTACATGTTTTCAGGCGAAATAGGGTACTTGTTCTTTGCAGCACTATCAATTTTCCTACTCCTATTTTCAACAATTCTAGGAACTGTATATGAGAGAAGCAAAGAGTACTCCATCCTAGCCTGTCTAGGGGCAACTCCTAGTAAAATATACCTTGTCATGTTCCTTGAAGGAGCCTACCTAGCCTCCCTTGGAGGAGTACTCTCAATGTTTATTGCATATCCTATAATAAGGGAAGGGATATCAGCTTACTACAAATCAAACTTGCCTTCAATATTCTTTCTGTCACTAGGCACAAGCTACCTAGCAACAATAGCCTCATATTTAGCTCTAAGAATTAAAGGAATACGTGAAGTTACTCCAAGCCGCGTAATAAAATACACTGCGGAAAGAAAGAAAACAGGGGGAGAATTCGAAGTACCCATAAAAATTCACGACTGGAGTAGTTTCAAGCATTTCCTCAAAGAAATCGAAGGAAAAAACGTTGAACCAGGAATAAAAGTACTAAAGGTATCCGAGGAAAACGGAAATCTAAAAGCACTAGTCGCATGTGGTATAGATAGAGAAGCCCTATACATGTTTACATTAATTTATTCAGGAGAATCTGTAAAAATCAGGGTTGCAGGCGAAAGAACATGGACAGCTGAGCACTCCAGATTATATGACCTCGCTGTAAGAAGCTTTAGAAAACTAGCCTTAAGATACTCACTCAAAGAAAAATTAAACAAGTAAATACTGCACACATTACCGTCCAAGAAAGCAATAATTTTAGTTCAATTAACTTTAAATTTATCTTTCCTGTAGCCAATCAATCTTTAACACACTACTATAAAATTAGTACTAATTTCGGCAGCAATATTCCTATTTTTTGCTCATAACTACCTTTACGTTCTTATAAAAAGACTTTATTAAAGCAGTCTTAAACTAAATGCGTTAATAACTAAACATATGGCTCCTAGCAACAATTTTCATAAAACCCTTACGACACGTTATGACCCTGAGAAGAAATTTGACAAAGGTAAAAAATACTGACGGTTCATATATCTTTTTCGGAAAGCCTTAAATAATTTTGTTTTTCTAGTTAAAACAGCATTTGATACATATTGAGGGATAGAATATGGTGGAGGAGACGAAAGTAAAAGAAGTAGAGGCTCTAAAAGTACTCAAATCACCGCGCCTCATAATCCTCTGGATTATAATTCTACTAGTATTCATCCCCTATCAAGCATTCAGACTCTATGGATGTTACGGCAACGGAACATCGTTCATGAGCCTAGTGCTCTTACTAACAGCTATAATCGGCTTATTTAGCAAGAAGTTTAAGCTATCACCTCAAGAAGCAACAATAGCCTTTGCCATAGCGACAGTAGCAGCTGATATCTCAATCTATACAGCTTTCTACGATAATCCACTATCAGGCATACCCTTCATTAACCTATATGGCGGACCAAACCTCGATAAAGTAAAGCAGTGGATACCTTCATGGATGTTTATACCTACAGAAGTACTAGAGCCTGCCAGAAATGGTGGAGCAATGCTCCCACTAGGGCCGCTCTTACCAGTACTAGCTTTCTTAACAATATTCTTAATAGCACTCAAGTTGCTACAGCTAGCCACAGCAGGCATTATTGCAAGACAGTTTGTAGAAATAGAGCGCCTTCCATTCCCAGCCTTCATGCCAAGCCTCTACGTAATCAAATACTATTCCGAAGAAGTAGGAAAGAAGCCTAGACTACTATCATGGAAAGGCAACACTCCGTTCTGGCTGGGCTTCATCATAGGATTTCTAATAGATGCTATAGCTATTATGGAAGTATTTAGCGAAGCTGTCACAGGAAAAACCTACATACAGCTTCCTGCAAGCACAGGATTCATAGGACAGTTCGTAGTTGATCTAAGGTTCCTAGAACCGTACTTGCCGGGCGCAATGCTGTACTGGTATCCAGGACTAGACTTCGGTTTCTTCCCAGTCGCTCTCTTCTTGCCATTAGATGTAATGGCTACGGCAATTCTATGGTTCTTCCTATGGTATATCTTCTATCCAGCAACAGTTAATATCCTTGGAATATATCCGACAAAAGTTACCGCAGGACAGCTAGGAGGAGGTGCTGTAGGAGCATGGCCATTTACATGGGTTGGTCAGATAGCAGTCCCATTTGCATTAGGCCTCTATCCACTAATATTTAGCTGGAGGTACTTCAGAGACTTCTTCAGAAAAGCTTTTAAGAGAACAGACCTCAATCCATCGCTCCCAGAAACTCTGCCAGTCTACACGGGTATTGTAGCTTTCATAATATTGCTAGCTCTGCTAGCGACTATAGGCATGCCAATAGTGCTAGCGTTTCTCTGGCTAATAGTTCTGACAATCTGTTGGACAGGTATGGCTAGAGTAGCAGGCGAATACTTCACTCAGCCACTGGCCTGGGCGTGGGGAGACCTCTACAGAGGATTCATGGGCTTCTCTCAGACAGTCATGGGCTGGCCTAACCCCTATCCATCTAAAGAAGCATGGGGCACTATGATGGGCATGAGGCTGACTTACAATACTGTAGAAAGAGAGGTAGACAGCACATGGGGCTTCTTAGGCTGGTACAGGGTAGCGAGAGACACTAACACAAGCTGGAAAGCAGTCTATATAGCCCAGCTCGTAGCGGTAATTATTGGGGTAATTCTTGCCTGGCCAGCTATCTACGGTCTAGCCTACTACAGAGGTCTTGAGGTAGGCTGGAACGGATACTTTACAGCTACATCCATCAGATACGCTGCTAGAAGATTTGTGGACTACGGTCTAGCAGGAACAGTAAATGCTATTAGTCCATGGAACATGCTAAAGATCGGATGGCTCTTTGGAGGCATCGTAATGGTCTTTGCTATAATGTGGCTTAGACTCAGATTCCCATGGTTCTTCCTCAACCCAGTAGGTATGCTATGGCAACACCCATGGTGGCTTGGTGCAACTATGCTAGCTTTCGTTATAAAGTACATCGTTATCAAGGTGGGCGGTGCACAGGCTAATGAGAAATACTTAATACCCTTCGCTACCGGCTGGGCTTTCGGATCAGCTATAGGTGGACTAGTGACATACTGGCCCGAAAACATTTATAGAGCGTTCTTCAACAGACTCTTCCCGTACTTCTGGTGGTAAACTAGAAATAGTTTAACAATTTTTTATTTTATTTTTAATGTGTTTTAAATAGTTAGAGTCTTCTTATGCTGTATATGCCTTAATTGAGGCGTAGGAAGTATCCTTTACTACAAGTTCTCGTTATGGTTATGTCTAGTACTAGGTAAACCGGGAGTCATAATATGGAAGCTTAGCTGACACAATTTTAACAATTATTGGGTTATCTCTATTGAAAAATCTTTTATAAGAACATAAATTAGGTTTATATAGCCAAAGGTTTACTGTTAATTGATGGTGATAAATTCAAAGAAAGCTTTTACACTAATATTCATTATAGTTCTGAGTGTAGTGATTGCCACGGTACCTGAAGCAACTGTTTCTCACAGAGAAACAATTAACTGGGAGGATCTTGAAGCATTCTTAAAGAACTTCAATTACTCCAAGGTTCTCAAACATATCGAATATTTTGGCTCGCTTGATAGTCGCTTGACAGGGTATCCCGGTGCCTGGGAAGCTCTACGCTATATATATTCAGAGCTGGAGCTCTATGGGTACGACTTAGTCTATTTCCAGAATTTCACCACAGTTGTTCCAGTAGTGCGAGAAGCTTACATTGAAGTTAAGAGCGGCGAGACTGTCAGCAAGTTTAAAGTATACCCTGTTTGGCCTAATCTTGTTCAAACATCTCCTACTGGACCCGAAGGTATCTCGGGGAAGTTGCTCTACTTAGGTAAAGGGGACTTAGAGAGCATCAAGGGAATAGACATAAAAGATGCTATTGTTCTCCTGGATTATAACAGCGGAGACAATTGGGTGAAGTTAGCCGAGCTAGGAGCAAGAGCTGTAATTTTCATAGAGCCTTTATCAACCAACAGATTCGAGTCTTTCAATAAATTTGTCTACGTAAATCTTTATTTCCCTAGAGTCTATGTTGACAGAAAGACTGGTATCGAACTAAAAAAACTGTGTGAAAAAGATGCCGCTACAGCTAGGCTTATTCTAGATTACTCGATGGAAGAGGTTGTTTCAGCGAATGTAGTTGCTTTCCTGAAAGGAAAAGGCAGCACTAATGATTCTCTTGTTTTAGCAGCATATATTGACGATTGGTCTCCTGTACCCGAGCTCGCTAGCCACTATGATAGCGCCTGCGGTGCAGCAGTCTTACTCGAAGTAGCACGCTTACTAGCTAAAAGTAAGCCAGAACTCAACGTCATTGTAGTATTCTTTACGGGTCACTGGGAAGGTTTATGCGGACCTAGAGCTTTCGTAGAAGAGGTACTCGAAGTTTTTGCTGACCGCACATTGCAGAACCATCCAATATGGAACCAAAGTGTTCCTAAAACATTTCTTTCATTGGATTTATCTACTGGTAGCAGTAGTGTTGCCCTACTCCACTCAGGCGGATTTTATCACGTAGCAGGTCCCAGTATTTTTGAAGAATGCGTAGACATGTTCAGGGGAATGGATTTCCTTCTAAGAGAGTATGGTAGGAGTAACAGGCTAGCTGACTTAGTCAAAAAATACTCAGGCAGGGCTCCTGAAATATATTACCAGCTTATAGATCAATCTGGAGGCGCTTACGTGGAGGCTGGTGAGCTAGAATACTTTACTCCTGTGCCCTACAAGTACATCGCTGATGTAGAGCCATGGCTTCAAGCGGGACTACCAGGCTATACGCTCTTTACTGCTTTCGACTACAGGTTTACATGGTTCACTCCTCTTAAAGAACGAGTACACTTTAACCCGGATAACCTTAAGCCTCAAGCATACTATGTTGCAGCACTATCTTACATTTACTCCAACGTCGTAACAAGTGATTACCCACCGAGGAGAGTATGGGGCCCGACTCGCTACTATTTCCCAGGACCCTTCGCCCCATTTGTTCCGGGCTTCACTAAGATGAGAGGTCAAGTCGTAGTATATTTGCCTATTTCGCCTAGACAGTATGAGCCGCTAATGAATGAAACTATAGTAGCTATAGTGGATTCAGAGGATCAATACAATATTTTCAACTATATTTTCTTAAAAACAAAGCCTAATGGAACTTTTGTTGTCCATGGTCTAGCCATAGATAGAGGAGGGGGAGCAAGAACTTATATGGCTAGGCTCTACGTAATTGACTATAAGAACAAGGGAAGAATTCTCTATACAAATGATTACGGCAAATATGGTGCTGAAGCAATATACACTACGAGAACGTTCAGTGTGAGAGAAGGAGTCTATGGATGGCCGCAGCCTTTGCGTTTCGTCGTATTCAAGTGTGCCAGCATAACTATGTTTAGTGTAACTTTTCCTCAAGGAATGCTTGACTTATACAACTACATGAGTATATACAAGACTCTTCAAGCCCGAGATGTTTCAGTAATAGTTAGAGAATTTACATCTCACTCAGAGGTATATCACTATGGTTATGAAGTAGACCCTATGTCTAGGATACTAGTTGTCTATGTCAAGCCTGAAGAGAGAATAGAAATAGAAGTACACGTTAGGTCTCAGGAAGGGCCAATCTACTTAACAATTCTACTTTTAAATGCTTCTGAAAAATACCCGGAGGGTGCTGGTTACTATCTTAATGAGCCGGGAGAATCTCTGGTTTTATTAAAGTCTACTTTGCACTACGTCGAGAACTTCTACTGGCTAAGTAGATATAGAATAGACTTGGCTGCGAGGTTCGGTGTCTTTGACGCGGAGTCTCAGAGAAGTTTGAGGATGCTTGAAGAGTGGCGTAATTTAACTAAAGAGTATTTAGAGGAAAAAGATTATAGTAAAGCCTACTATGCTTCGCTAATCGCTTGGGCTTGGGCACAAAAGCTCTATTACTCGTCGAGAGGGCTTATTCAAGGCTCATCTACAACTACTGTAGTCTACTTCGTTATGTTGATCCCATTTGCTTTCGTGCTAGAGAGACTTTTATTTGAGTTTTACGAGGGCAGAAAAAGACTCTTAACAATAGCGTGTATCTTTGCAATATTTATTGTCTTGATGTGGCTTAACCATCCAGGTTTCCATTTAGTAGCGAGTATGCCTACACTGTTGCTAGGCTTCGTTATACTAACTATTTCGGTAGTAATAGGTTTCCTACTCTACACAGATTTCCAAGGCGTAATGTGGAGAGTAAGGAAAAAGACTCTTGGAGTACACTTCGTAGAAGTGAGTAGATGGGATGTCATGGTTTCGTCGCTTTACTATGGTGTAGTAAATATGAAGAGGCACAAGGTTACTTCGCTTCTTACTCTGACAGCAATAGTCATCATAACAATGTCGCTAATATCACTTACATCAATTACGACGCATACTGTTCTAAAAACATTGAGTATTACTGCTGAGCCTAGTTATACAGGGCTTTTAGCTAGGTATGTCTCTTATGATACCTTGCCGGAATCGTTTGTGGAGTGCCTAAAGGTGTTAAGTGAAGAAGAAGTAGCTAGACGTGCCTGGCTTTATGGGCCTATTGAAGGATCGACTCTATGGGGAGAAATACCTGTAGAGTATGAGGGTAAGAAAGAAACTGTAAGAGCTATAGTAGGCTTAGATGAAGTAGACGGTAAGGTCTTAGGCATAGAAGCCGCTACTATTTATAGAAGATGGAGTGAGCTTTTCCGCGAAATATCGCCCGACGTAATATCTTGTATAATAAACCGTAAGCTCGCAGAATTCCTTGGCATAAAGTCTGTGCCTGCGAAAGTAAAAATATGGGGCATTGACTTTATAGTAGTCGATATATTTGATCCAGCTGCACTCGGTGGAGTAAGAGATATTGATAATGAGCCTATAGCTCCTTTCAATATATGGTCTACTGAAGCAGGGGCATCTGGCATCGTTGTTACAGAGAGGCTTCAGTGGGATACTATTATAATTATTCCCTACAGTGTCTTAGAAAAGTTCCCTGGCTCTATAAGAGCGAGCACAGCTGTTGTAGGCGAAGACTACACGAAACTAGATAAGTTTGCCAGAATACTCGCGGAAATGACCTATAACATGTATCTCTTTGTCTCTGACGGAAAGAAAGTGAAAGGATATGTTTCGTTAGTAGGTCTCGCTGCTAGAGGATGGTCATTCTTACTACCGGCTATAGTTATAGCTTCGCTTATAATGTTCAATATGATGATTTCTCTAGTACAGCAAAGAACAAATGAAGTTAAAACTCTTTCAGCTCTAGGTCTTGCTCCACTACATGTTGTTGGCCTCTTCTTCTCTGAAGCTATAGCCTATGCGCTCATAGGAGGAGTAATAGGATATACTACCGGTATATTTGTACTCAAGGCTTTGACACCACTAATGGGCCCCGGCTTCTATCCCAATTACACTTCAGGTGCAGTAGTGTTAGCGATAGCACTTTCATTTGTCACTGTAATAGTACCCTCAATTATTCCTGCCTTCAGAATGGGTGCTCTCGTAACACCATCGCTTGAAAGAAAATGGAAGATTACTACTAAACCTAGAGGAGATATATGGGAAATTCCTACGCCGTTTAGAGCAACTAAGGTAGAAGCTCCCGGCGTGCTTCTTTATGTTAAAGAGTTTCTCGATGCTCATAGAACAGAAAGAGCCCATAGATGGTTTGCTTCACTTGAAGAAGCTAAAATAACCTCATTTGAAATGGAGGGTAAAAAAGGCTATGCGCTTAAAACTAGAGTAATGCTCTATCCATGGGAGGCTGGACTAAAACAGGAAGTTGAAATAGCTGCGTTACCAGAAGACGGTATTTCTCGATTCACTGTAGCGCTGCGCCTCGAGTCAGGGCCAAGAGAAGTCTGGATACGTTCCAACAAGGCGTTCCTAGATATCCTTAGGAAGCAGTTCTTATTATGGAGAAGTATTGTTCCTTCTGAGAGAAGAGAATACGTTAAGAAGGCTTTAGATCTTGTGGGCTTGAAGGAGGGTGAGTAGTTATGGGGAGGTTTAGGTTATTCAATGAAGAAGAAGGATTAACTTGGAGGTCGTTTTTAGCAATAGTGTTTTCAGCGGTAGTAATACTTCCTATACAAATTTACATGACTCTAGCTACTCCAATATCAGTAGCTTGGCCCGCTGTAATTCTATTGCTCTTCACTGAGCTTGCCTATTTCTTCCACTCGCCTCTATCCAGACAGGAGGGCTTCATAATATATTTCGTCTCATCAGTAGCTATAGGAGGATCGGTACTCGTAGAGGGAATGATACCTTTCCTTAACTTCCCCTACCGCGTATACATGGTTCAAAGCCCCTACTTCAAGGCACTAGGCTTCGATAAAGAGGTGCCCTGGTGGTTTGTTCCGCCTATATCTTCAGAAGCTATACTGAAGAGAACTCTGCTTCACCCAGACTGGCTATTCTACATAGGACTGCTTATCTTAGGCTTCATCATATATCTCGGCACAATACTGCCTATGACCTTCATATTAGCTCAGCTCTACATAGAAATAGAGAAACTGCCATTCCCTATAGGAAGAGTACAAGCCGAGACAATAATCAGCTTGACTGAAAGAGACCCTGAGAGATTCGATAAATTCATACTGTCAGCAGTAATAGGAGTAATATATTCACTCATCCTCTACGGCTTCCCAATAATAACGCTAACATTCTTCGGCAAAGCATTTTCTGTTACAGGGTCTATGATATGGTCGTTCCTCGACTTGACTCAGGCACTACAAGTAATCATACCGGGAGCAATCTTCGGCGTATCGCTAGACCTCCTCAACGTAGCTTCAGCATGGGTCATTCCCTCTTACCTAGTGATTACAGCAACTATAGCATCTATACTAGCCTATGTTGTCGGAAACGCTATTGCGCTAAAACTTCCGCTAGATATATTCAAGTGGTGGCAACAAGACTGGTTCCCTGGAGCAGGACTAGTCTGGCTCTACCAGCGCTCGTACTTTGACTTATGGCTTAGTGCTTACATAGGTGTATCGATAGCTGCCGGTATAATGCCGTTTATCCTCGAGTACAAGAACTATGCCAGAGCTTTCTCTAATCTAAAATCTCTCCCCGAGAGCGTGAAGAAAGCAGGGTACATATCGCTGACTCCTCTTCTCACAGTATACTTCCTTTCCGTAGCCGCCTCAATAGCGCTATTCAAGTATCTTGTGCCTAGATTCCCCATAATACTGCTTCTGCCTTTCGTTGCCTGGGGCTTCATATGGCCTTTCATCAGCGCCTGGTCTATAGGTATGACAGGATTTGCTCCAGCCCAGCCCCCGATGCTCAGAGAGGCAACTATTCTCTTCAGCGGATACAAGGATCTAGATGTATGGTTCGCTGGATGGGTTGCTCAGCCAGGAAATGCTCCAGGAGTAATAGTGAATGCATTCCAAGTAGGCTACTGGTGTGGAGTAACTCCGAAAACATACCTCAAGGCGGCTTTCATGGCAATGCCTCTGCTCTTCATATTCTCGCTAATATACGTCGACATGTTCTGGCGCATGGCTCCAATGCCCTCAGCCTTCTACCCATGGATCGAGGTAACGTGGCCTATTTCTGTGCTAAACTGGGTTATCTGGCCTACATTCGTGAGAAAAGGCTTCCTGCCTACAATAAGCTCAGAGTTTATAATAGGGTTCTTCTTAGTATCAGCGATTCTCGCAGTGGTCTTAAAGATACTTAAGCTACCTCTAGCAGTGCTAATAGGTGTTCTCTGGGGAATTACTTCTATGCCTCATCCGCTAGTAGGAGCAACAATAGGAGTAATTGTGGGCAAGATACTCGAAAAGAAGCTTGGTAAGGAAAAGTGGGACCGCGATAAAGTAGTCATAGTAGCTGGCTTAACTCTAGGAAACGCTGTAGCAATAGCTTTCGCCGCCTCGTTGCTACTAATATCGAGGTCGCTATGGGCTCTACCATACTAAAGCGTTCAAAATATTTTTGATAATCTTTTAGTTTCAGACTGTGGCGTACTCTTCATCTATCTGTTTTCCGAGCTTCATCATCTTAGTTTTGAGTATCTAACCGTAACTTTTACTATACTAACCTAAATAATAATTATTAGTAATGCCTGCTGTAGCAGATTTACCTTTACATACAGGCACTGTTCCGCCCTGGCTAGCTTCCCGTATGATTAAGCTGACTGAGATAGTTGTAAGACTTCTCGTAGAAGAATATGGTACTGTAGGTGTTCTTGAGAGATTATCTGACCCTATTTGGTTTCAGGCACTAAATAATCTAATCGGAATGGACTGGGATAGCTCTGGATCGACGACAGTTACCTGTGGAATACTTAAACAGGTTCTTATTAAAGAAGACTTCGGTATTAAAGCAGCTGGAGGTAAGGGAGATAAAGCTAGGGCAACTCCTTCCGAACTCAAAGAAATCTGTAGCAAATATAGCTTAAATCCAGATAAATATATTCAAGTATCACGTATTGTAGCAAAAGTAGATAACGTTGCTCTACAGTGTGGATATACTCTATACCACCATATGTTTTTCGTAGACAAGGAAGGCAACTGGACTATAGTCCAGCAGGGAATGAATGTTTCTACGAAAATGGCTCGAAGATACCACTGGTTCTCGGGACATTTAAAAGACTTTGTTGTAGAGCCTCATAAGGCAATAAGCGGAACTAAACACAGCTACGCGTTCAATACTATAGCTAGAAGAATAGATGAGTTTAGAAAAACAGTAGTAGATTTAGCTAAAGAAAATGCCTCAAAACTCGAGAGAGAACTCAAATCAGTTCTTGCACTCGCTAAAGGAAATACTCTACTAGCCTACTACACGCCCTATAATCCTGAAGAAGCGAGAAAGAAAGTAAGGAAGTATATAAGCTTGGGGCCAGTAGCGCTAAATAGGAAGGCTTTAATTGAGGCAAGAGAACTCGCAGTGTCTGATTTCAAGGAACTGCTTTTAGTTAAAGGACTCGGTCCAAGCACTCTCAGAGCACTAGCTCTTGTAGCAGAGCTTGTATACGAAACACCTCCCTCGTGGAAAGACCCCGTAACACATCCAATAGACCCCTTCAAGTACGCTTACGCTGTAGGAGGAAAAGACGGAGTACCCTTCCCAGTAGACAAGAAGACTTACGATGAGCTTCTCTCTTTTCTAGAAGCACTGCTAGCTAAAGCTAGAGAACACAGAAAAATATTCCTCAAAAACATGGCTAAGATCACTAAAAACTGGTCTCCTCCACCAGAAGACAAAATTCCAACATAATATTCGACTCAACTAGAATATCCTTATATACTTTATTCGAGTATATTCGAGTGGAGTATATATAGGTGACTCGAGTGATCTCGAAAACTATCGTAGAGCAGAATCCCTGGTGGAGAGTAAAAGATTTCGAGAGATTTGATTATGATTTAGAAAAATACCAAAAAATGATAGTACATTTCAGTAGAAAAATACCGCCACTCGCCAAAGGGAGAACATATTTTATTAAAGGTCCTAGGAGGTCAGGAAAGACTATTTGGCTGAAATTATATATTAAGCATTTAATAGAAAATGGAGAGGATCCATTAAGCATATTATATTTATCATGCGATAGAATACCTATAGTAAACTATGTTCAGTTAATGAATATTATTAGAGAATACTTAAACATATATAAAAGAGAATCAAATTTTATTTTAATAGATGAAATTACTAGAGTAAATAAATGGAGCTATGCGCTGAAGGGACTAAAAGACTCCGGAGTACTGGAGAACTGCATAACAGTAGTCACGGGGTCAATACCCTTACTACTGACTAGAGGAGCAGAATTAATGCCTGGAAGAGGTGTTGAGGGAGGAGAATACTACTTAACGCCAGTGTCGTTTAGAAAATATATTGAAGCACTAGCTAACGAGAAAATAAGAAGAATTCTAAAAGAGAAATCTTTTTCATTAGATGAAAGTATAGAAAAAATAGCTAAGAAAATTTCAGAAACATTGCCCTATATTACAGAAATAGATGAAATCTTCTACAAGTATCTTCAAACAGGCGGTTTCCCTGAGGTAGTCGATGCTTTTCTCAGAAAAGAGAAGCCTGTAGAAGAAGCTCTTGAAATACTACTAAACTATATTTTAGGAGATATAGCTAAAGAGAATAGAGATCCAGATATAGCTAAAGCAGTATTAATAGAAATATCAAAAAACCTATCAAGCATAGTAACTTATGCTACATTAGCCAAAAAAATAGGAATATCGCTAGATACTGTTAAAGATTATATAAAAATACTAGAAGAAATGCTAGTAGTAATTCCTCTCGGGAAATTCATTTTTTCAAGTAAAACAAGCACTCTAAAAGGAGGAATAAAAGCTTACTTTACAGACATAGGCTTCTACTACGCTATAAAAACATTTAGCGAAGGAAAATTATACAGTCAAGTAGTAAATGAAACATTAACAGTAGAGAAAACTCCGATCATAGTAGAAAACATAGTAGTATCACATATAGTTCAGCACGGAAGAATACCTAAGCTAAGAGAACCAAATACTTTCATAGGCTATATAAAAAATAAAAAAGAAACAGACATACTGTATAAGAGACAAGACGGAACATTAGTAGAAATCGAAGTAAAGTATAGGTATAAAGTCAAACTGCCTCCTGTTAAAAGAGCGAAAGAAGTAATAATTATTTCAAGAGACTCTTTTAGCTATGACAAAAATAAAAAAGTGCTTATAGTTCCTGTTTCAGTATTTCTCGCATTACTTAAAGATTGTGAAAAAAGTCTATAGCCTACATAAGTTATTTAAATATTTTGTATCTCTAATTAAAATATCTTTTTTCTCTAAATCACTACATCGTCCAAGAGACTCGTCTTCAATAGTTAAGTCTCCGTTATATCCATGTCTTTTTAAAATGCTAACTATTTTCTTCAAGTCGACGTCTCCTTCGAAGAGAGGAGACATAGTTACGTCACCTGGCTTACGCCAAGCTTCTTTACGCTCAGCGACAGCGTTCTTAACATGAGTGTGTTTAACTCTATCGGCAAACTTCTCGACTATCTCGTAGACTTTGCTCAGCGGATATCCATACCAGTAAAAGTTACCTGTATCGAGAGTCAATCCAAGAAAAGTTTCCGGAAACTCTTTAAACAAAGCATCCAAGTACTCTTCTCTATTAGAAACATAGCCGTGATTCTCGATAGCTAATACTACGTCCTTTACTTTATCTTTAAGCTCTTTAAGCCAGTCAATTGACGCCCGAATACAGTCTTCTAAACTATAGCCTTCTACTTCCTTTACAATAGTATCTACACGAACTACTCCTAATCCAAGCCTATGAGCTATATTGACTGCTTTAACCACATAATCAGTTTCCATAAAATCATTGGCAATAAGTATAGAGTTTACTTCAATATTCTGTTCGCTTAGATATTTCTTAAAACTGCTTAACTCGTATTCAAGATTATGGCCGCTGAAGACTTTAAAGTCTCTAGGCAAGTAAAGCTCAATACTATTTATTCCAAGTACACTAAGTCCTTCTTCAACAGAACCGAATACGTTCTTTAAAATAATGTCTCTACAAGCAACGTACACGAAATACTCTCAGTTCAAGCAAATATATTACTAAGCGCGGCAAATCGCTAGAATTCTTTATAAGAATTAAATCAAAGGTTAATAAGTGTACATAAAGCAGTATGAAGACCTATTGTTTAAAATTGTCGAAGAATACGGCACACCGGTCTATGTTTATTTTGCTGAAATACTGTTAAATAACTTTAATAAAATAAAAACTACTGCCGAAAAATATTTTAGAAAACCATTAATAGCTTATGCTTATAAAGCTAACTCAAATATACACTTGTGTAGACTATTGCATGAGAAAGGAGCTGGAGCAGAAGTAGTTTCGCTGGGAGAAATTTTTCTAGCAATGAAAGCAGGCGCCAGTAAAGTAGTTTTTAACGGAGTATCTAAATCAGTTAACGAAATAGAATACGCAATTAAAAATAAAGTGTGGTTAATTAATATAGAGAATTTAAGTGAACTAAAATACATTAACAATTTCTCTAAAAGAAATAATAGTATTCAAAAAGTAGGGATAAGATTCAACCCAGGTATCGAAGTAAGCACACATAAACATATCGCTACCGGAGGCAAATTAAATAAATTTGGTTTAGATTCAAAAGATTTCATTAAAGCAGTCGATATCTCAAAGAAAATGAATAATGTAGACTTGTGTGCTGTACATTTTCACATAGGATCACAGATATTTGAAATAGAGTCTTATGTAAAGGCACTTGAAGAAGTTCTTAACTTAACTAAAGAAGCAAAAATAGACTTAAAGGTAGTAAATATTGGCGGAGGCTTCGGCTACTCTTATGAAACAGGAGAAATTCTCAATCTAGACAATCTATTTGCAGAGATAGCTCCTATACTGAAAGACTTTCTTGAAGAAGAGCCCACAGTCGTTTTAGAGCCGGGCAGAGCTATTGTAGCTTCAGCAGGAATCCTGTTAACTAAAGTAAATTATGTTAAAGAAGTCTATGGCAGAAAATGGATACTAGTAGACGCTGGCATGAGTGATTTTATTAGACCTGCTCTCTATGGAGCAAAACATAAAATAACAGTACTAGGCAAGAGCGAGCCCGTAGAAAAATACTCCATAGGAGGGCCGGTATGTGAGTCAGCCGATGTTTTTGCAGAAAACGTAGAGCTCCCTAAAGTAGTGCCGGGAGACATAATAGTTGTACATGATGTGGGAGCATACGGCTACTCCATGTCAAGTAACTACAACGCTAGACCCAGACCCCCAGAAATACTAGTTAAGGGGAGAGAAGTAAAGCTTATTAGAAGAAGAGAAAGCCTAGAAGACTTGCTAAGATTAATGACGATTTGAAGTAATTATGACAGCAACCAAATAAAGACCGGTTTATACTTAGTTAGAGTGATGAAGGATTGGCTTACTGAAAGCTGATGAAGGTGCGAGATTCTGATACCAGTTTCATCAGTATTCAATACTTTGAGAATTTTGTCCGAAGCTCAAACTACAGCAACAGTATTTTGAAACAATAGAATAGCGGTCTGAAGCGAGGTCCCCACCAATCATCCGAGTAGTCAGCGCCCGTAAGAATTCTTCATCCCATTACTTTAATAGAAGATTCGGGCTTATTTAGTTTATTATCAGTGATGGGGCTACCGCTCATCAAATAGCGGAGCCCCAAGTTCATCATCTATTACTCTACTTGAAGTCAGACTTAATAATTTATCTTCGTGACGCGTTAATGATAAATACTTTGGGCAAGCATAGCTTTTGAAAAAATGAGTGTGTCTTTAGATGCAATTAAAGAACTAGCGGAATCTATTCTTTATCCTCTAGAGCAGTATGTTCGGAGCAATATTTGCTGGGACCCTAATAGCCCCTACTACGGCGGACTACTAGAGACTATCCCTCACACTCCTCAGCCTACATGGCCCCACGCCTCTTACGTGACTGCTGACGCCTACTTAAAGCTATATGAAGCCTACAGGAAACCCGAGTACTGGGAGGTAGCTAAAGTAATGGTAAATTATCTTGTTAGAGAGCAGAGCGACGCAGGTTGCTGGTATGGATATACTGGATATCCGAAGAGTTTTGGATGGAATGAGAAAAACGCGCCTCCTGGAAGTAAGCTAAATGTTGTTTTCGAAGACGGTACTGTTCTCGACATAATACGTGAGCCTTTTAGTATTTTCGGGACAGTTCTTTACGGCAAAGTAGTAGTAAACGCCTATGAAGTAGCTGTTAAAAACAACTTAGACTTGAGCGAGGCCGAGCATTGGAGAATATCTTTCCTTAAGGCAGCAGAGTTCGTGTGCCATATGATTGATAATAAGGGCTACTGGGTAGGCAACAGAGCGTGGAATCAGAGAGCTGCAGTAGCAGTACTACTTTTTACTGCCAGTAGACTTTTATGTCCTGAACGGTACTTGAGAAAAGCTAAAATAGTACTAGACCAAATTCTGGAAGCACAGCTCGAGTCAGGCGAGTACCCCTACTCTGAGACAGGAGGCAGAACTTACCATTATCATGCTTTGACACTGTATTTTCTCAATCAAGTAAATAGAGAGTATCCGAGTAAACGCGTAGAAGAAGCTGTATTAAAAGGATTGAAGTGGATGTGGAGTATGCAGAAAGAAAACGGTGATTTTGACTGGAGTATACACTCACCTAAAGACCATAAAACAAGGCTGTTCTCGACATTTGGAATAGCTTTAGCTGCAACAGCACCTTACTTAAAGTTATTCAAAGAAAATGTTTACAAAACGCTAGTTTTCTTAAAGAAGCACCAGAATCCAAATGGAGGTTTTCCGCGGAAAATAGGACTAGAGAAGACGGATAATGTCACATCAGGAGAGATTTTACACGGCTTAGCTGAGCTAGTTAAAGCCTTAGAATAGTTTACTCGCTTGAGAGTTTTTCTAGTATTTTGCCGTACTCTACTAGCGCTTTAATTGCTCTGACAGCTCTTTCTGGAGTCGGGTATGTCGGTATGCCTTCTTCGTCGAAAAGCCTTCTATAGTACTTAGCCATATCTGCTTCGCCTATATCGCATACTACTACTGGTTTACCGTATTCTTTAATTATCTTGGAGAGTTTCTTGGGAAGGTCTGTAGTTACTAGCGGTACTTGGTGCATGGGTAAGAGAACTACGCCATCTACATTAGGGTCTCTTAAAACAAGCTTCAGGGACTCTATGAACCCTTTGTCGTCAGCTGAGCCAGTTAAGTCTACTGGATCTGTTGTGACAGCGAAGTCTCTTAGAATTCCCTGCTTCTTGAGTTCCTCGAACTTCTCTAAAGTCTCCTTACTGAATTCAGCTAATTTCATTCCCTGAAACTCTATTTCATCGGAGGCCATTACGCCGCATCCTCCGCCGTCAGTAACCACGGCTATTCTGTCGCCTTTAGCTGGAGGCTGCATTGCAAGAGCTTTAGCCATGTCGCAGAATTCTTCCATGTCTCTAGCTCTAATTACTCCGCACTGCTTAAAGGCAGCATCATATATCGCGTCTACTCCAGCTAGAGCACCAGTATGAGAAGTCGCAGCTTTAGCGCCTGCCGCAGTTCTACCAGACTTGAGGACAACTATAGGTTTCTTTAAGGCGACTTTCCTAGCTATTTCTATGAATTTTCTGCCTTCCTTTATGTTTTCTATGTAAACCATAATAGCTTTCGTCAAGTCATCTTCAGCTAAATACTCGAGTAGATCTGCTTCATCTACGTCGCATTTATTGCCGTATGAAATAAACTTAGAGAGCCCTAAGTCTGTTCCAGCAAAGTAGTCTAGTACAGCTGCGCCAAAAGCACCGCTCTGACTAATAAAAGCTATATGTCCTCTCCTAGGTCTAGGCATTGATAGCAGAGGGCCTTTTGGGCTGTTCTTGTAGGTCGGTATAAAAAGAGTATCTACGCCGCTCCAAGGATCATATATGCCTATACAGTTTGGACCAATTATTCTAACACCGTACTTTTGTGCTGTATCAACAAGCTTCTGTTCAAGAGCGTGGTTACCTACTTCAGAAAATCCTGCTGAAATAACTATAACACACTTAATTCCCTTTACACCGCAGTCTTCAATAATTCGCGGCACTATTCTCGCGGGGACACATACGACACTTAAATCAACGTCTCCGGAGATGTCTCTAACACTTGGGTAACATTTTACACCAGCTATTTCATTAGCTTTAGGGTTAACTGGGTAAACTTCACCCTTAAAAATCCCTTTTTTCTTGTTACTCAAGAAGTTCTCTAGAATAATTCTCCCCACTGCTCCAGGTTCTCTTGAAGCACCTATTATTGCTACGCCTCTAGGATTAAAGAATCCATCTAATTCTTTACTCATGCAAGATATAGGGAGTAATAGAATTTAAGTTCTATTGTTAAAAACTGTTTAAAGTAATCGCTAATAGTAAATTAGTTAATGGCTTAAGGTAAAGAATATTTTGTCGAATACTAGTATACGATAGTTCAGAAAATATATTTTTCTCCGCAATATATTCTCGTGTTTTTAAACAAGATAAAGAGTATTCTAAAAGGGCTTTTGTCCTTCGGAGAAATCATAGCTGGATCTAGTGAGGAAAAAAGAGTAGTAGATTTTATTAAAAACAGATTAGAAAAATATGTATCTGAAATAAATATTCAAGAAGTACCAGTAATGAATTGGAGAGAAAAATATTCTATAGTGGAGGGTAAAAATATTAAGATAAAGTCTATAGCTTTGCCCTATTCTCTTTCTTTTGATGAAGAAAGCACATTAATTCATATAACACATATTAGAGATAAAAAGTGGAAAAAGGCCTGTGGGAAAATAGTGTTAGTTCAAATACCTCCAGGAGACGTAGATTTTGTTGAAGACTACTACGCCAAAGCAGTTGAAGTAGGAGCTGTTGGGCTAATAGCCTATGATTCTTACCCGGGGGTCTACAGAAGGATAGTTGTCACTGGAGTTAAAGACTATCGTTGGGGATGCGGCGAAATGCCGCCTCCAATTCCTGCAGTAATGGTTAAAAAGGAGGACGGCTTAAAGTTAGCTAAAAGAGAAGGAGAAAAAATACGAGTACTGGTCGAAACCAATGTATTGAGCTCTACTGGATATAACATCGAGGGGATTATATACGGACACAGTGATGAAGAAGTCCTTCTTATAGCTCACCACGACCACTGGCTTACAGGCGCAGCCGACAACTGCTTAGGAGTATCCTTGCTTATAGCTGCAGCCGAACAGTTAAAGAATAGCTTTCTTAAAAGAACAATTAAACTCGTGTCGTTTACAGCAGAGGAGGCAGGGGCTCCCTGTTTTTCCTCATATTATTGGACATGGGGTTCAAGATACTATGTTAATTCGCTTGAGTCAAAGAAAGCTCTAAGTAAAATCTATGCCGTAGTGAACGTCGATGTTTTGGCGAAAGGAGACGTCAAATTAAGTGTGTCTGGACCCGACTACATGTTTTTAGCAGAAAAGCTTTCTGGAATTAAGGCGGAGTACGATAGCAGCTACATGGATAGCTACGCTTTTTCATCTAAAGGAGTACCCGCACTGACATTACATACTCTCGACGAATACATGCAGTACTATCATACGGATAAAGATGTACCCGAGAATATTGATTGGAGTACAGTAGAAAGGGGAGTCTCTATTGCTTTAAAGATCTTAGCAGAACTAGCGAAGGGCTTGGAAATAGACTATGACAAGTGGACGGATTTAATAGAGAGTACTGCTAAAAGACTAGATGTACCACTACCCGCTGACTTAAAGAGAATATCTAGAGAGTTTTCTCGAAGTCTGCTTGAAACAACAATATACGCCTATGACGAGCACTATCCCGACGAACGCCCAGCTTTTTTGAAAACACATTTTCTACCCGAGCTTAAAGCACTCGAAGACTTTAAGAGACTTCGGGAAGCATACATTGCGCTCAAAGAAGGAAACCTAGATAAATGCATAAAGATAGTATCAAGCATACCTCTGCGAATAAAGCTTGGGTCAGGTGGGACGCTAATATCACTAAATACAAAGTGTTTGCTCATATTCTTAGAAGAGAAGAGAATATCCACGGCCCTAAAGCTTCTCGAGAATATTCTCTCTATTGAGAAAGAATATAAAGCAGAGCTGAAGAAACTTTTCTTGAGGAAAATCGAGGAAGCGAGGATGAAGATCCAGTATACTGAAATGTGACGACTTTCGTCCCTCCTGAGCTACTTACCATATTTCAAATACTTTAAACCTAAGAAATTAATCTAAATACCTTAATAGATCTTTCAAGTCATTTAATATAAAATCACATGAAAACCTATAGGGAATTACAGAGTATCCTCTCGCTACAAGAGCAGTTTTCATGCCCATTTTCCTAGGTATAGCTAAGTCTAGGTAATAGTCGTCGCCTACGCTCAGTACTTCTTCTGGTCGGAGACTAAGCGTGCTCAAAGCATATGTGAACATACGTGGATTAGGCTTGACGCACCCAGTATCTCTGCTAGTTACTACAGTCATGTATTTTTTCAAAGTAGACAATATATCCTGAATAGCAAAAAGAGGAACAGAAGTGACTACAGCCATTTTTAAGTCTTTATTTTTAAGTTCTTCAAGTACCTCAAGGACTTCGGGGAAAAATTTGTTTCTAGTACGACTATAAAAGCTAACTATTTTCTTTAAAGATTCGTTATCTACTTTTATGTAGAGGCGGTCGCATACTTTTCTGAAAAATTCTTCAAAATTACTGTATTTTTCTCGAGGATAGTCTACAAAAAGGACATAGAGATAGGCTGCTCTTAATTCCTGAGCGTATACTTCGTAGCCGTTTTCAAGTAAAATTGATGATAGATCTTCAAATGAAATAGGTTTTTCAGCGTAAACGAGTGTTCCATAAAGGTCAAATACTATACCATGGACTTTCATATTCATAGGTAATTGTTTTCTTTACCCTTGATATAAATAATGCTGTTTGCCTTAAGTCGTTAATTAAGGTGGCTGTATGTAAAGGTCACGTTACCGTTTAGCTAGTTGAGCATAAAGGATATTAATTTCCTCGAGTACTAATCCAATAAGGTAATGTCAGGTTTGTTTGAGAACCTCATTGTTGCAAGCGAGAACGGACACATGGAGTATGATTTAAGAGTTCACTTAGCTGATCTTAGTCTCGAGAGAGAAGACTATAGTGAAAAACTTGCGGGAACTGTTGTATCAATGTTGCTGCAGCTATGTAGAGATTTAGGTATAGAGCAGGAAGGAAAGCTGGAAATAGGTGATAAAAGCTTTTATTTTTCTCGTAGAAATGGAGGCTTGGCTTTAGTATATTTTCTTTCAAAAACTCCTGTTTCACCTGATGAAATAAATTCTTTTCTAAAAGAACTTTTAGCGTTAAGAAAAGAAGTTTATAGCAATGGAGGTAAACTCAAGGATTTAAGGCGAGAAATAAACAAGTTTCTTGTATACTATATGGGCGTACATAATTATTCTCTGCTTTATTTTAAAAATACTTTGATGGCTAAAAAAGGAATAAAAAGCATAATAGTTTACTATAAGAATAAAGTATCTATTGATGGAGTCAATTTAGGTGAGGGTGTCCAAAGAAGTATAATCAAACTTATTAGAAAAATACAGAGTTTTTGGGATTTATCGATAGATTTTGTTAAAGCTAGAATAAATAATAGCAATACTGTAATAGTATACGTTAGTAAAGACTTCTATTTATCTCTTCTTTACGATGAAGGAGCTATAGATCTCAATACTTTAAACGATATTATAATAAAATTGAAAAAAAGACTGTGTTCGATTAAAAAGGAGCCTATTAGAATTACATCTAGTCTTATGCCTATTTACGAGAAAATTTTAGAGAATTATAAGCTAATAGACCCGAAAAGAGCTTCGGAGCTTTTATCCGAAGACATAAAGAAGCTTGTCTTCGAGGAATGTTTTACGCTTAAAGAAGCTTTAAGTTATATTGAGAGTAAGGGAGGCTTTCCTGTAAGTGCTAGCAAGACGACTTATATAAAAGAATCCTAAGCTTAGTGCCAGACGATTTTACTACATAGATATCTTCGAGCACAAGCTCAGTTTTTATTTTAGTTACTATGTTTACGTACGGAGTTATTAATATTAGTTTCTGTGAAACTATTTTCTCCGATATTTTTATTAATTTTTCTAAAATTTCTTTGATATTTGACGACTTCATTCTAATTCCTCGAGGAGGATCCGCTATAATATAATCACAGTTCTTTATTGGAGTGAATTTAAAGTCTGCTGTAAACAAGTCTATTTCTACTTCAGCTTCTCTTGAATTATGTAAGGCGCATAGAATATATTTTCTAGAAATGTCACTTCCTATACAGTATACGTTTTCTAGTATTTTTGCCGTCTCTATTAGTGTTGTCCCAGAGCCGACAAAAGGATCATAAATACTTGACTTAGATTCTACTTCAGCTAAAATCAGAGATGCACATGCGACAATAGGGCTTAGTGGAGCTGGATGTTTGTAAACATAGTATGATCTTTGGTGAAGTGCTCCTTTCACTTCGATCGCTAGGTAGAGAGTTTTTCCGTAGAGTTCTGCTCTAAGCTTCCTTGTAGCCCTAGGGCTACAGTCTATTTTCCACACTCTTTTAATTTCTCTGGCTACTATTTTTTCTAAAAAGTTTTCTGAAAAAGTGTGCATAGGAATGTGTGCTCTTACAGCTAGTTTGTCGATATTTTCTGGCTTAAACGTCCTTGAGAGTAGTTCTCTAATAGCATATCTTAGTCTCTTAACTGAAATAGCTTCCAGCTCAGCTACACCTAGTACTCTAGCTATGAAGAGCACTGTGCTTAAAGTCAACGCTCTTTCCTCAGAAAGGTTTTCTACGAGTACTCTTTCGTCAGAGAGCCTATGAGCTGTAGCTGCAGGGTCTTTTAGTTTAATTTCTTTAATTACAGCTTTTTCTACTCCAGCAAGTGTTCCTAATATGAGTTCATTCATTTTATTCAACTATCTTTAATCCAGAGCCTGTTAAAGGGGCTACTACTTCCTCGCCTTTATCTAAAATTCCTTCCTCCACGGCTTTAGCTAGTGCCGCGAAGACAGTTATTGAAGTAGGTTCAACTATGAATCCTTTCTTGTAGGCAAATGACGAATATAAGTGGATATCATAGTTGTCTACTACTATGCAGCAGCCCTGAGTCTCTTTAATTGTTCGTACTATTTCGTTTAAGCGAGGGGGATTTTTTACTCGAAGTCCGTCAGCTAAAGATGAGCACCCGGAGGGCTTTTTCCCGTAAAGGGCCTCGTATACTGGAGCGCAGCTAGCGCCTTGAACTGCTATTAAGCGCGGTACTTTCTCTACTAATCCTAGCTCGTAGAGTTCTTTAAAGCCCTTATAAAGCCCTAAGAGCAGAGTTCCGCTAGCTACAGGAACTACAGCTGCGTCGGGAGTTCTCCAGCCGAGCTGCTCAGCTATCTCGAAAGCAATAGTCTTAGTGCCTTCAATAAAGTAGGGATTCCACAAATGGCCCACGTAGACGTAGTCGCTTAGCTCTGCTTCTTTTACTGCTTTTTCGTGTGCTTCTTCTCTAGAGTTACACTCAACTACTTCAGCTCCCGAAGCCTTAATGAAAGCTATTTTTCCCGAAGGAGCGTCTTTAGGCACAAATATTTTAGCTTTTATGCCAGCTGAGGACGCATAATAGGCTACAGAAATACCAGCATTGCCCGAAGAGTCTTCAATTACTCCGCTGAACTTGAATTCAGCTACCTTAGACAAAGTGACAGCAGTTCCTCTATCTTTAAAAGATCCTGTCGGATTCAAGTAGTCTAGCTTAAGATAAAGTTTTAGTGCAAAGAAGTCGCGTTCAACTAAAGGAGTGCAGCCTTCGCCTAGGCTAACGAGTTTTTCTGCAGGAATTAGTTCTTTATATCTCCATAAGCTCCACTCTCTCCTCTTTATTTCCCCCGGATCGATTTTAAGTCCATTTAAGTCGTACTCTACTGTAAGAGGACTTCCACAGGAATGCTTGTATACCCAGTTTTCTTCAGAGATTTCTTTCCGGCACTTAGGGCATACAAGCCTGTAGGTCACAGTAATTTGTCTCGGTAAAGCTAATAAGTTTCTTTCCGCAAAAGGCTATGTGAGTAAAGCTAGAGCTGCGGCTTGCTTTGGGTATTTCCTACTAATAGTACCGTTTTCGCCTGCAGTAATAGCTGGCTACCTCCTTGCAGGACTGTCGTGGCTTTTCCTTAATAGCAAACTTAGTAAAAGAATTTTCTTGGTGACAGGAATATACTTTGTTTCAGTATCAGCTCTCCTTACAGCAACTTATCTTCTTACAAGAGTACTTCAGCCAGTTAAAACTTTAAGCTACTTATATGAACAAGTAGCAATGGGAGTATCTCATATTATTGTATTAGCATGGCTCATAAAGCTCTGTCTAGAAGCAGTTGCCTTCAGGATCTGTGGAAAAGAACTGCTTTCTAGGCTATTTAAAGTAGCTGGAATAATATCGATTATCTCTCTCTTAGCTATTTTAGTAGGATACATAGCACTCGACTTTAAATATGAGTTTGTTCAAAGTCTTTCCGAAGTAGTCTTCGCCACAGGACTTATATTAGCTTTAGTAAACAATATTATAGCTGGAATAGCTTTTATTAAAGCAAAAATACCTTCGCAAAAAACAGCTTTAAATATCGCTGAAGAGATGTCATACCAGAATGTATGCGTGGAAGACTCCGCCTCGGATAAAGGTGCTGGAAGCACTTGGGTGTATAGCTGATGGCAGAATAAAGTTCATAGGTGATAGAGAAGCTATTGTTGTAAGCTCTACTGGAGAAAGGAGCTATAAGGTCACTTGGGATGGCGGAAAAGCCATAATGTCTACTGACAACGGGTCTCTATATAGAGGATACTTAGGTTATCCTAGTATAGCTTTCTTAATGCTTAAAGGAGTTCTTCCCTTCGACAAGAGGTTAGCTGATGCTCTTAAAGGAGTACCTTGGAAAAAACTCAATGAAACTTATAAAAAATATAAAATTGTTGAAGAAAAAGTTAAAGTAATAGCTAAGGAAAGAGGAGTGTCTCCTGAAGAATTAGATAGATTCGTAGCCAAAGTAATGAAAGCTATAAGAGAACAAAAATTTGTTAAACTAGAAGTCTAGCATATTCTAGGAACAATTTCGCCCATAGGCTCTTCGACAATGCGTGTACCTCCCACAGACGTCTTCATGTAAACTCTAGGCGGCTTTTTATCGACTGCTTCTCCGATAATAGCAGCTTCAGTATAGCCTCTAGACTTAAGTTCCTTTAGAACCTCTTCGGCAATACTACCTTCTACTCCCATGACTACTCTTCCTTCGCAAGCCAGCACGAGAGGATCTACTCCAAGCATTTCGCAGTAAGCTAGGACTTCTTCTTTAATAGGAATGTTTTCTTCATAAATAATAATGCTGACTTCGGATTTTTTGGCTAAGTCATTTAAGGCCATAGCTAAGCCTCCTCTCGTAGGGTCTTTGGCCGCATGAATCTTAGTTATTCTCTGTACAGTCTCGATTATGTCTATGACGGGAGTGCAGTCGGAAGTCAAACTAGACTCTACTTCTATTCCTGCCTGACACGCCATAATAACAGCGCCGTGGTCTCCTATAGTTCCAGAAACAATTATTTTGTCTCCAAGCTTAAGGCCGTTATTTCTAATGAGATTTTCTTTAGAGACAAAACCCACACCTGTAGTTGATATAACTATTTTGTCTAGTGAACCTCTAGGCATTACTTTAAAGTCTCCTCCTATAAGAGCTATGTTTTTCTTCTCAAGAACATCGACCATAGACTTGACTATTTCATAGAGCTTATCTAGAGGAAATCCTTCCTCAACGACAATAGTGTCTAGAAAAGCCAGCGGCTTTGCTCCCATGACAGCTAAGTCATTTATTGTTCCAGTGGCCGCTAATTTACCTATATTTCCTCCAGGAAAGAAAATAGGGTTTACTGTATAACTGTCAGTAGTTATAGCCAAGTAGTTTCCTTCACCTACAGGCAGTAAAGCAGAGTCTTCAAGCTCGCTCAGCCCTGTTCCACCTTCAATTTTCTTCAATGAAACTAAATCGACTAACTTTTTGATAAGTGAAGACATTTCAGCGCCTCCTGCGCCGTGGGCTAAAGTAACTATTTCTTCCATCAAATAGATGTTCTGCTTCACTAGTATTTATAGTAGTAGAACTTTAGCGTAGAGTATAGATTTATCGTCTATACTTCGAGTACATAAAAAAGATTAATAAACAGAGAAGTGTTCACATGTATGAATAAGTTAGCTATAGTTTCAATACTAGCGCTACTATTAATTTCGCCTATACCTCTAGCTTTCCTTGAGGGGAGCGGGGTAAAAGAAGTTACAGGAACAATAGTTAAAATAACAGATGAAGGCATCGTATTATCAACTAATTCAAGTGAAATAGAGCTCTTTTGCAGAGGCGTATGGGTAGTATTCTACAATAATACTAGAGTCAAAGTCACATGGAATAAAGTGAAGACAAGACTTTCTGAAGGAATGACCGTGACAGCTAAATACATTACCAAGGAAGTAAAGGGCAGACAGCTGAATATAGCTTTATCTCTTAAGATAGGAAACTATACTCTAGTTAGAGCGAAAGCACTCAAGAAACATGTTGAAAGGAAGCATATAGTAAAAGCTAGCGGAACAGTAGAAGAAGTGGGCTCAGACTATGTTGTAGTAAATATTAATGGGACCAGCGTTAGACTAGAAACTAAAGGAGAGTGGATAGTTAAGGGATCCTGGAGCTCCATAACATCAGCTCCCCTAAGTCCTGGAGATAAAGTACTAGTAGTGTACTTAAAGCTAAAAGACAAGAACATAGCCTTAGGCTTCAAAAACTACGACAAAAACCTCATTATTGTGAGAAAAAGACCTCGAAGCAAGTAATTTATTTGCTATTAAAAGCAAAGCATATATTTTATTTTTCTTTTAACCATCTATGGTAATGAAGAAAACTCATCTTGCGGCGGGTCTCTTGACATGGATTCTTCTCTCAAGTTACCTCAAGCTTATTGACCTAAATGCTCTGTTTTCCTCTGTTTTTGCTTCGCCTCTACCAGATTTTGACTTAAGAATTAAGCATAGAGCTTTGCTACACAATCTCTTTGCTATGCTAGCTCTAGCAAGTTTAGTTTTATACTACTTTGGGTACTTGAATGCAGTGTTTTTTACATTAGCCTATTTTTCTCACATACTACTAGATTCTTTAACGAAGGCGGGGGTCTCTTTACTTTACCCCTTTTCTAAAAAACGGTATGGTTTAAGACTTTTTAGAAACGGAAGTTTATTTGATAAGTTTATCTTTTTCTCTTTTACGGCGATGTTTTTACTACTATTTATCAAAATGTTCAGCAGCGTAGAATTTACTGAATTTTTAAAAGAATTTAAAGAGCTTTTAGCACGTTAATTATCTCAGAGGATATTTCTTTGAATGCTCTTTTTCTCCAAGAATCCTTTTTAGCATACGATAAGGTATATAGTATGCTTAAAGAGGCTTTAACAGCTATTTTAAGAAATAGTTTCTTAATGCTGTTTGAAGAATACTTCGAGAAGAAGGTTAGTCCCCATTCTCCTATATTGTATTTCCAGCACTTTATGAAAATCTCTTTCTGCAGCTCACTTAAGTGTTCAAAGGAAGTTTCCGGCCCGTTTTTGAGGTAGCAGGTTTCTTCAGGTACAAAGAACAGAGGAACTATGAATAACTTGAGGCTTGAAAGTTCGTCTAGTAGCTCTAGAGTCTGAATAACGTCTTCTTCTGTTTCTCCGGGAAGCCCCGTGATAATGGTTGCTAGCGGATACCAGTCATATTCGTTCATAGTGGCTATAGAGTCTAGTACTACTCTAGGCCAGTCTTCGGGCTTGAATGGTTTTGGTTTGCCCGCCATGTATTTGGCTATAAGCCTAGTGCTCCCCGTTTCTATTCCCACCTCAGTTGTTACTATTGTTTTATTCCTGTAGCTGTAGTAAGAGTACTGCAGTAGCAGCTCCGAGATCTCTTTAACTAGTTTCTTGTCGAGGAGTACTGGTGGCAGAGCTGAGTGGGCTGGCTGAATATACTTGACTCCTTTTATGCTGGCTATTGCTTTAAGTACTTTGAGTATTTTCTCGCCGTTAGGCTTGAAATCTGGGCTATTACACCCATAGAGAAATAGATCGTCCGTAGCCACTAGGATAAAGTCTTGTCCTGCTTCAACATTTACTTTCACTTCCTTTACTACGCGGTCTAAGGGCATGCATCTTCTAACTTGCATTGTAGGAGAGCAGAACTGGCATCCACGTCCGCATCCTCGAGTAATTTCGACAACTCCGTGGACTGCTGCCCGCTTAATGCAAGGTATTTCGTCAGCAGAAGCAGGAGTTCCGTAAACAACTTTTTCTACAGGCTTACCTTCAATTAGCTTAGAGAAGAGTTCTCCTACTATTTTCTCTCCTTCACCTATAATGACTACGTCAACGCCGTACTTCTCCATCATCTTTTTCTTAGCTAACTGCCAGCTACCAGCGCCTCCTACAACTATTTTGACTTTAGGCTTATATTTCATCCACTTTTCTGAAAGCTTCTTGAACTCGTAGGCGGTCATCGACTCGCCTAAGCCTATTAACGTAGAGTAAGTTATGCTAACGAAAGCTATTCCAAGAGGATCCATTGATGATACAGCTATTACTTTAGTTTCCGGGCCCACTACTTTATCTAAGTCATCGGGATGAACTACAGCTACTTCTTCTTCGCTGAAGCCGTACTCTATCAGAGCGGCTTCTATTTTCCTTAAGCCATATGGGGCATAAAGGACTTCGTAGTTATCGAGTTTAGGTACAGGAGTGTAAAGTGTTTTTAAGAGAAAGCACCTCGGAATAAAACCTGGTTTAGAAAACGAGGCTGAAAAAGCTATAAAAGGGCTTTTCTTATAGTCGCTCATTTCGGTAGCTGGCGAAGTAAGAACTATCTTCGGCGAAGTCATGGCAGTCAGCTTAATGATTTTTCATTAAATATATTCTTTTCGTTTCTGTCCACACAGTTTCTTTAAAAATGAAAACGATAACGTATTTATCTGACCAAAAGACTAGTGACACGGTATTATGCTCGACTTTAACGCCTTTCCAGTAACGAAAGTTGATGCCTCAGGTAAAGTAAATAGAGGTAAGTACAAAATTATAGGAAAGTGTGAGCTTGAAAAAGGAGTATTCAAAAACGTCGATATTTCTGGAGAGTACGCTGATTTAATTAAAGTTATTGAGGAAGCTGCTAAAGACGTAGATTTATCGTGTGCACTTGAGTTTTCTGTAAATTCTGAGTACCTCCTAGAAGCAGTTGACAGAAAAAGAGTTAGGCTAGATGTAGATGTCTTGAAGGAGATTCCAGAGAACCTTTACTCAGGCCTAAAAACTCTCTACAGGCTTAGCTTTATTTACGCCAAAGAGCTTTTTGAAAACGGCTGGAGGAGCGCACTTAAAAAAGTTTTAGAGGAATACAAGAGGCTTTCTGGTAGCGATAAAGAGCACTTGAGACGGGTCTTAGAGCAGCCCTGTATAGACGCACACAAGTTTTTCTTGAAGTTTCTCGAAAAAGCTTCTATTACTTCAGGAGATGAGCTAGAGTGGTGGATTACCTGGATTAGAGCCCAAGTAACGAGAGACTATCCCTACGATATTGAAAGAGTCCGAGAAATAATAGAGAGATACGGCGACGAAGTATATTCGAGCGAGGCAGTCGACGAATTTTACAGAGTAATTAAAGGCAGCTATAATGAAGACTTAGATGAAGAAAACATAGCTAGGCTAGCTAAGAGAGCTAGAGAAAAGGGCGAGCTAGTAGTATTCACTAGACTTGGACGTGCGTCAATAGTAATGGGCTATTTGCTGGCTGCGTCAAAAGTACTGAAGCCGGGGAGAGAACTGATTGAAGCTGTAGAGAGCTTGGAGAGCTATATTAAGAAGCTAGGGCTAGACGAACTGTATCCCTCGATACATAAACTAAAGCTCTTTCTCTCAAAAGAGGAAGTAAGTTTAGCTCAAATTATACGCTCAGTTAAATTAGCTTTAAGTGATGTCGAGGAGCTGGAAAAGAAGGTATCTAGGGAGCTAAGAGAGAAGCTCGAGAAAGAAGCTATTTCGAGCAGTGAAGCAGCAGAGCAGCTAGAATACTGGCACAGAAACCTGCTTGAAGTCAAGAAGAAGCTTTACGATATTCTAGGCAAGGCGCACAAGCAGCCGTCGCGCCACGGAGTGTTCGTGTTCTTCGGGCAGAGAATATCTCCTCAAGGATCCTATAGAATAGCTCTCATAAACGAGAACCTAAGAGCATACAAGGGCCCGTCGTTCGGCTTAGAGGAGTACATGATTAAGGGAGGCTACAACATCTACTGTACTCCATCGCTAAGAGTCTTAAAGTACGTCGACTACTGGATAGAGGCACTGCCGCTATTTATTCACGAGAAAGAGGGAGGAGGCTATGAAATAGACTACGAAAACCTTGAGGCAGCAATAAGGAAAATGGCTCCTTACTGGGCACTGAACATCGAGAGAGCAGAAAAAGAGGGAACGAGAAGGCCTACATTCTGCCTAGTAACAACACAGAGCTACAATATGACTCACTTGGTGAGATTCTGGCTAGAAGAAGAAATGGCTCTATTCAATACAATCAGGGCAAAAAACCTTGAAAAAGAAGTAGAAGCACTAGTTAAAGAGTACCGCAGAAAAATAGCTGAGTACGCTAACGAAGTAGTAGAGGAGCAGCATCTACATGAAGCACTATCAATAGAATTAAAGAAAACTAAAAACAAGGAAAAAGCTTTAATAAACATAATATATAAAGATCCCGTTTTTGCACACCAAGTAGCGTGCTTAGCTCTAGTCAAAGAATATGGTCTCGAAAAGAAAGTAGAAGAAGAACTGAGTAAAGTTCTCTCAGAGAAACCTGGAATAAGCAGAGAGGAGGCTTTAGCTGAAGCTAGGGAAAGAGTTTTAGCGAAAACATTCATAGATCCCGAAACCTTTGAGCTAACTTCAGAGCCTAGAGGAGTAGCTCTCATAGAGCTTGCTGGAAGATATCTTAGAGACCACTTAGACTTAGCGGAATCTACTGCGCGTAAAGAAGTTGTGGTCAAGCACGGGCTCTTAAAGGAACTCTACAGATACTGGTACTCTGCTGAAGGGCCTAACAAAAAGTATAATTTAGCGTATACACCGAGCAGAGTAGACTTAGGGCCAAATGAAATACCTTCAGTAATAGACCAAGGACAGCCAATAGGACCTGTTGACATAGAGTCTGGAGAAGCCACGAAAGAGCTCTTCGATAAAATCAACATATCAATCGAAGGAGCCTACGTCTACCTGAATACAGCTTGCGCTGAAGGCCAGAAGACGCTAGAAAATGCTTCGAGAGACGACAACTATGCTTTTGCAAACATAGTGGCGCTAACAGCCCAGGCAATGGAGTCTAACGCTTACTCCATTATAGCCTACATAAACATGAGGCCTACACACCTAATACTCTGGCCGGGCAGAGGCTACGGAGGATTCTGTATACCTAAAGATGGCCTCTTCGTGAGCTATGTGCTCAGCCTCAAAAACAGAGACATTCTGCGTAAGCTTGGAGTACCTGAGCAAGCACACTTAAAAGTCTCTAAGCTAGTCGACGAGCTTCTTTCACTCAAACAAGAGTACGAAGATCCACTAGAGTGGATGGAGCTTGTAGAAGAAAAACTAGGAGAGCTTATCGATAAGCTCAAGCAGGCAAGAATATACGTTCCTCCGCTTCAAGCAGTCTCAAGTGTAATCGAGAGACTTAGAGGGCCTAAAGACCATTGGAGCGAGTACTTGAGAAAAGTCGCGTCAGTTCTCTACGAAGCGAGGTACGTGCCTTCACGAATGGTTAATAATTACATGCCTTACCATACTGCAGCCTGCATGTACCATGCACTAGACTTAGCCAGGAGGAAGAATCCTAAAGTCCCTGCCGACAGCGAAGCAGTTTTCTGTATACAGGCCTCCTATAAGCCGGGAGTACAGGATAGCAGACTTTCAACAGAATTCGAAGTATTCTTAGCACTAACTAAGTCAAAAGACAGGCTCAAGAGATTCCGCTGGAAAGAGCTGAGGGAGCTCGCGTCGCTAGCTCTCGACAAAAGATCCGTGCCCAAGGAAATTAGAGTAGTAGACCCGCTAATAAATACCCGGGACTGGCTTTTCGACAGTGAAATAGCTCTGAGGAGAAAAGCTGAGGGACTCAAAGAGATTCTCTTAGAGAAAATAGAAGGCTTCACCGAGGACGATATTAGAGTAAATGTCGAGAGATTTGGTGCAGAATACGAAAAATGGGTTATAGGCTTTAGAGAAAACGGAACTGAGGTAAAGCTCTCCGATAGACCTGAAATACTAGTAGAAGTAGCTAGAACAGTTTTCGAGGAAGAAGGCATAGAGTATGAAAAAGCCTTAAAGTACGCTAAAGTCTATGGCCTCGATTTCACTAAGTGGCCTGGGCTCACGCAAGATAAGGCTAAGTTGCTCAAAGAGCGTATTAAAGGACTCTTCCAGTGGCTCGTAGTATACACTAAAGGAATAATTCAAGATCCAGAAGAAGGCCTCAAAGGAGTAGATGTACTCAGCCTCGGCATACCTCACCCAGAGATACTGGCCTATGTCTTAGACTTACCTAGACTCAGATTCCTCATGACTACAGGAAACCCGTCTAGTGCTCTGGCAATAGTAGATGGTACAGCTGGAGCAAGAGGCCCTGTTTTCGACAAAGACTTAGTTAAAGAGTGGCTGGCTCTAGGAGGAACATACGTCGCTATAGGAGTTTCAGATGAAATAGTTGAGCACTGGAGAAAAGAAATAGAGTACGAGAAGAGGCTCGCAGAAAATCTCCTAGAAGCAGTTCTCGCAGAAAACTGGAGTAAAGCAGAAGCGGTCTTAAAGGAAGTAGTAAGCTATTACTCTAGTCCAAGCAAGTACGAAGAATACGATTTCCTTAGAAGAGGATACGAGATAGGAGTAGACACTAAGCTCACAAGCTACATTACTAAAAGGTATCGTGCACTACAGAAAATCTCTGAGCGAGTCACAGGAGAATTCAGTGTCAAAGACCTAGATTTCGCCTCATTCATAGCACTTGGAGGAAGATTCCTCTTAGCTAGCAAAGCACGCGAGTTCTCGAGCTACGAGGAGTGGGAAAACTTCGTAAAAGACCTTTGGAAAACATTTGAAGAGAAAATAAGTAAAGCTCCCTTCAAGAAGATCAAAGGAAGGCTCAGCAGAAAAGAGGCTGAAGAAATAGTAAAAGTGCTTCTACTGAGAGAAAAGGCTGAAGTAAAGAAAGAGAAGAGGCTCGGCGGAGCACTGAAAGGAGAGATGAGAGAAGAGTGGGAAGTATTCCAGCGCAGAATTATTAGAGCTAGACAGAAGAGGGCGGCTGAAATACGTGCACTACTACCATCAGTTATTCTCGAAGACTTCGAGGTAACGTACAGGAGAGCTAAAGATGTTCTAGGAGAGCCTAGAGCCTACATCAGCGAAGAAACCTACACAAAGTTCCTGGTCTTATCAATGTTGTCTATCAAAGCTCTAGCAGAAAAGCTAGGCGGAGACCCGAGTGAAGCAGAAAACATTATTAACGAGGTATTCAAGATAGGCGGACTCACTATAGCAGGCTACAAGAAAGTAGTAGACTACTTAACAGAGTTAGCTGGTCTAGTTCAAGGAGACAAAGAGAAACTAGAGCTAGTTGCAATGGCAGCAGAACTCGTAGACACTGCTTTCGCACTCGAGCTGACTCTCTCAGCTGCCAGCTGGAAAGAAGTATGGGTAGGCATAGCAACTTTCTTCGACAAAATGCTCAACTGCCATATCTTCGACTACAAGCCCTACCTCTACTGCAGAGCTAGGTTCGCTAAAGACAAAGAGTTCAGAGACGTCTTCACGAGAAAAGAAATATTTGAGCTAATGAAAAGAAGATACTCTTGGCTATACGAATACCTCAAAGACGTTCTCCTCAAGAGAACAGAGCTCAGATTCATGGATCCCTCTAAAGCAGAAAAACTACTCACAGTAGGCACCGACAGAGATCCACTCGCAGCCGAAGAAGGATACCGGGAAGCAGCAGAATTCGTATTCAAGTTAGCCAGAATCAGAGACTTAGCTACACTATACCACGACGGATTCTTCATACCGGAAGTCCTCGAAGAAGTTGACCCAGAAGCAATTAAAGTTGACGAAAGAGTAAACATAGTCATACTCTACAACCTAGGAAACACTACGGCAATGACATTCCTCAAGAGAGCACCGTACCACCACTCAGGAAAAGGACCAGACAAAAACATTATTCTCACAAACTTTCTGAGACTTGAAGAAAGAAATGGAGTGACACTAGTCTACGCAGACTACGGCTTAATGTTCCTCACTAAAGAAGAGTACAAGAAAGCAGGAGGCAGAGGAGAACTAGCGAAGCTCATACTAGACCCGGAGAAAAGAAAAGAATACGAGCAAGCTGAAGGACGCTTCGTTTTCGCTATATTTAAGAAACCAGTGCTAGTGCACGCAGTTTGGCCTCACTTCACGCACCCATGGTTCCTGAACCAGACGCTGGAGAAAATAGGAGTACCTCTCATGCAGAGTAGAGTCATAGAGAGACTAACCTACGAGAAAACAGAAATGCCTCTCATGATAGAGTACTACAGCAAAGTCACTGGAGACAAAATAGAGTTCATAGACCAAATCAATATCTACAGAGGAGAGCTCAAAGATCTTCTACTTGAAGAGAGAAGAAAGAGAGTAGAAGATATTCTACTGAAGTTCTCTGAAAAACACCATAAAGTAATAATAAAGACGTCCACAGAGTCAGGAGGCAGAGGAACAATCATAGCGCTGCTCAGAAAGCCAGACGGCTCAATAAACAACGAAAACATACTTGACTCTGAAGGCAACATAGATGTCCATGGATTCAAGTCAGCCGTAGACTTCATTGTAAATGAAATATTGCCGAAAGATGATGCAGTAGTACAAGAATTTATACCATCTAATCCAAGAGAAATACTTACGCCAGAAGCACTAGAGCTAGTAAAAAGAAGATTCGAAAAACTAGGCATAATCATAAAAGACGATACACCTCTCTACTGGAACTTCAGAAACTACGTAACACAGGCTCCAGGCAAAGAACCAGAAATAGTCGGCTGGATAATGCTAGTACACGTAAAGGGTATAGCAAACTACGGTCAAGGAGGACAGCTATTCGTACTCGAAAAAGAAATGTTCAAACCAGAATACAGGTACTTAATCGACGAAATGGAGGAAGTAAGCAAGAAAATGATGAAAGCCCTCGAGCTCTACGCACCAGTCTACGCCAAGAAGAAGGGCATAAGCATAGGAAAAGACCTCACAGGAGTCTCGTATGCCAAACCAATGATTGATCTATCAGACTTAATGCTCAAGCCAGTAGGCGAAAAGAAGTGGACAGTAGTACCTATAGAAGAAAACGTCGGAATGGGACTCTTCTATCCCTATGAAAAACAGCTAGCACAAAAGGGTAGAGAAGGAGAATCAGTCGACCCAATACTAGTAAACTTCGCTCTCTTAGGAGAAAGATATAGAAAAGTTATTTCAAAACTCTAAAACACTACTAGGCTTCAAGCACCAAAATTCTACGAGTTAATCTCTACTTTAATCATCGGAGAGTATATTTTCTCATATTCTTTTAGTCTTTTCTTACTTAATAAATGAATATTTATTCTATAATCATCAGTTAGAGCTTTTACAATTTTACAGTACCACTCAAAATCTATTTTTTCAGGAATACTATTAGATACTATCAAAATATCTAGGTCAGAAGACAAGGTATAAGTCTTCCTAGCGAAACTACCCACAATATATACTTCACAGTCCTCGAAAATCCTTCTAGCTCTTATAGCTATTTCTCTTACTATATCAAATGCCTTCTCAAAAAATTCCTTATTCCTCTCAAGTAAATCATAGTACTCTTTCATAGGAATCTCCTCCTAAAGTCTCTAGCTAAGTTTAGAGCCTTTCTTGCAACTTCTTCACTATACTCTACATCCATATATCTTGAAGCAATATAAGATAACTCTATCTCCCTAAATAAATCTAAATTACACCTATAGTAGCTCACTAAACTAGAGTCTCTTGTTAACTCAAAGAGAGTTCTTAAGCTATGAGTCTTAGGGAAATCACCGTACTTCTTGTAAAGAATATACTTTAATGCGAGTTGAAAAAACTGTTCTACAAAGAACATAGTGAAACTATAATCTCTTCTCGCAAAAGCTTCTTCAGCTTCACTAAGGAACTTTAAAGCATTTCTTTTCAGAAACTCCATTCAAACACCTCTAAGTAAACTAAATTATTTTAAGCTTATAGAAGTATCTAATAAAGACGATGTTTTCTGAGAGGGCGGTAAGTTGATTGGTTCCAAGGGTTTTATCGAAAATAGTTGATGGTCTTCAGATCTTCATACTGGTGGCATAAAAAGAAATATTTTCTTCTCCTAAATCATTACATATATCTTTGAGGTTAGTGAAATTTCGGAGATTGGCATAAACATTGCAGAAATCTTAGAGAATGATGAGCTAAAAGCACTGACTGCTGAAAGTGATGAAGTTCGCTAGGGCTGACAATAAATCATGAGAAGAAAAGTGAAGTTAAATATTCTAGCTTCTTATGAAAAATGACTCCAATAAACCCTACAATTATTAGCGCTACTGAAATCTGAAATAAATCTTTTTCAATACCACAGTTAGCTAAATAAGCATTAACTTCGAGTTCCTCTCTTCCCCAACACCACTCAATTGAAATAAGATAATAGCCTCTCTTAGCATTATTTAACTCAGTATACAATCTTGTAACGTTCCTAAAGCACTTAATTAAAAGCAATTTATTATTCTCTATGCTATACACATAAACGTTTACAGCACCACCCTTAACAGAAATACTAATAACAATATTTCTAGCAGGCGAAAAGAAAACATATTTATGTACAGAGTTCCTCGAAATAGAGGATACAAAAGAGGGGCCTCCGCTTTTTCCTCTTAGAACAGAAGCTATTAGCAAGGATATACCTATTACGGCAATTATTTCAAAAACTGCCTTCTTCAAAGCTCTCACCTAATCTAGATCTATTTTCTTAAAATAAATATAGGAGACTATGAGCGAAATTAAAGTCACTGACGTGAAAATAATTAAACTTGTATGAAGTTCACTTAAAGCTAAATTAGCTTTCCTTAAATATTTACGGACTAATAGAGGGTTATTGAATGCCGAAGCACAATAAGAGTAGTGTACATAGTCAAGGGCCGCGCTATAGCAATTAGATGCTAAAGCATACTTAAACTCGGGTGGAACAGACCCTGCTAAAGGTAAAAATAAAATAGATATCGTTAAGAGAACGGTTGCAATACTGTTCTTAACTATAAGAAATATCAGTGTAGTCAAAGACACTACATACAAAGTATAGAGAGCTGTAAGAAGTACAGTTATTAGAATTGAGTGAAAGTTAATGAAGTTATCTAAGTATATTTGAGAAAATAGATGCGATGCTATGTAAGTCAGGTAAGGTGGAATTACTATAGATATTATTTTAGAAGCAAAGAAAACTTTTCTACTAATAGGAAGCGAAAGTATATTTTTAGCAAGTTTTCTATCAATAGCATTAGACCAGCTAACGGCTGTTATCGCGACTAGAAATACAGTATATATTACTGTACTACTAGTAAATGCATTCCATATTTCTGTAAATCTCAACGAAATTACACAAAGTTCGCAAGTATCAAATAAAATACTTGAGTTATAGTAGCTTAAAGTCGAAGAAATAAATATGACTAACATCACATAAGTTAAGACCTTAGACCACAGTGTCTCTAACTCAAATATAAGTAAGCTAATATTTCGATTTCTCAACAGCATTTTTAAACACCTCTTTAAGTCCGCCAACAGGCCTAATGTAAAAAATCTTAACTTTATCCGAAATACTTGCCAACATTTTATTGAACTCACTATAGTTTTTAATCCTCACTTTTACTTTACTCTTAGTTACCTCAACTACTTCTCCTAAATTATGCTCTCTAATATAATCATATAGAACATGGACATTGTCCGCCATTACTTCATAAAACTCTGTACTATATTTTAAGTACAAGTCGCTTAAAGTACCAGAATCTATTCTTTTACCTTTATGAATCAACACTATCCACTCACATATTTCCTCAAGTTCAGGTAAAACATGTGAAGATATGAGAAAACTAGTATCCTTCTCCTTACTTATTTTAACAATAAAGTCCAGAAGCCTTATTCTTCTTAAAGGATCAAGATTAGACACAGGTTCATCGAGCACAACTAATTCAGGATTTCCTGCAAGAGCTTGAGTTAACCCCAGCATTTTATACATTCCAGCTGAAAGAGTTTTTATTTTTCTATCAAAGTACTCTAAAAGCCCTATTTCTCGAGAAATCTCTTTAATTTCTTTAAAACTAGTTCTCTTCAGTCTAGCCACATACTTTAAATATTTCTCAACAGTCAAGTTACTCGGATAATACATTTCTTCTAAAAGAAAACCTACTTTTTCTCTAATTAAAAGACTATTTTCAGTACTATCTAAGCCTAAGACTTCTACTTTACCTGAATCCGGCTTAACGAGTCCAGCTAAAATATTTATAAACGTAGTTTTTCCAGACCCATTAGGCCCTATAAGCCCACATATACCCCTAGGAAAAACAGCATTGAATTTATTCAACGCAATAATACTACCAAATTTTTTGAATAGATCTTCGGCAATAATAATATAGTTCACTGTCTCATGAAATTTTATATTTTAGTGCTTATATATAGTTATCGATAAAATGCTTGAAGAAATTAGAAGAGATAGTATCGTTATTATTCTCTTAATACTTCCAATAACTGTAATACTTCTACATGCTCAGACATACTATAAAAGAGATGTAGATATTGACTTATATTCTTATGGTAACTCAGTAAAAGCCATAGCAAGAGACTACCATAATAATAACAGAATACTCTCTACTGCTATGGAAAAAGATATGAGAGGAAGTTACTTAAGTTATTTGCCTAAATTTTCTTATACATCAGACCTATATGTAAGCCTTCATAGAGACTCTGGAAAATATGCTATTCACTTAAATGCTGAACATTTTGAGGCTCAGCCTTATTCTTGGCTAAAAGAAAATAAATACTTTATATATAAATTGTTTTTTGCTAAAAGCTATTATTTATTGAAAATAGAGATTCTTAAGGTGTATGATAATAAAGCTTATTTAAAATTAACAATACTTAACTATAGCGATAGTTGTTTAGTTACAGTAAATTTAGAAACTAGAGAAGTTTTCATGAATGAGGAGAAGATAGGCTATACTTTAATGTTTTTCAAAATGTATCCCAAGTCAGGAGAAGAGTATATGACTGTAGTATTTAATAGGAGTATTAAGCGTATTAAAGTAAAGATCATAGTAAGGGGCTTTTACGATACTCCTAGAGGTTCTCAAAAGGTTTACTTAGTTAAAGATGCTTCAGGAGTTTTCTTCTTATTATATGACTATGATACTGGTGTACTGCTTTCGGGTTTCACTATAGGAGTTGAAGAAGCTTTCATTAAGGCTTTTAAAGTGAAGTACGGAGAACTCGCCCCTATGTGGGTTTACTATTTATCCATGGTCCATACATATGAACTCT
>QMRV01000010.1 GCA_003649445.1 Thermoprotei archaeon | reverse complement strand
TTCTTTTCTTATGATTACCGATGTTTTAGGATCATATTTTTCGAGTCTCGATGAGATGAATGCTAGAACGATGTCTCTTTTACCTTCGTAGAGCACTAGTGCTGGTCTAAGTTTTCTGCCTTTGAGGTCTGTAAAAGGAAAGTATACTAAAACTATGTCACCTTTTGACATCTTCTTCACTATAGAGGTCTGGCTCAGATTCTAGGAATTCTTTAAGCGATTCTTCTTGTAGTTTTAGCAATCCATATTCTTCTAAAATATCTCTTAAAATCTCCTTTCTTGTTGCAAGAACTCGGCAAACTAGCTCGACTTCTTCTTCACTTACCCATTCTGGCACTTCAATTGTAATCTTCTTCATAAGGTATAACTGCTAGTCTTGGTTTAAAAGCGTTGCTGTAATCAAGGTGCTTAACCGCTCCTTTAATCCCGCTATATTTCTTTGCATGCCTTTCCTCTTTCAGCAATTACCAATATTACTACTTCTTTTCTGCCCATTTGACTTAACATATTATCCTTAGCTTTCCTATTCTGATTCCGTAGAGGTTCCAATAGCCTTCAGCTTGACTGTGCCGTATTCTCTAAAAGATATTGGATTTCTTTTTAGTATTTGAAAAATTTCGAGAAGTTTACTTCTATACTGTTGATTTTGAGTCTAAAGCTTTCCATACTTCCTCCTCATCTAGTGTTTCATCGTCTAAGGCTTCTTCAATAAGCTTCTTCTCCCACTCTTCCGGCTCCTCTACTCTAATAACCTGCTCTATAATGAATTCAAGCATACTTCTAATTGCCCTAACTTCTTCTAGAACAGCTTCCATAACGGAATAAATATTAATAAGAACTATCAAATCTATTGCTTTAGTTAACTCTTGTTAAAGAAATAATTACTATTCTGAATTGGTTACATTACTTTAGCTCCATATTTCCTTGATTTATAAATTAATACATGGGATTACTCAGGAAGCTGAGGAGAAGCTTTATCAAGCTGATATTAAGGAAATATGTTAGATCCTTTAAAGTCGATCCACCTGGAACTCCTATTAGAGAGCTTGCTATATCCTTATCTGTATACATTGTGAAAGGTTTAGTGATTCAATACTCGTTGGTCCTGGTAATATTTTTGCTTTCTATGCGTGTAAAGATGGCTTGATAAATGATGAAGTAGGAGAGACTCTTATAATATTTCTCAGACTACTAAGAGAATTTACCTTATGAGAAAACTTTAAAGAAGTATTCAAGGACTGCGCTTTAGTAGGCTGGCTTTGTTGCTTTGGCTTGCTCCCTTAATCCCGGCTTAAACCTTATTTTCCCACAGACACTTATTAAAATGTGGCAGAACACGAAAAGCCGTCAAAGAAGACAAAAACAAGAACATTAATAATAGGATTAATCGCAATTATACTAATTCTAGGAGCCACAACTACATAATACTAAACCTAGCTAATAAACCCAAATTTGAACTAAAAAGCATCAGTATTCAGAAAACCGATACCACAATAACCATAAACATTAAAGGATACAATAACACCAGATTACCCGAAATCCCGATTAAACTAATCTTCTCAGATGGAACATCTTACTCCATTAAAGCTAAAGCTGTAAACAAGAAGTCTTGGCAAGCCGATTTACCGATTACTAGAGAAGGTGTCTACAGGATTCAAGTAATACATCCTTACACAGGTAAAGTGATTAAGGAAAAGTCTTTTGTGTTCTACGATAAGCCTTCGGTTAAAGCCGTTTTGAGCTTAAAAGGTAATTTGCTCAGCATTAAGGTTAATGCTAGCGATTTGAGCGGAATTGAAAAAATTTTGTTTGAGGCTTTCGGCAAGAACTATACTCTGGCTCCAGTTAATGTTGATGAGAGGGGTAATGGTGTCTATTCTTTGAAGATTAAGCTGAACTCTACTGAAGACTTTAATTACAGGATAATTGCTCTTGACAGGAGTGATAGGCATTTGACGAGCGTTAGTAAGGGTTTGTTTGAGTTGAGCGATTACGAGAAGTTTGTGGTCTACTGTTCGAACAAGGGTTTGGGTTTTGGGGATGTTGAGAAGCTTTGGGATGTTGGGCTTGCTAGATACTTGTTTAGAGCTGATAGAAAGCTTTTCGATAAGCTTTTGGATTTGGTTAAGGTGAATAAGCTCGCTTTACTTGTTTTGGATCAGATTGTTAGGGATAAGAGGGTTGGGGATAAGGTTGGTGTCTTGTCTAGGGCTTTGGATTTGGTTGAGGGGATTGGGGTTGAGCCTTGTGTTCAGGTTGCTTGGCTTGTTGGTAATTGCTCTAATTACGGCTTTTATTCTGATAGTGGTGTTGTTAAGGCGGCTAAATTTATTTCATCTCATCTTGAAATGAACTGGAATTACAGTAGACCTGTATGCTTTAGTGCTTTAAGCGACGCATACTACTTCTTCCCAGAAATATTCGATAAGTATCCTTGGGAAGCCTACTACTTTGTTTTGCAAGTAGGAGACACATTCTACTACTATAAGATAATTGAAATAAACGGTACAAAGTATGCTTGGAATAAAGCTATTTTGCCTTACGCTAAATGGAGGTACGGTAAATTAATTAAAGGAGAGTTTGTTCCTATTGGTGTTAGGCTTGTTAATGGTGATTTAGCTAAGTTGGCTAAGTGGGCTGATAAAAAAGTTGTTGAAGCTGCTACTGAGGAAGCGTACTCGGCTTGTTTATCGAAGCTAGGCACTAAAGTTTATTCAATAAATAGTCTTGGAGAATTAGTAAAGGAGATTAAAGGAGTTCTAGGCGTTAACTGATTTTCTGACTTATTATCTGTAGGGTTTGTGTAGTTGGCGTTGTAGTAGATAATAAGTATGAGGCTTGTTAGCGGTATTAATGTCTAGCAGGGAAGTGAAGCTCTGCTGTTTTGATTTATTTTTATTATATTATATAGGTTTAATGTTATTTAATTGTAAAAATGACATAATATTATAATATTTTTTAAATATATGTTGTTTCTTTCAATATTATTTGAGTATCTTTTATTAAAGTTTATTTAGTGGGTGTGTTCAGTAGTAGTGAATGACAGAAGTCAATCGTAGGCATGTTGCTATAGCTCTTTCGGCTGGAATAATAGTGTACTTAGTGTTTCTCCTGGTAATTAACGTGAATTTCGCTGATGTCTATAGGCTTATAGTTAATATGGATCAGCGTTTTCTTCTGATGGCTCTTTTCTTTGACACTAATTTTATTATTTTTTATGGACTGGCTTGGTATGTTTTAGTTAAAATTGTTTTAAAAGAAATAAAAGTGAAGGATGCGCTTTTAGCTGTTATAATGGGTTGGCTTGGAGACATGATTGTACCAGCTGCTTTTATTACAGGCGAGGTCATTAGGCTACTCTACTTGAATAAAAAATATAAGTTTGAGTATAGTAAAGGGTTGGCGACAGTAATTGTTCACAGGCTTTTGAGTGCTGTAACTTTCGTGTTTTTTATAACATGTGGAGCAGTTTTTCTCACTATTGAGCGTATGGCTGTTTCGAAAGACGTTTTCAGAGAAATGACTTTGACAGCTGTTCTTGCAGGAGGCTTTGCTGCTTTTCTCTTTTTCATATTTTTTAACGAGAAGGCTTTGAACACGGTTTTAGGTAAAGCATCTGCATTAGGTAAAAAACTTTTAGTTAGATTTAAAAGAACAGAAAAATATATCACTAAAATTGACGAAGAAATATCTATGTTCAAAACATCTATATTTGAAATCAAGAGAAGCAAAATCTTAGTGCTCTTTGGTTTCGGTCTGCTTTTAATTCAGTGGACTGCGGGAATACTTGTGCCCTACTGTGTTTTTAGAGCACTTAAGTCGCCTGTTAGTTTCTGGGTTTTAGCTCTCGCTTACCCGCTTTACGGTGTTATAGACAATATTCCAGCGGGTATACCAGTTAATGCAGGTGTTCTCGATACAGCTATGGTCACTACATTCATTCTGCTTGGAGTAAGTAGAGATGTCGCTGTAGCAGCTACTCTCATAACTAGAACTATTACTGTAGTCTATGAAGCTGTTCTAACAGGAACTATTTCGCTTAGCTTTGGAATAAAGGAAATATGGAGAGAGTACAAGGAAACAGAGTTTTTATAGTTAGAGCACTTTTAGCGGTATCTGCTACTATACCTGGCTTATTTTTCCTCCTATAGGAGGATATCTGCTCAATACGATGGGCTTAAACGGACTTAGGCACTGTTATACTATTTCGGGAGTCGCTTGTTACTTGGCTGCGGGCTGAGAATATTTATGCTTAAGAAACTCGTAAGGTGTTAGAGAGGCCTAGATTAAGTGCAGTAGAGGCTTAGAGGCTTCAGTATGTCTCTAAGCATATTGCTCGCTGGTATAATGTACTCAGTTAGTGCTTTGTTTTCCTTTAAAATATCATGTGTTATTGCTCTTCTAGATGCTTTTTGTGTAATCGCTTTTATTAGAGAACCCGAGGTAAAGAAACTTTAACTGAGTTCTACTTCAAGTACTTCGTAGACATGTATTTCATCTAGAGTAATGCTAGTATGCTTGTTTACTTCAACGTGCATATCTTTTCCTAATAGTCTCCTTACATGTTTTGCTTTTAGTTGGGGTAGAACTACTTTGATGTTCTTTAATGGGGCTATATACTCTATTGGACGCTTTAAATCCGATGTAAAGTTTACTAAATGTATGTATAGTTTGTTGTCTTTTTTACGGAGAGTTATTTCGAGGCTAGAGGGAGCGTTTTCTACTAGAACTTGTCTTCTAAATCCAAGCTCATCGAGCAGTGAATTGAAGAGTTTCAAGTACTTTGCGAACTTAAAGTCACTATATGTTTGGAAGAAGTTTCCGCAGAAGTAGAGTGCTCGCCCTTTCCCGTAATCATTTAGCGTAATAGATGGATATTCAGTGAGCTTTATTGGCTGGTAGTAGCCTTGAGTGTTCTCTGAAACTACGCCGAGTGCTCTAGCCGTAGTGAGCGTTGTCTTAATGACGTAGGTGTAGCAAGGATGCCATTCTCTGCGGTAAGTGAAGTAGTTTTCGTAGCGCCCGTACTCCTCTAGACCCAAATACTTTACTCCAAGTAGATCTGCTATCCTGAAGTTTTCTAGCTTCCTGCCTACCTCGTAGAGAGATGTCTCGAAGGAAGCTATAAGTAGACCACCTTTTTCGACAAATTTTCTTAGAGCTTCTGCTTCTTCCTCAGTTAAGTGAGCCACATTAGGTAAAACTACTAAATCTAAGTCTGCTAGCTGATTGTAATCGCATACTACTTTAAAGGGTACATGTGACCTCAAGAGAACTTCGTACGCACCCACGAAGCTTTTCATGTAGTCTCTAACGAACTTAATAGTGTGTCCAGTAAAGTCGCTTACAGGAACTGTTCCTCCATATAAATTGGCTGTAAACTGAGACCAGTAAAGGCCGACTTTAGATGCGTCTCGAGTACCGAAAAATGCGTCTTCATTTTCTTCAACCCACTTATTTACTTCTTTCAGAGCCTCCTCCATCTCTGGGTCTCTGTAAGTAATGCCTATCCAGTAGAAAGCGCCGTTAGCTATAGTCTCAAGGCACCTGATCATGATTTCTTCGGGTGTAGTAGGCTCTCTGTTCCATGGACTGTGTTTAGCTGCATTAAATATTACTCGAGGTTTATCTGGAGCCTGTGCTTCAAGAAGTTTAGCAGTCATCCCTGGCTTAAATATCGGCGTCTGGATTAACTCAAAGTACTCAAAGCCTCCTTCAGCACCTACTAAGTCCTGGTACTTAGCTAGCTTTCTATTTTCACGGCCAGTAGCCCAGTTAGGGCGCAGTGTCTCGCCATTCAAGTATATAGCAATATTCTCGTCAACTTCTTTCACAGCGTTATAGGCATCCCTCATGTAGCTCGCCATAGAGTCCTGCTGAAACTCTATTAGAAGAAGATGCCGCGGATCATCTAAGTCTCCTTTCCTAGGCATGGGAGGCCCATACTTCTCTTCGAAAAGTTTTCTACAGTACTTGCAGTAACATCCTCTCCTGTGGAAAACAGGACCGTCTAGGAAAATTCCGTCGGGTTTATACTCAGCTATCTTCTTTATTAGCTTAATAGACTCTTGTCTCCAAGGAGTATTTACGCAAGGCATTAGTCCTCTTCCGTAAACATCGTCTATGATTTTCCCCTCGTAATCTACTTGATACCAGTCAGGATGCTTGCTTAAGGCCGAGACATCGTGCCAGTGAACATTAATGTAAACGAAAACTCTGAAGTTTTCTTCTCGTGCTACAGCTAGATACACCGGAAGTAATTTGAGGAATTCTTTAAGTCTCTTTTCTGCTTCCTCAACAGGCCCCTTAATGGGAAGAGAGAAGTGTTCGGCATTAAACCCTAAAGACTTCTTCCATCTGATACTTTTCCTAGGGTCAAACTCGCCTTTCTCGTATGCTTCCCTGTTAATTAAAATAGCGTCTATTATTCTGAGAGGATACTTAATCCAGGTCACAGTAACTACGCGTGAATAAAATATATATGAGTGAGCCTTCTAGAATGAAGCACCATGAAGCTGAACTGTCGGAAAAGAAAAAGACTGTAAAGCCCAGAGACTCGCATGGCTTTTTGGAGAGAAGCTTTCGTATGAAGTAGTGCAGGGAGGAGCGGGAGGCCTAGCCTACTATTACACTTACTACACGAAACCAGAAACAGTATCAATTATAGTAGAGCTGTACCGAGTCAACAGCGACTACTGGTTCACAAGATACAATCCTTCTACAAAAGGAGAACTAGAAAACATTTGCTTGAAGTTCTATAGAGCTCTATCAGCCCTCATACAAAACCCTGAGCTAAAAACAAGTTCAAGCGAATATCTGCCACTATATCTAACACTATTTCCAGCACTAGTGGTGACAATATACATCATCGTCAGGATCCGCAGAAAACACCGTAGCTCTTCATTAAAGTCACCTTAGTTTTCTCCGAAAAGGTATCTCGAAAAGCTTATAAGAGTATTGACATGTTTATGTGAGGGGGTGCCTATTGATTTGCTATTTAGCCTAAAGTCCTATAATGCCGTCGAAGTAGAAAAAATAGTTAAAGAATTCTGGGAGAAGAACAAAATTGAGGAGAAATGGTTTAAGCCTCCTGAATCCGAAGAAAAAATTTTCAGAATGCTTGAAGGCCCACCAACGACTAACGGCTTTATGCACGTTGGCCACATGAGGGGCAGAACTTACAAGGACATTGTTCTCAGATACATGAGGCTTAAAGGCTACTGGACATGGTCTCCAGGAGGCTGGGATGAGCACGGACTTCCAGTAGAGTGGGAAGTTGAGAAGAAGCTAGGTTTTAAAACAAAGAAGGATGTAGAGAAGTACGGCTACGAGAACTTTTCTAATAAGTGTAATGAGCTAGTAGACTACTACCTCAAGTTCTGGGTAGAGGACTCGAAGAGGCTTGCTCTGTGGCTAGACTACGAGAGAGCATACGAGACCAGGAAGCCTTGGTACATAAACCACGTCTGGGCATTCCTCAAGTATGCTTATGAGAAAGGATGGCTAGTAGAAGACTACCGTGTAGTGCCTTTCTGTCCACGGTGTGAAACATCGCTTTCAGACGCAGAAGTAGCTCAAGGATACGCTACTGTAAAGGATCCATCGATATTCGTGAAGTTCCCTCTAGTAGATGAAGAGAACACGTACATAGTGATATGGACTACTACGCCGTGGACTCTCATAGACAACGAAGCAGTAGCAGTTAACCCTGAGTTCAAGTATGCTAAAGTCAAGGTAGGCGACGAGTACTGGATAGTTGCACGAGACCTAGTTACAGCACTAATGGGAGCTTTCGATATTCAAGAATATGAAATAGTTGAAGAGTTCTATGGAGAAAAGCTCAAAGGCTTAAAGTACAAGCATCCTCTCGAAGAAGAAGTTCCCGCACACAAGGAGCATGGGAAACCTAACCACACTATAGTGCTCGCAGACTTCGTTACACTAGAGCAGGGTACGGGATGTGTTCACATGGCGCCAGCACACGGACCCGAAGACTTCGAAGTAGGCAAAAAGTACGGTTTACTGATATTCAATACTCTTAAGCCGGACGGACACTTCGACGAGAAAGCCGGCAAGTACAGTGGACTGTACTTCAAAGATGCATCCGAGAAAGTACTAGAGGATCTCGAAAAGAAGAGACTTCTAGTTCTTAGAGGCGAAATAGAGCACGAGTATCCGCTCTGCTGGAGATGCGATACTCCGCTAGTCTACCGAGCAGATAAGCAGTGGTTCCTTAAAGTAGAGCCTATTAAGAAGAAGCTTGTCGAAGAGAACTCTAAAGTCAAGTGGTATCCAGCATGGGCTCAGAAGAGGTTTCACGACTGGCTTGAAAACGCTATAGACTGGTGTATATCAAGGTCAAGAGTCTGGGGCACACCTATACCAATATGGAGGTGTAAGTCCTGCAACCATATACTAGTAGTCGGTAGCATAGAGGAGCTAGAAAAGCTCTCTGGAACAAAAATAAGCAATCCACATAGACCGTGGATTGACAGAATTATCTTAAAGTGCCCTAAGTGCGGCGGAGAAATGAGAAGAGAGCCTTACGTACTAGACTGCTGGCTTGACTCCGGTTTAGCCTGGATAGCTAGCATAAACGGCTTAGTCAATAAAGAAGAGTTTGAGAGAAGATATCCCTATGACTGGATAACAGAGGCAGTCGACCAGACTCGAGGATGGTTCTACACGCTTCTCTTCACAAGCGTTATGTGGAAAGGAGTATCTCCATACAAGTCTGTTCTGTGCCAAGGACACGTATTAGACAAATACAGGAGGAAAATGTCTAAGTCAAGAGGAAACGTAATATGGGCTAGAGACCTCTTCGAGAAATGGGGCGCAGACATACCTAGATTTTATATAACATTTAAGGCTGCTCCATGGGACTCTGTAGCCTTCGACGTAGATGAGTTAAAAGAAGTCAGAAGAACATTTACTGTCCTCTGGAACTCAATTAAGTTCGCAGATACGTACATGGAGTTAGACAAGTTTAATCCAGAAAAACACAGCTTAGAGAAACTCGAGCACAGCCTTGCTATTGAAGACAAGTGGCTACTTTCTAGAGTAAACTCGATAATAAAAGAGATGGAGGAAGAACTTAATAAAATGAATCTTCACTTAGCGGCCAGAAAGCTCTCCGACTTTATAGTTGAAGACCTCAGCCACCGGTATATCAGGCTTGTTAGAAGAAGAGTATGGATTGAAGAAGAAGCGACAATAAAGTATGCTTGCTACGCAGTCTTATTCTACGTACTGAAGAGACTTCTCATAGTAGCCTCAATATTCATACCATACTTAACTGAGTATCTCTACCAGGCGTTTGTAAGAAAGTACGATAAAAACGTGGCTGAAAGTGTTCACTTAGAGAAATGGCCTAAAGTAGACGAGAAGTATGTCAACAAGGAGCTCGAGGAAACAATGGACTTAGTATTCAAGATATTCGCCGACGTAGCCGAAGTAAGACAAAAAGTCGGAGTCAAGCTGAGGTGGCCTCTAAGAGAAGTAGCAGTAGCTGTTAAAGACAAAGCTGAAGTTCTCAGGAATTTCGAAGGAATACTGGCACAGCTTCTCAACGTAAAAAACATAGTGATTGCAAGCGAGCTTGAAGAGAAATACAGAAAAGAGCCGTTTACAGTAGTTACAGCACCCTACGGCGAAGTAGCTGTAAACACTAAGATAGACGAAGACTTGCTAAAAGAAGCCTATGCGAGAGAGCTTGTGCGAAGAATACAGGCTATGAGAGCAGAACTAGATTTGAGAGTAGAAGAGTTTATCGAAGTATACTTAGAGACAAGCGACGACAAAATAGTAGCTGCCGTAAAAGAACACGAAGACTACATTAAAGGAGAGGTGAGAGCAGAGAAACTAGCTCTAGGCAAAGGCCCTGAAACAGCATACAACAAAGAATGGAATATAGAGGGATCTAAAGTAAAAATATACATTGTTAGAAAAAGTTAGCAGAAACCAACTGTTCTAAATACTTTTATTAAATCTTCTCCTCTAACAACAATAGTTCTCGAATCTATTCTTTCTACACCAGGCTTACTCTCCATTGAGTCAGCGTATTTGCTCAAGGTATACTCTATTTTGAGCTCAATAGGAGGCTCTACTTTAAATGGCTTAAATTCCCTCCTTAAAGTTCTCTCAACAGCTCTCCGAGAAGCTTCTCTAATAAGCTTCCTCGCCTTCTTCGGTGCAATAGTCATAGCGAACGACCTCCCAAAACCCCACTTAACCACAACTATCTCTATGTCCCCTAGAAGACTTCGGGCTTCTTCACATGCTTTGGCACATCCAGTTACAAGGCCTACAGGAACACCGTAGTAGCCGGCGATGGCAGCTTCTATGCCTATCTCGCCTATAGGCTTTTTATTCAAGTATACATTTTGAATAGATTGACTAGACATAGTGTGGTCAAGAACTCCTCGAAGGGTTCCGGCTCGAGAATGATAGCCTAGAAGAAATACTACATCTACAGAAGAGTCTAGTCCGGCGAGAGCAAATGGTCTAGGAGCGCCATGGACAAGCTTCGCTTCCTCATGTAGTTCCTCTAAAACAATATTGAAGCCGCCATCGTGTCCATCATTAACTATTACTTCTGTAGCTCCTCCCTCAAGAGCGCCTTCAACAGCTGCATTGACTTCTCGAGTCAAAAGCAGCCTTGCTTCATCGTAGTAGCGTCTTCCGGGAAAAACTTGTTCTTCAGAAACAACTCCAGTTACTCCCTCTAAATCAGTGACAATGTATACTTTCATATGTACCAGAACATAATTCTACTTGAAACTATTTAAGCCTAAACTAGATAGCATAGTAAATAGCTGTTAAAGACGTATTTTAGGCATTTTTAGAACATCTTTGAGCAGGCTTGGCGGATAGTCTCCTAGACCTATTATCTTTACTTTAGAGATGGGCCACACAATATCGGCTTCAAGACAGATTTCGTAGTCGATTTTTATTGAAGGCTCCTCAGATGCTGCTTGAGCTTCAACACTTACTTCTTGACCTGGTTCAAGCACTTTATCTACCTTTACTTCATTTCCGTCAACAGTAAGTTTTTCTACTTTAATGAAATTATCGTGAATATTCTTTAAGGTTACTGAGACTTTCACTTTATCGTCTACTTTGCCTTTAGGCTCTACCTTTACTCTAATATGTTGCTTAAAGTCAAATTTCCAGCCCTCAATCTTTATTGAAGCCCTAGGATAGCCTGGCTGAATTCTGTTTCCCTTATATACTGCCTCTACTTGAACTCTGTAGTCAACATCGTATACTGCAATATAGTTACCCGAGTACTCGCGTAGAATACCTTGATAGAGCTTTTTCTCGCCGTCGATATCAGTTACTTCAATTGTAAGGAGATGGCCTATACTGTTTTCAAGCAAGGGGTTATAGCTTACGGAGCCTATTGTAGACTTAGTTATGTCTTCTAGAGACCTCTTTATTTCTGGAGAAAAGTAAGCGACCATAGATATTCCTCCGGCTAGTGTTGCTGTTAGCTTGTCTTTAACGAAGATGAGGGAGTTGTAAATTCTGCGTCCAAGTCTTTTTATTAGTGGTGGATGATAAATAGACCTTAGTTCTTTCCACTTCTCTTTAAGTTCTTCTTCAGATAGTAAGTCTTTAAATATTATGATAGCGTTTAAGTTCTTAATATCAGATGGAAATATTTTCTTAGAGATCAGTGAAGGAGGAGCCCAAGGATTCCACTTAACTTGGTCTAAAGTAAAGTTTTCTGGAATAAGTTTCATTTTCTTAAACTCTTTGAGAAGCTCTTCTGCTTCCTCAAGAAACTTCTTATCTTTAGTTTCTCTATAGTTTTCTACTAGAAAAGCTAAAAGCGATACTGGATTCTCTATTTTTTCGCTAGGAAAGTATATTTCAAAGCCGCCTCCACTTCTAGGAGGAGTGACTATTTTACCATAATACGCTTCGTTTCCCAAGAAAACAAAGGCTCTTTTACCTACAACCACTTTCAGCACTCTATCTCTCGTAAGAACGTCTGCTATAGCGTAAATTATTGAAAGCACTAAACCTATTGCAAGTAAGTATAAGATGAGCTGAGTATAGTATTCTATTAAGCCGAGTGTTGCGTTTACGTCTACCATCGTAGAGTTTTGGTGGAAATATTTAAATCCGTTTTTATTTGGTTCACGTAAAGTAAAATAGCCCTAAAGAAACTATATTCATGTGAATTTGATAGTAAAATACAAAGTTTGGTTTGAATCAGAGAAAGGAGACTTTGTTCTGGGACCAGGAGGCATAGAATTGCTTAAAGCAATACATGAAACAGGAAGTATTAGAAAAGCCTGCGAGAAATGCGGGTGGTCCTATAAGCGCGCATTAAACTACCTTAATTCACTAGAAGAAACTCTAGGAACTAAGATTACTGTAAGGAAAAGAGGAGGAAGGAGAGGTGGAGGAACGGTTCTAACAGATGAAGCTCTCAGACTAGTCAATGTATATAGTGAAGTATGTAGGAAAATAGAAGAAGGGATACATGAAGTAAAGTTTAAGAACATCAGAGGCTCAGGTTCTCATCACAGTGGGGAGTCAGAACCCCACCGTTTCACTCACCTGTAGTACTATTCCTGCTTTGAGCTAGATATTTGTTGCTGTATAGCGCCGTAGTCCACTAGTGCTTTTACCGCTACGGCTGCGTCTTCTGGCGTCTTATATATCGGTATACCAGCCTCTACTTCGATTTCACTTGAGTGCTTTTCAGTGTAACTTCCTCCTGGAGCGACCATTACTATAGGCTTGTCTGTCTCAGAGACTATTCGCTTTAAGTAGTCTTTAAGAGTCTTCGGGTTCAGTGCTGGAGACTGCATTAAGGTAATTACTACTACTACGTCTACGTTAGGGTCTTTTAGCACTAAGTTTACGGCATCGCGATATCTCTCGGCAGGAGCATCTCCAAGAATATCTACAGGGTTTGCTGTTGAAGCTGATGAAGGAAGAACTTTTTCAAGCTCGGCTACTGTGCTCGGAGACAGCGAGGGTATTTCTAGGCCTTTTGATTCTAGCTCGTCTGCCATTAAGACTCCTGCTCCGCCGCCATTAGTTACTATGCCTACTCTCGGCCCCTTAGCTGGAGGCTGGAGAGCTAGCGCCTTTGAGGCGTTTAGAAGGCTTTTTAGGTCTTCTACTACTATTGCTCCATGTTGCTTGAGGGCGCCCTCATATACTTTATAGGAGCCGGCCATACTTCCTGTATGTGATGCTACTGCTGCTGCTCCTCGAGTGGTTTTTCCTGCTTTCAGCACTACTACTGGCTTCTTAGCTGAAGCCTTTTTAATCGCTTTTAGAAACTCTCTTCCTCTTCTGACTCCCTCGATGTAGCAGGCTATTACTTTAGTTTCAGGGTCTTCTGCAAGGAACTCTATTAGCTCTGTTTCATCTACATCGGCTGCGTTGCCATAGCTGATGAAGTGGCTCATTCCTATGTTTGTGGCAGCAATCCAGTCAAGTAGTGCTGCGCCTAAGGCACCGCTCTGGCTTACGAAAGCGATAGGCCCTGGCTCGGGTTTAGCCTGTCTGTCACTAGGATTGAATATTGTGTCGAGGCCACTGTGAGCAGAATACACGCCGAGGCAGTTAGGGCCTATGATTTTTACTTCGTGTTCTCGAGCTAAAGAAACTAATTTTTCTTCAAGCTCAGCCCCCTCTTTTCCTGATTCTCTGAAGCCTGCGCTTATCACTATGGCTCCTTTTACTTCCTTCTCTCCACAGTCCTTTATTACGCTTAGAACAGCTTCTGCCGGAACAGCTATTACTGCTAAATCTACTTGGCCCGGAATATCTTTCACAGATTTATAGCACTTTAAGTTGAAGACTTTATCGTACTTTATGTTAACTGGGTAGATAGAGCCTTTGAATGAGGAAAGAAGGTTTTCCATTATAGCTCTACCAATACTACCCTTTTTCTCAGAGGCTCCCACTACAGCTACACTTCTAGCTCTGAAAATTTTCTCGAGACTACTGACCATAATTGGGTATCAGTGGTTCCTCTTATTAATTTAGTTATGCGACTTAAATAATTAGATCTAAAGCCTTGGTAAATATCTAGTAGAATAAAGAAAGTATTTGAATTAAAGAAGTCAAAAACTGTTACTTAGCTTCCCGAAGATGGAGAGGACTTAGTGGATTGCTGTGGAGGCGTAATTAGTACTGGGACTCCCTGACCCTGAGGAACTACTATTATGAGGCCTCCTTTTTCAGCTACTTTCTCGAGTGCTGCTATGTACTGCTGTATTAGCGCATATTCAGTTGAATTATACGCTGAGATAATGAGTATTATGGCTTTCTTCTGGGCTTCTGCTCTAATGAGTGTAGCGTTGGCTTCAGCTAGAGCAGCTATTATCCTTGCCTCTGCTTCAGCTTTAGCGGCTATAATCTTAGCTAATGCTGTGGCATTAGCTTCAATTAGTAGCTTCTTTTTACGGTATTCTGCTGCTAGTGCTTCCTGCTGTGCTGCTAGCTTTTCTTCGATAGCTTTCTTCACGTCAGACGGTATATCAATGTTCCTTACAGCTACATCTATTATCTTGATACAGCCTTTGAGTGTAGGATCGCTTATGAGTCTACTTTCAGTCGCATTAATTATCTCTAGCCTAACTTTTTCCCTCTTCTCGATGATTTCTGTTAAAGTATATTTCGCGATGATGTTTCTCACATCTTCTCGTATAATAGGAACTATAGCGTTTTCTTCGAACATTAAGTCAGGGTACCTTTTAACAAGCTCTTTGATAGCTGTATCGCTTTGGACTACTTGATACCTGACGGTAATATCTACCTGTACTTCAGCGCCGTCTTTAGTGAGCGCCATTACCGCAGGATAATCTCGTGGAGGATTCTTGAACATGTCGACTGCTTCTACTTTGAGCCAGACTACTTTCTTGAACTGCCAAGGCATTTTAATGAAGTAGGCTGGGCCGTAGACTACTGAAATTATTTCATGTGAAAGTGGGTCGTAGATTACGGCGGCGTAGCCTAAATCAACATAATCTATTGTAGCTGCGAGCAAAATTATGAGCACAATGCCCAGTATGAGTCCTACTACAAGTAGTTTAGTGTACTTAATGCTTTTCTTCATTTTTCTTCGGGAAGGAAAACCTACATCGACGGGAACCTCGGTCATCGTGAAGATAGTAGGAAAAACATCTCATAAATTTTTCAGTCATCAGGTTTTGAGGCTATAGTTTGACTGTAAACACTTTTTCAGGAGCATTGAGAGATCCGTATTTCAGTTCAACTGCATCGATATACTTGCTTCTAATGGTTATTTTTAGAGGCCTAGGCTCTCCGGGAACTATATTGAAGTAGTTATCGCTGTAAGTAACGTATTTGGGGTCTACTCCTGTCACTTTAACATAAGTGAAGTAAGAGTACTTGCTAGAAGATAATGTAAGCTTAACTACAGTATTTTCTTCAATTCTCTTAGCTTCCTCTACTTTAATCTCTATGCTTGTTTCAGGCAGCTTCAGGTCAAAGTGCTTAGCGAAGAACAGTGTATTTTCATGTACTTTCTTTTCATTTACGTAGAGTTTTCCTATTAGAACTCTATCATCTACTCTGTCTAGCGGAAGATCTTTTAACATGACTTCATGTACTTTCTTCGCGGAGTTCTCTTCAACACTAAAGTCTACTTCTCTGCTGAAGAGTGTTTTTCCGTTGAAGTCTATTAGTCTTAAAGCTACTTTGCCGCTAATCTTCTTCAGAGCATCGTTAACTACATAGACTTCGACAGCTTCTTTTTTCTTCTTGAAGACTAATATTATTGGGCTATAGGCTTTCTTAACGTAGAAGTAAGCTGCCTTGGGGTTAAAGAAGTAGTCTACTACTTCCCAGCAGATATTGGGCCAAGGAGCATTAAAGTTCCAGTACATGCAGCCTCCACACGCGAATTTCCTCGACCGGTAGTGCTCTATAGCTATTTTAAGAGCATATGCCTGTACCAGCTGCGAAAGTAGAACATAGTCTCTTAGAGTAAGTGGCTTCCCGAACTCCCGAATATAGTAGGCCATTTTCCATGGAGTGTGGTAATGGTATATCCATGTCTCGCTTATAGGCCAGAGATTCTCCTCTTTAATGAACTTCTTCAAAGTATCTATATCGGGAGCAGCCTGGAAGCCGAACTCTGTTATGAATCGTCCTTCGTCTTCTAAGTATTTTTCAATAGGCTCGTAGCGGTGCCAAACATACCAGTTGTGCCTATTGCCTTCTTCCATAGAATTAGGGTGCTTTCCTCCCCAAGGACTGCTTGGCCAGTAAGGCCTGCCGGGATCATATTTCTGAATAACTTCGGGAAGTATTTTGTAGAATATCGGGTGGTCATCGTGCTTTATTCCCATATTGTACATCATCCAGTCTATCTCATTGTTACCACACCACAGAATTATTGACGGGTGGTTTCTAAGTCTCTTGACAATACTCTCAGTCTCCTTCTTGACTAGTTCGAGGAACTCTTCGTGAGTAGGGTAATAGGCTGTACTGTAGGGGAAGTCTTGCCAGACCATTATTCCCAGCTCATCGCATAGATCGTAGAACATATCATGTTCAATTAAGCCTCCGCCCCATACTCTAACAGCGTTGTGGTTTGCTTCAGCCATCATCCTTAAAGCGCGCTCATACTTATCGGAGGTTATTCTGCCTATAAGGAGGTCTAGTGGAATCCAGTTGGCGCCCTTGACGAATACTTTTACTCCATTTATCTTAAAGTAGAAGACTTTACCGTTAGGTGTCTCAGGTCCCTCAGTTACAAGCTCTATAGTCCTTATACCGAATCGAGTGAAATACTCGTCTACTTTGCTTACACCCAAATAGAGCTCGGCCGTGAGCTCGTAGAGGTTTTGCTCACCGTAGCCTCTAGGCCACCACAAGTAAGGCTTCTCTACAGAATACTCTTTTTTGATAATGTTAAGTCCTTTCTTCAGCTCTACTTCTAAAGAATCCTTTAAAAGACTGTCTTTACACGTTGCCTTTAGCACAAGCCTGTACTTATCTTCTTTAAACGCCTCTACTTCAGCTTCAATAAGAATCTTAGCGGAAGCATTACTGATCTCAAGGGTCCTAACGTAAATACTCCTTATTTTAGCTGAGTTTATGAAAACAAGCTTAACGTCGCGCCAAATACCTACAGTAAGCAGTCTCGTAGCCCAGTCCCACCCATAAGCATACTGAGCTTTCCTAGCCCAAGCCCTCAGCAAGTTAACAGGAAGTCCGCCCTTATTTCTCTTGCGCGTCCCAAGAAGCGGTGAACCGAGCTTAACTACAAGAATATTCTTTTCACCAAACCTAATTTTGTCGGTAACATCTACAACAAGCGGTAGAAACATGTCCTCATGTTCAGCTATCTTTATGCCATTAAGCCATACTGTAGCAAAAGTATCTAGTCCTTCAAATACTAGCTCAACTCTACTAGCCTTTAAGTCTTCTGAAACATAGAAGACCTTCTTAAACCACCAGTCAACTTCTTCAACCCACCTACATTTCTCTGCATTTTTCTCGAAAAACGGGTCTTCAATAAGTCCTTTCTCTAAAAGATAGGTGTGAACATCGCCTGGCACGTTGCACTCAAGCCACGCTGAATCATCATAGTCCTCTTCGTATGGCTTTTTTCTCAGTCGCCAATACTCATCTGGCTCAAACCATTTAAACTTCCACTTACCATTTAGTAAAAGCACTTTAGCCATCAGTAAAATATAATCAACGCCTGATTTAAACATTAAAAGTAAAGCAAAAATATTACCCAGTAAATATCTACGTGTGATGAATCAGCGGCCTCTGCCGCTCTCCACGTGAGGAAAGGGGGTTTCAGCTGACTTTTCTTCTAATGCATATTTCTTTGATAACTACTAGTAGAGGCACTAATACTAGCTCTATCTCTTTACCTAAATCAGTCAAACTATAGTATGCTCTAATGGGCCTTGAAGTCAAGTCAATTTCCTTAAATACAATGCCGTACTTCTCAAGGAACTTCAGCTTATCGGAGAGAACTTGAGAGCTCACTCCGAAAGCCATCTTCAACTCATTAGAACACATTCTACCTCTTAAGTAGAGAGCATATACTATTCCAGGAGTCCATCTTAAAAGCACTGGCCTCAAAAAGGGGCTCTATTTTTGCTATTTCTTCCTAATACTATCTGTACTTGCTCTGCTACATATTTTTCTCAAGAATTCTTCTATTTTAGCTAAAAATCTGTGAATATTTTCATGAAGGTTTTCGCTAGAATACTCAGTTTCTTCACACATACCTTTCATTTTATTACTTAGTGCTATAAACTTACCTAGATGTAGGCGACGTGGTTTTGTAGGCAGTTATCTTGCCGAACAACTAGTAGAAAAAGAAGCGGAAATAAGAGTACTGACAAGAATGCCCAGTAATCTCAAGCAAATAGAGCATTTGAGACAGAAAATCGAAGTAATTAAAGGCGATATCACAGTAAAAAGCGACGTCAGCCGAGCAATAGGGGGAGTAGAAATAGTCTTTCACTTAGCTGCCATATTTAGCCACACCGTATCCAAAACTGTATGGAAAGTAGGTCATCAAGGTACAGTAAATGTAGCAGAGGAAGCTCTTTTGAGGAATGTAGACTAATACACTTAAGTACAGTCGAAGTTCTCGGGCCAGCAGACGTAGCGGAGCAACTAAAACCTAAAGTTTGCTAAACTACTACTGCCTTAAGGCGTATTGGCGGTGCTATTTCTGCTATAGGGAATCCTTTTTCACTAGATATTCTCATCGACAGCGAACGCCCTACATCAATTTGCTCTCTTAGCAGTGTTCTTGGCGAAAGCCGTACTTCTGTAGCATTTACAGCATACTTTATTTCTCCCTTCTCAATGTAGTAAAATGCTTCAGGAACTACTGTAACTATATTATCTTTTAGTTCTGCTTTAACTAGCCCCTCTATGTAGAATCCTTCTCTTGTTTCCTCAATTAACTCTGATGTCTTCCAGTCTCTAGGCTTCACTACGAGGTTGCTTTGCATTGCTTTAGGCTGTATAAAGAGTCCTCTAGCACTTGCATTAGGAGGAGCTTTCATGATATATGCGGTCCAACGTGTATGCAGAAGCGAGACTATTGTACCATTTTCCACTAATGTTTTTCTACTAGCGTAGACTCCTTCGTCGTCGAAAAAGTAGCTCGCGTAGCCTTCAGGTACAAGAGGGTCGTCTACTACAGTTATATTGGATTTAAACAGTTTTGCTCCAGGTCTTATTCCGAGATTTCTCTCTACAACTACGTCTGCTTCAAGAAGATGCCCTACTACTTCGTGGAATAGTGCTCCCGAGCACTCTGAGCTAAAGACTACTGTGTACTTTAAGCCTCTCCTAAAAATGTCTAAAGGCCTTGCTTTTAACATAGCCAGCAGTCTTGAAGAAATTTTCTTTGCGATTAGAGAAGGATCTGGCAAGTACTTCAAGTTACCGGTAAACCCTACTATAGTGCTTGCTGTCTTACTTGAGTAAGTAGCAGAAGCAATAAGCTCTACTATGGTTTTCTCTTCAGAAGCATTTGCGCCGTCGCTTGTAATAATATTTCTTTCGGTAGTGTAAGCTGTTAAAATTACTTCTGGAATTACTTCAAGAGGATGAAGGAAGTCTCTAATATTGTCTGAAAGTGAAACAACGTAGTCTACTGCTTCCTCTGCATCAATTTCATATGAGGCTTTATAGGAGCCTTTAGCTAATTTCGCTTCAGCAAGTCCCTCAATTTTCTTAGTAGTTCTTCTGCTCATTGACACCGCTTTCAAAGCTTTCTCCTTGAGTGTCTTAAAGTCTTCTTTATTGCTCGACGCAATGCCGTAGACTCCGTCTTTAAGTATCCTTACACCCTTGACTCTAGACTTATTCTCGTTTATTTCAAGTGAACGCCCGCGGAAAGCTATCTCGAGAATAGAAGATTTGAGAGAAATGTAAGTGGTCTGTTCGACTACCATTTCAAGTAAGTAGATATAGCGGAACGACATATAAAGTTACAGTGATGACCGGGTAAGGTTTCGGAGCAGTGACGAACGGGCTATAGTCTGATTTCAATTTACTGGAGAATATTTATCGAGAACTTCAGTTAATTCAGGATATTTGACTACTTTTACTCCGTTAGTGAAGTAGTCTGGTAGAAGGTTCAAGTATCTCAAGTAGCGTTCGTCTCCAGCTATTAGGACTGCTCGGTCTTCACGCGATCTCAGTGCTCTGCCTAGAGCCTGTGAAGCTCTGCGCAGGGCTGGGATTATGTAGGCGTAGTACCTGCCTTTGCCTTCCCCGTAGACTTGTGTATAATACTCTATGTATTTCTTTGTTCTAGCGGTCACTCTATCAAAGGGTATTCCGACGAGGAATACTGCCTCTAGTTCTCGTCCGGGGAAGTCTGCTCCTTCCGCGAACCTGCCTGAGGCAGGGCCTATTAGTACACCGTATTCTCCGCTAGAGGGTAGTTCCTTGAACTTGGTGAGTATTTTTCTTGCCTCATCGCCTTTCATGTCTTTTCGCTCAACGAAGACTTTCGCTCCAAGAGTCTTCAGTTCTTCGATTAAGCCATGTTTAATCAGTTCTCTTTGAATTCTATAGCTGGCTGTAAAAACAGCTGTATTTACTTTCAGCTTGTCTACAAGCACCTTAACTAAGTTAATGTACCTTAAGCACATTTCTTCAGGTAGCTCTTCTCCTCTAGTAGTCACTCCCTTCAAGATAATAGGCAGGACTCTGCGAGGATCGTAGTCTGACGCTATTATTTTGCCCGAGTATTTTTCTAAGCCTACTGTTTCGGCGAAAGCATCTATCGGCGCCAGCGTACCTGACATGAGCACTACTCTAGCAAACTGTCTCCACACGCTACCCAGTATTTCCCTCGATCTCATGTCCCATAGCTCTAATATGATATTGTCTCTATCTCTTGTAGCAATGTACGCGAAGCCTTCTATACCAATTGTCTCGAAAACACTTAGCCAGAAGTTGGCTAAATGATAGAGTGAGGAATGGGGCCTTTTCTTCATTTTTATTTGCTGTTCTCTTATCTTTTGACCATAAGTTCTCATTTTCTTTAAAAGAGGCTCTGTTAAAATGTCTTTGAAGTCGCTTGGATCAAATAGCATGTCTTCTTCGTCTTTAAGTAACTTTTTGTACCCAGATACCTTAGTATGCAGCTTTTTCAGTACTTTGACTATATTAGCTAATCCTCTTTCCTGAGCTTCTCTCGCAGCGTTAACTATAGTGTTGAGTGTTATTTTGTCTGAATAGAGGTTTAAGTGCTGTAAATTATGGGCTTCGTCTACAACTAGTATCGTATCGCTGAAGGGGACTATGCGTTTAATGCTCCAGCTTATACTCTCCATGAAAATATAGTTGTAGCTCAGCGACACTACGTCTGCCTCCTCTAAGAGAACATACTGGGCGAAGTAGGGGCACACTCCCAGACGAGAACACTTCTCTAAGACCTCGGTATACATCATTGGGTCATTAAATATATCTAGTATAGTGTCTTCTCTTCTAATCAAAGTCAAGTAGTACTTGCATGTTTTCCTGTAGGTTCTGCAGAGAACACTTGCATCTTCATGGCTTATAGGCCCGCTGAGCATTTCTCTAGCCAGTAAACACATGTCTCTTTTTCCTCTAAATGAGAGCCCCTTTACGTCAAGGCCATATTTCTCGACAATTACTTTAAGTTCTTCTATGGGTCTATCTGTCTCGTTTCCTGTTCTAACAGCCCAGAGAACTCTATAGCCTCCTAGTATATACGGCATTAGAGCTGTTAACACAACAACTGTTTTACCGAAGCCTGTTGGCGCCTGCAGGAGAGCAGCTCTTCTAGCTCTGATTTGTCTTCTAATAAACTCGATTGCTTCTTCTTGTCCTCTGCGAGGAGTGTAAGGAAAGTATTTAACTGCGGGTCACCGGCTAACTTGTTCTCGAGAAGTATTTATCGTTGAGGATTCTCGAGGAAAAGCATTTATCGGGAGACTATTAAATGTGAATTATGATAATCGAGTTAACTGGCAGAAGCGGGCTAGCGCCCCAAGATGTGGCACAGATACTAGGCAAGCTAGGCGAAGTAATCGAAATCGGATATTCTTCATACGCGGTTATCTCGGAAGGAAAAGTAGTTTTGGTAGTTTCTTGCCAGAGAATAGAAGACGGCTTAACAAACATTAAGATATACGTAGAGGAGGCAGAAGTGCTCAAGAAGCTGGTCGAAGTATACGAAGAGCTAGAAGCAGAAATAGATGAAGTTACTGTTCATTAAATCATTTCTCTTTCTCTAAAGTACTCTATTAGCTCGTCTACTGACTTGAATATTTTTGTAGTGTAGTATTTCAGGAACGGGCTTACGCTGTGTGGGAATATTGCGTAGACTTCCTTGTTGTGTGTAAATCCGTAGTTTATTTCGCTTAGAACTCCTGCGCTCAAGTATGTTACAGGGTAGTAGACTATGATTATGTCTGACTGGTTTATCAGCTTGTAGTCTCTCGCTACAACTTGGTCTACTATATCTTCTTTAGCGTCCTCTATTTCTCTTAAAGGTATTTTGAACTCTTTTCCTTCTACTTCAAAAACTACTTCTTTTTTTCCTTCTCTAGCAGCTGCTTCAGCTGCTCCTATTATATCCATTTCTTCTACACTTATGGGGTCGAAAACAATTATGCCTGATTCTCTGAGCTTTTCTTTAACTTCGTTTTTCTCTTTAATAAACTCGTCTCTGCTTTTAACATATGTAATAGGATAGCTTAAGTAAGCTTTAATCGCTGGCTTTTCTCCACGTTTTTTCTTTTTTTCGACATTATATATAATGTTGTAGAGTACATCGGGGGGTTCTGAGTAGGCAATAATGTAGTGTGGTTTCTGCTGGTACTGTGCAAGCATTTCACTTATGAAGACTTCTTCGTCTCTCCAAATTAATATATCTTTAAGAGTAAGTCTGCCTCGCCAGTGAGGATTTGATTCGAGGCGAGCTTTAATGTAGTGAACGTTGTCTATGATTGTCACGTAGACATCGGGGTTCAGTTGATTTAAATAGTAGAAATTGAATCCTGGAACAAGGTGTTTCTTCCACCTGAAGCATGTGTGAGTACTTATTATTAGGTCTTTGTCTTTCTCACTGTAACTCTCGAATTCTTTTTTCTCTTTCAATAGCTCTTCAAAAATAGCTGCTCTCAAGTAGTTTAATGCAAAGGGGTCGAGGTCTAGTATTTTTCCTTCAGGGATCTCTATACCTAGTTGCCTCGATTTCTCGAACATCATTGAGCCTATGTCTCTTACTTCAAGCTTGTCTCCCGCTAATTTCTGTACTCTTTTTATGTAATCCAGTCTTCCGCTACCACTTATTGCTGTAACGAATATTATCAAATTGCTTCACCTCACTAGCCTATTCTATTTAACTTAATAAGCCTTTTGAAGGAGAGCAGTTTCGGTAATCTCTTGCACAGAGTATTAGTAGCAAGATATTCTGATAATACTGGGTAAGTTAAACGTAACCCAATATTAAATATTTGAGGAAACTATGAGTGATGCCTATGAACAAAGGCAAAGTCTACCTATTTGTAGAGAAGAACAATAGTGAGTGCGAGAAGGCTGTTGTGCTTTTAGAGTCTCTAGGTATACCTTTTGTCAAAGTAGATGTAGACGAGAATGGTGTTCGCGGCTGGATGATATTAGAGTTTGGGTCAAATAAAACTCCTCTAGTGGCTACAGAAGAAGCCATACTTGTAGGACTTAAACAGATAGAAGAATACTTTAAAGCAAAAAACAGAGCTTCTGCAGGCGAATAACAGTCTTAAATAGTGCTTCCGTAAGTATAGATATTGTGAAGTTTAAGGTTAGAGCGGTTACTCTCGCTATACCTGAGCTGAATGAAAGTTTTATAGAATTAGCAAGAAAAGTAAAGGAAACGGAAGTAAGAACTGAGATCTGGAGCTATAGAATTGCCTTAGCTCCAACTAAGTGTTCTTTAAAGCTTCTCGACAGAGCTTCTGCTTTCGTCGAGGAAGCGGACTTCGATTATTTTTCTGTGCCTTTGTCAGCTGAAGGGAATTTAGCTGAAATATGTGAAAGTCTGTCTTCGTATGAAAATCTTTTCGCGAGTTTCAATGTCCCTGAACTAGAGTTAAGTCGAATTCCGTGTCTAGCCGAGAAGTACTATCAAGCCTTGAATTCTCTAAGGAAGAGAGGCGATTATCTTACTCAGTGTAGAATAGCTCTTGTCGTTAAAGGTCCTATTGAAACACCTTATTTTCCGGCTGCAGCCTGTGTTTCAGGGAAGCCCTTTTTAACGGGGGCTCTTCTCTACGCCAAGTATCTTTACTCAAAGGGGAATATTATTGAAAAAATAAGAGATGCTGGAAGAACTTGCTTAAAAGTTCTCACAGAAATCTCCTGTAAAGCAGGGATTGAGGTTAAGGGAGTAGATCTATCTATTTCACCTTGGATGGAGGAGTCTGTTGTTCCTTTAATTACTTCAGGAAAGAGAAGTATTTCTCTCTACCGAATACTTGTTTTGAATAAGGCTATTGAAAGAGCTTCAGCTGAGCTAAAGTCTTGTGGATTTAACGAGATTATGCTCCCTTTAGCTGAAGACAATGAGTTAAAAAGGCTTGCAGCTGAGGGGGCTCTGAGGGCAAGAGACTTCATTAGGTTCTCTGTAGCATGTGTAGCTGGAGTAGACATGGTGCTTCTTCCCAATGCTCCTAGAGAAAAGTTCCTCGAGTACATTGAAGAGTGTCTTGCTGTAGCTTTCATTAAAAACAAGCCTATAGGCTTTCGCTTAATCTACACTGATGCTGAGCCCGGCGAATTTATTGAATTAGGAAAATTTTCTAGTACGCCTGTAATAGACTTCTAGTTTTCAATGAATTTACGATAGTTTTAAATTACATTACGCTTACTCACACACAATATGAGGACAGTAGTCACGGGTGGTGCAGGTTTCATTGGAAGCTGGCTCGTAGATAAGCTTATCGAGGAAGGACATGAAGTAATAGTAGTAGATAATCTCAGCAGCGGTAAAGTAGAGAACTTAAGTAGGCACTTAAATAATTCTCGCTTTAAGCTAATTAAAGCAGATTTAAAGACTTTAACCGACTGGAGTTTTATGAAAGATTCTGAAGTAGTCTTCCACTTGGCTGCAAATCCCGAAGTAAGAGTATCCTCTATAAATCCTAGAATACACTTTGAGGAAAATGTCTTAGCTACGTTTAATGTCCTTGAAGCAGCTCGATTAAACGATATACCCTACTTCATTTTCACGAGCTCGAGCACAGTTTACGGAGAAGCCAAAATTATGCCTACTCCTGAAGACTATCATCCACTTGAACCTATCTCGGTATATGGTGCGAGTAAACTTGCCTGCGAGAATTTCATTGTGACTTATTCTAAGCTCTATGGAATTAAAGGAGTAATCTACAGACTAGCCAATATTGTGGGAGGAAGATCTACTCATGGAGTAATATGGGATTTTATACATAAGCTCAAAAAGAACCCCTCATGTCTAGAAATACTCGGTGACGGGACTCAGCAAAAAAGCTATCTCCATGTATCAGACTGTGTTGAAGCCATGCTCTATCTCTTCAATAAAGTAAAAGACCCTATCAAAGACTACGAGGTATTTAATGTGGGAAACGAGGACTGGGTTAAAGTAATAGAGATAGCCGATATTGTTGTAGAGGAAATGGGCCTCAAAAACGTGAAATACGTGTTTAAGCCGATGACTTCCGATGGAAGAGGATGGCCCGGCGACGTCAAGTTAATGCTACTTGATATAAGTAAAGCTAAGAAGTATGGCTGGAAGCCTAAGCTAAGCTCGAGAGACGCTGTCAGAAGAGCCGCAAGAGAAATTCTCGAGTATTTATCTAAGGGACAGAAGCTATGACCTACAGTATTCTAGTAGCAGACCCTGACAACAGGCTTCTCGGAATAATAACTGTCTCCGGCAGTATCGCTGTGGGAAGCAGAGTTCCTTACATAAAGTACCCTTACTGCGCGGTAGCATCTCAGGCGTTAACTAATCCTTCCTTAGGGCCGATCATAGGAGAACTCATTAGTAGAGGAAGTACAGCTGAGCAGGCTCTGAATCTAGCTATCAAGAAAGATAGCTATCCTCAACACAGACAAGTAGCAGTAATTACTCTTGGCTTAGACAAGGCAGCGTACACTGGCTCTGAGGCTCCTCAGTTTCGTGGAGAATATTTGGGAGAAGACTTTGCTGTCATAGGAAACTATGTGCGCAAAGGAGTAGTAGAAGAGGCGGCAGACGCTATGAGGAGAAATAGAAAACTCAATATGCTTGATAGACTCATAGAAGCAGCTCGGAGAGCTCATGAAGTGGGAGGAGACATGAGAGGTGACAGGAGTGCTGCACTAATTATTTGCGGCGAAACAGAGTATTCGCCTTACTACAATAAGCTACTTGATCTAAGAGTAGATTTTTCGAGAAACCCTGTAGAAGAACTCATTAAAATAGTCAATATGCTAAAATAGTTTGTGATTTCTGCAAGGGAAATGTTAAAAGTAGTAGTTTCGAAGTAAAGAGTGATGTTAATAGACCTAAAAGTAGCTAAAGTCGGGTCTCTCGTATTGGAAGTCGAAGACGAAGAGCTTGCTCACTTTCTTTCATCTAAAGCTCCTTCCTCTGTAATCAATGTCTGGAAAGAAGAGATATACTTCAATATACCTTTTTCTAAAGAGTTTGCAGAAACTGTAGCTTATGTACATAAGGGAGACGTAGCTTACTGGGAGCCAGGCCCGGCTCTCTGTGTTTTCTTCGGCTACAGTCAGCCCTATACTCCTGTGGCAGTTGTGGGCCACAGTATTTCTCCTATTCACCACTACTACTGGGTAGAAGACAGAGCAGAAGTACAGGTATCTGCTCACAAAGAAGTTTTTAAAGAAGACTACGAGGGTATAAAAGAAGTACTTCGGAAAGCTGGGTACACGGCAGCAGTAGCAGACATGGAGGGAGGATACCCTGTAGTAGTTGCGTGTAAGTATATTGAAGGGAGAAGGATAAGCCTAGAGCTAGATGTAGAGGACTACGGATACTATATTGAAACAGAGCCTCTCTACAAGTATTCTCGAACAGCATTTCACGTAGTAATAACAGAAAACCTTACAAGAAGACTTTCTCCCTTCAAGTACTCTAGAGTAGACTTAAACGAAGACGGATACCTCTGCGTATCAGCCTGCTGCACTAGGGAAAAAGAGTTAAAAAGTGCCATAAGAGAACTCGAAGAAAAGTATTTGAAAGCACTAGATTTCATAGAGTCACTCTATTCTGTTCCAATGATTGAACTGTAACGCTATGTTTAAATTAAATTAAAATTACTTAAAAAACGATGCCAGAAGATATTGAGCTAGAGAAAATAAAGTTGAAAAAACTAGCTAGGCTGCTGGGAGGAGGAAAAGAGAAGCCTCGAAGTGAAGTCATTGAAGTAGAGAGCTACGAGGAGTTTAAAGAACTTTTAGCGAAGTCGGCTAGTGAAGGCAAGTTGCTCGTAGTAGATTTCTGGGCTCCCTGGTGTCCTCCCTGCATAATGATGGCGCCTATCTTCAAAGAAGTAGCTAAAGAGCTTTCAGACAAAGTTCTCTTCGCTAAAGTAAATGTAGATAAAGTAAAGGAAGCTGCCCTAGACTACGGTATAACGGCAATACCTACTCTCATGGCATTTAAAGGAGGAAAGCCTGTAAGCATGCGCGTAGGCTTCGCGCCTAAACCTGCTTTAAAGTCTTGGGTAGAGAGCCTAGTTAGATAAGTTCTTCTGGTATAGAGTCCGGCCTGAAGCTCACTTTAGGCTTTATGCCCGCTTTTCTCAGACGCTCCATTACGTGAGGGTACTCAAAAACATATTCCTCCTCGAATTCCTCTACTAGTACTCTGTCTATTTCTTCTAGTCTTTGAATTAGGTACTTCAAACTCTCTTTAGTGCTGAAAGAAAGCATTACAGCAGGATGGCATTCAACACCGTAATCGAGAAGGTTTTTTAGTGCCTGGAGCTGGTACTCGAAGGACTTTGGTGTAGCGCCGGTAAGCATAGAGAATTCTTGGGGAGTACAGCCCTTAATAGATACTCTCACGTGTACACATGTAAACTTAGAGAGATCTCGGGCATAAGACTTGTCATATCCTATGAGTATTCCATTAGTTTCCAGTATAAACAGGTATTTTCCTGACTCTTCTACAAGCTCCAGCAGTTTAGTTAAATGTTCTCGGCCGATAGTTGGCTCGTTACCGCTTACTCTCAGCTGACGGTATCCTCTCCTCGAGGCACATTTATCGAGCTTCATGAAAATGTACTCAGGCGAATAAAACTTGCCTATTTTGTCTGGATGGTCTCGTGGTGCTCCGCTCCAGCAGAAAACACATTTGAGGTTGCAGCCAACGCAGTCAGCTGTAGCTATTCCTCCATACCAGCGTCCTCCTCTAGCTACACGGTAGTATTTTCTAAGAGAATTCTTTGTTACTATTCTCTTGAGAGCTTCAGCGTATTTTACGGGATCATAGGGCATTTTCTCAACTATGATTAGACTCTACTTTTTCATATTCTTTCTCCTCGAAATAGGAGTACTGCGCTAAGCTTGCGAAAATGGCCTTTATTTGGCTAAATTTAATTACTGTTGCTAGACTATTTTCTGTGATTATGAGAGAAGAATTTCCTGTACTCAAGAAAACTGTCTACTTGAATACTGCGGGCTACGGCCTTGTTCCACAAAGAGCTATAAAGAAGGTAGTGAGCACTGCTCAGCGTTTACTAGAGGAAGGGCCTTGGAATTCTTCCTTCGAGGAAAAAGTTTTAGATGAGGCTAGGAGAGAGGCCGCAAAAATCATAGGTGCTGAAGCAGAAGAAGTATTTTTTACCACGTCTACTACGACGGGTTTAAGTAAAGTCATAGCAATGGTTGGATTCAAGAAGGGGGATAATGTAGTTAGCTTCGACTTAGAGTTTCCTGGTGTTGCATCAGTAGTAAAGACATACTGTAGTAAAGTTGGCTGCGAAGTACGTATAGTAAGACATAGAAATGGCTTCTATGCGGTAGAAGATATTGAGAAGGCTGTTGATGAGAAAACAAAAGCTATTGTAGCTAGCAGTGTTCAGTGGGTTAATGGTTTAGTCATGCCACTCAAAGAAATGCGCGAAATAGCGGATAGAGTAGGTGCCTACTTGATTTTAGACTCAATACAGCATATAGGTGCAGTCAAGTTCAATGTAAATGAAATAAAGCCAGATTTCGCTGTAGCTGGTGGAGAAAAGTGGCTTCTTTCTACATGGTTTGGAGTTGGTCTAGTTTATGTTAGAAAAGAGCTTTTGAGCGAACTCGAGTCTCCTCCTTATGGCTTACATAACATGGAGGAGCCTGCCGAGACATGGTCTCAGTACTGGTTCAATCCAGATAAAGACTGCTGGAAATTACTCGAGCTGAAGAAAACTGCAGCCAGGTTCGAGTGGGCCGGAACTCCACCGATACTTGGTGTACTTGGTTTTACGGAGTCATTGAAGCTTTTAAATGAAATAGGAATAAACAAAATACATTATCACAATTTGTCGCTTAAAGAAAAGCTTATAGATATAATAATTGAGCTAAATGGAGAGATAGTGACCTTTACTGAAAATAAAGAAAAGTGGTCTAGTATAACTACATTTAAATTAAGGAACATTAGTTTAAAAGAACACTATAACATAGTAGCTGAATTAAAGAAAAGAAACATTATTGTCGCAGCTAGAGGGGCTGGGGGACTAGGCGGTATAAGAGTATCACCGCATTTATACAATACAGTAGACGACTTAGAGAAGCTATTTGAAGTTATTAAAGAACTTATTAAGTAATGATACTTAGTTTTTTATTCCATGGAGCGGACATGTAGACGTGATTAAAGTATCTTTAATTGGCACGAGAAGCGCTTCACTTAAGGTTTACTGGGAGACTTCTTTCGAGTAAATGACCTATGGGGCAGCACTTTTTGTCTAATGAATATGGTTGAGTCGACTGTGCAGCTGCAAGTCTTTACACTAAAGTAAATGTAGTCGAGTTATGTCATAGTGTATATCATATCGTGAAATTAGCGTCAAAGCTACTGAACATAAATCCTCAGGGGGATTAGTGTTCATGCTGGAGGATTAAACCACTTTATATGGACTACTGATATAGTCTATAAAGGAGAGTCCGTGTTCTCTGTCTTAACAAAGGAGTTATTTAATTCGAGCAAGTACAGTATTATGGAAAACACCCATACTCAATTAGACGCGAAGTCTACAAAGTTTTTAAGGTTCTGCCTACCTTGAGTGATAGACGATTCGCAGAGTTTTTCCCTTATTTAAGCTACTGGCTTAATCGCCTTAAATATGGTTCTGTATTGAAAAGAGTAAGTGGGGTCATAGATTTCGATAAAATGAGGCTCAGCGAGCACGTTGTCAGAAGACAAGGGGATGTTTTCTCTGCTGTAATTAAAGGTGAGAAGAAAATAAGGCCTTCGGAAGAATATGCTCTTGACATAATTTCAGCTTTCTCTAATGAGAAGAGATTGTCACTGCTAGCAGTTAATATACTTAATAAAGGAAGGTCTGATAAGCGGGTTACCTAGTGAAATAGCTGTAGAAGTGCCTGCAGTAATCGACGGTAGGAAGATAGAGGGAGTTTCGGTAAAGCTACCCGATGCTGTTAAAGCTTGATTGAGGCTGCATTCTGAGAAATACCTGCTATTAGTCAAAGGGATGGTTGAGGGCTCTATAGAGCTAGTTGAGCAGGCAATGGTTCTGGATCCCTTAACGCCTTCACTCGAAGCTGCTGAAATATTTTGAAAATGTATCTAAGCGAATTAAAGAGACTTGGGATGATGCCTTAAGTGAGTAGTATAATATTTGCTCTGTGCGGAAACAGAACATGAACAGAAATTTCTCTGTTCTAAACTATCTTCGCAAATTAGAGAGTGAAAATAAACCTTTACTTGAGTTCAAGGCGAAAAGTTTCGACGAGTGGAGGGAGTGGAGAGAGAAGCTTAAGAGTAAGTTAATAGAGCTTCTCGGAGGTTTTCCTGAAGAAAAAGTTCCTCTAAACCCTGAGGTAGTCGAGTCCTTTGAGAAAGACAGTATTATTGTAGAGAAAGTAGTCTATGATACTGAGGAGAACTTTAGTGTTCCTGCTTATCTTCTCAAGCCAGCCGACCTTAAGGGTAAAGCTCCGGGTATTCTTGCGCTTCATGGTCATGGGCGAGGTAAAGTTGATGTGGCCGGGATAGCTTCAAGTGAAATAGAGTACCAGAGATATATTGCTCCGCTGAACTACGATTATGGCTTCAAGCTAGCTAAGAGAGGCTTCGTGGTACTAGTGCCTGATGGGAGATGCTTTGGCGAGCTGTCGAAGGATGGCGTGACCTGCACATGGGGATTTACTTCTTCTCTTTTGTTGGGCAAAACTATGGTTGGGCAAAGAGTATGGGACGCCATTAGATCTATTGATTATCTTCAATTGCTGCCTTTCGTAGATAAGGAGAAGATAGGCTGTGTAGGGTTATCTTGGGGCGGCACGTGGACTGCCTATACGAGTGCACTCGACGAGAGGATAAAGGTGGCTGTTATAAGCGGATACTTCAGCACTTTTAGGGACATGCTTATTGAGAGAGGAGAGTGTCCCTGCCAGTATATACCGGGCATACTCAAGTACGCTGATTTTCCCGATATTGTGGGCTTAATTGCTCCTCGACCACTCTTAATAGAGTACGGTAAAAGAGATCCTCTTTATACACCGTCTTACGTTATGAAGGCTTATGAAAAGCTTAAGAGGATTTATGACTTCCTTGGTGCGGGCGACAAGCTAGACATAGATGTATTTGATGGAGGACACATGTTTTCAGGGAGAAAGTCTATAGCTTGGCTAGAGAGGTGGCTAAAGTGAAACTATTTTCTCGAAGAGCGAGTATAGGAGAGCTTTTTCTGGCTCGCTGTGAGCTTTTTTAATCAAAATAAAGAGGCCCCGGTCTCCTTCTTCGAGGAAAGAGAGCATTTCTCTTGCAATTAAATACGTTTTCCTTAAGCCTTTTTCTGTAGTTAAATCTGTTAAGTTATCGAAGACTAACAGGAATGGGTAGCGGCAGCGGCTGCGCATTTTTCTAAGTAAGTATATTATATGTGCTTGTTCAGCCGATACTTCGTATTCTCGGTCACTTATTTGTTTAGGATAGCTTACAGGTTCTAGGTAGCAGAAAATAATAGGCAAGTTTTCTTCACTTAGTTTCTCTCTTAAGGGGCTTTTCTTCTTAGTAAAGATTATTGTACAGTATTCTTTGGCCTGTAGAGTATTCTTAATTACGCTCGCTGCGTCACTAGGTGTGTCTACTTCAAGTAGTATGCTTTTGTCTGCCGAGACTTTCATATGTGAAGTACTTGCTGAAGCCAGGAGAGTTACGGGTGTAAAGCTGCTCCAAGTTAGTGCCATTATCAGTACGCCGAGAGCAACTATTTCGAAAGATTTCTTGAGAAAGAATAGTGATAGTTGAGAATATGCGTAGAGATCTTCGAGAATATAGAGCGAGAGAACAATTATGAAAAAGAGTCCACTAAGTCTATAGAAGTCTATTATTAGCTGAATTGACCAGTTATCTGATCCTCTTGTGAAAAGCATTAGGGTCCACACGACTACTGCAGCTAGCATACATGTCTCGGGAAAAATATCTTGTAATAGCTTGTTGAATGAAGGATACGTGTATCCTCCTCCTATACTGACTATAACAAATGTCAGTACTAGTAGAATAGCTGTAATAGTAGTTCCAACAGAAGAAACTGGAGTTATTGCTGGTTCGTGGACTGTTATTTTCTTTAGCCATAAGTATATTCCTATGGCTAGAAAAAGAGCTCCTGTTAGAGGTGGTATCTTAAGTGTAAAGAGTTGCCCGTATTCTCTTATAGTCGCTAATTCGTCGCAGAGATCTAGTATTGTGGAGAGTGTTAAGAGGAGTACTCCTCTGAATACAAGTCTCCACTCCGAGAACCTGTATTCGGGTCTTTTTAAGTAGACTATAGTTGTGTGAATAGATGCGTTTAGGATAATCATTGTGACAAAAATTTTCATGTACAGTTTGTCCCACAATATAGTGAATCTAGGCATTATGTACCCTTGGGCAAATAGCCAAATGATAGTCGAGGCAGTCAAGGCGAGTACTCCGTAAAATACTGTATTTTCGATAACTCTTTTCACTAGGTATATTTCGAGTGCCTAATTTAAATCTCTAAGTATGTTCTTGTAAGCGACTTAAGTACTTCAATGTTCTTTTCTTCATGGGCTTTTACATAGACTATGAAGTATACAATATCTCCAGGTGAGAGAATACTGCTTATTTCTTTCACTATTTCATAGGACTTTTTATCTCCTCTCATTATATAAATATCTGTTAAGTTATCAAAAATTATTAGAACATTTGTTTTACTCGAAGACTTTACGGTTTTAACAAGCTTTACAATATGTGCAGTTTCTGGAGGTAAAGTGAACTCTGTAGGAGATATGCTCCGCGGATAAGAGGTTTCTGGGTCTAAATATGCTATAAATGATTTTTCTCGGAATTCGTAAAATATCGATAAAAGAGGGCTTCCCCTCCTTGTTATAACTAGTATTGAGTAGCCTTGACGAGCATACGATGCTAGAATATCCCTGATATACTCAGAGTAGCCTACAATAGATGTTATTCCTAAGAGAACTGATTCGCTGTATCTTCTTGTAATGGGCATTGAGGCCCCTATAAGTAGCATAGAGCCTCCGATGAAAATAAGTAAAGCTATGTTTACTGCTGTAAAACTTACTACTGCATCTATTATGCTGAAGTACCCTTTTGCAAATGCCAGTATTTTAATTAAAGTATAGGATGCTTCAAAAACAAAGCCCAGCGCGATTAGCAGTTTAAAGGCCTCAATAGGATATGAATAGCTTTTGTAGTTATATGTTAAATAAAAACTGTATAATAAAGTAGCCTTAAAAATAATTATATTTAATATTACTTCAACATAATCGTTCTCTATGCAATATGGAATATTTTCCTTAAATGTAATACTTATTATTGATGAAGAAATAGATAATATGACGATTATTGCTAGTGAAAATACTATAAATGGCTTGAAAGTACGCGAAGTACTTTTTATAACACCTACTTTAATAAAATAGTTTTTCGTAGAGAGAAATAGTATAGTAATTCCTATTGCGAAGCCGACGTTGCTAAGCAAGTACTTTAAGAATATTATGTCAGGTGAATAATACAGTGTTTCAGCTATAAGAGATAGCGCCACTACCATTAGTCCAGAAAAAATTTCTACTTGTTCTTTTTCGAAAGAATGTCCTGAAAGTATTAGTCCTATTAAACTTGACGCTACAAAGAATATGCAGATGTAAAAGGATAAGAGACTTAGTGAGAAGATTTCAAGAGAAAGGTAAGCTTTTCTTCCTCTGAAGAAAAGATATATTAAAAGGAGAATTGATAAAGAGAGCCAGCCTAAAACTATTTTATCGCGGTCTATTCTCATGGCTTAAATGGCGCTAACACTTCGAAGCCTTTATCAGTAATCGATATCTCATAGTATGCTCTACTGTGTCCAGCAACTCTGTTCTTAAGAACTGTCAGTCTTAAAGTATATCCTTCTGCTCGCTCGTATTGCTCTAGCTTAATAATAGTATCACACATGAATTCTTCTACGCCAACTGTAGGCGACTTACCTGTAAGTGAGATTTCTCCTACAAGAATTCCAAGAAGCTTTTTGTCTATAATATGTTTATAAAGTGACCCCAGAATACCTCTTACTTTGACTACCGGTATAAAATTAACTAGAGAAGTTATACTGTCTAAAGCTATGTTAGAGAATTCTCCTGTCTCTACTTTGGCTAAGACTTCTTCCAGCAAAGTAGCAACTATATTTTCCTCTGAAATCGGTGTACCATAAGCTACTTCAATTAAGTTATTTTCTACTAGTTTTTCGAAGTCTATACCCATTGACTTCAATCTAGAGATAAGGAGAGAGGGGTGTTCTGAGGTGCATATATAGAGTCCTTTTTCACTATGTTTCTTAGCTCTCTCGTAGAGAATCTGGGCACAAAGTGTTGTTTTTCCTGTACCAGTATGTCCCACTAGGTACACGACTCCAGGTCTAGGTAATCCCCCTCCTAGCACTTCATCGAGTCCAGGAATATAGGTTTTGATCAGCTCGACGTGCATACTAGACCACTACATATTAAATCCGCTAGGCTATTAAAATATAGTTTAGAGAATCAGTTAAAGTATTGTTTGGTGAATTATATGCCTATGGAAATTATTCTGCGGTAAAGGCTTAAATGATTTAATGTCTCAGGATTTTTAACTAATATAGCTTTTATTCTAAGAGATACTGGTATTTTATAGTCGTAAGTAAAGTTGTCTCCTATGTGCACTATCGAGCTTGCAGGTACTTTAAGATCTTTAACAACTCTTGCGTAAAAACTTCTAGTTTTTCTTACTAAGGAGTAGTCACTTACACACGAATATATTTCCCTAAAGTAGCTTCTAATAGAGAGGTAGTCTAGGATACTAGTGGCTAGTTCTCTAGGAGCATTAGTGCAGAGAATTATCTTAATTTTCATTTTAGATAGAGTGTGTAAAAGGGGTTTCACATAAGGATATGGTTTACTTTCTCCAAAAGCTTCGTGTATTAGCTCGTTTAAGCTCTTTTTAATACCTAGGCACTTCAGCCAAAAATCGGGTAAGTACCATCTTATGTCGCTATCGCCTATTTCATCGTACTTTGAGTAGACGATTCTCTTAGCTTCATTTAACTTTAAGCCCTTTTCTTCAGCATATGTTCTCGGTATTACTTCAAGCCAGAAATAGTCATTGTACTTTCTATCGATAATAGTTCCATCAAGATCAAAGGATACTACTCTTAGCATAACTACTACACTTTCCAGTCTTTAGGAGGCTCTCTTTTTGTAGATACTCGAATGAAGCTGAGTATTAGTATTAAAAGCCATATTGGCGAGTAAATGAAGTAATACAGAAGGAACTCATACATCTTGAACTCATATTCGAGTTTTCTAGCAAAATAGTAGAAAACAGCAGTTATCGCAGCAGTAGCTATAATTAGCGGTATTAGGTTTCTGTGAAGAGAGTATCCTAGAGAAATTAGAACTAGGATAATTAAAAGAGGATCATATTTCAGCGCAGTAAGCAGAATAAAGGTTACTACAAGATATTCTCCCAGAGTTAGGCTCAATGAAATAAATGTGAAGAAGATCACTAGCGAGGGAATTAGCATCAGTAGTCCGAGTATTGTTAGTAGAGGGTTCTCTTTAACGAATTTTGCTAGTTCTTTCCAGTACTTAAAAATCCACTGAGCTACACCATATCCCCATCTCCTTCTCTGCTTAAACCACGTTTTCCAAGAAGGAGGGGCAGGCATATACACAGAGAGATTATTGAGAAACATGTACTTCATTCCATGTAGATACGACTTTGTGCCTATATCTAAGTCTTCGCAAACTACTCTAGAAAATCCCCCTATTTTTTCGAATGCGCTTTTCTTAATGGCAAATGCTGCGCCATTGACTGCCAAACATTTACTTAATTTACGTGAAAAAACCCAGTTAATAGCGCTATAGCTTAGGTAGTCGTAGTGAACAAGTCTCGAGAGTACTCCTTTTCTAAAAACTCTTTTGCTCATTTCAACTACTTCATAGTGGTTTGTAGCGTGGGCTATTTCCGCCAAGAAACTGTTCTTGGGTTTTATTTGGGCAATGTCGCTGTCTATAAAAACAAGTATGTCTCCCGAGGCTTGCTTAACTGCGTTATTGAGCGCCGTAACTTTCCCTAAACGCGTTTTATTGAAGATAAATTTTACTTTATCTTTGTACTTGTCTGCCAGCTTTAGGCTTTTTACTGTAGGCTCGTCTACGATAACAATTACTTCCTTTTTCTCATAGGGGTCTTTGAGAAGCTGGTCAAGTAGACTTTGAAGCTGGTCTGATTCTCTGTAGACGGGTATTAGTACGCTGATCAGCGGAGTGTCCATAGCGTAGTATTAAAGACAGTAGATAATATATTCTCTTGCTCTTCGGGTAATTTATTAAACTTAATGCATGCAGATAGTACGTGTTAGTTAGAGAGTTCACGCTATCCGACTTCAAGCAAGTAGACGACTTGCTATCTTCAACTTACGCAGGCTTTACGACACTTAAAAACGTGTCCGATATACTATACTTTCAGGGAAAATATCCTCACTTGTCGCTTGTCGCAGAAGATGAAGAGTTCATAGGACATATTTTTGCAATAGAGTTCACGAGAAGAAAACCTTTGCTCTTCAGAAAAGTTAAAGGAAAATGTTATGAGCTGAAATGCTTTTTAATGCGTCCTAAGTACTGGAGAGACCAGTACTTGAGCGAAATTATGGACTGGTTTCTTAAAAAACTTGAAAAATACTTTGTTAAAGGAATAGTTGCTGAAGTAGAGCTTCACCAGATTGAAGCAGTAGAGTTTCTTTTCAGAAGTGGGATGAGAATTCACGAAGTAAGCTATTTTAAGCCCGTAGAGAAGAAAGAACAGTATTTTAAGCCTACTGAAATAGAGGACATAGGTTATTTGAAGGACTTCGAGCTACATAGTGTTTCGGACTATAAGTTATCTGAAGAGGATTTAGAGAAGCATACAACTTTTTACGTGAATCGAGAAAATGAGGGCAAGTGTCTAGTAGTTGTTAGAAAAGAAAACGATATCGGTAGAATTACGTATTTAGCGGTATCTAGAAATGCTCTTTCTTCTGGACTTTTCTCTAAAGTTCTCGACTCTATAGTTAGCGAGCTGTACTACCTTGGGGCAGAAATTCTTGTCTTGGACTGCTTAGTTGAGAAAAGAGAATTCAGGAGGTATTTAAGAGAACTAGGCTTTTATCCCTTCTCGTGCTTCCTTTACATGGTGTTAAGAGACTAAAGTCTGTAATAAAAGTCCTGTATAGTAAACTGTGAGTGAGACGACTGTAGCTAAAGCTACCATATATATTGTTGCGAAAATAGTGGTTCTTAAGCTTCTGCTTTCGAAAAATATTGCAGCTAAAGTAGCTAAGCAGGGAACATAGAGTGTCATGAAAACTAAGAGAGAGTATGCCTGTAGTGGAGTTAAGCCTAGTGCTAATAGTGCTTCACGAGTAGAGAGAGTACCACCGTACATTACGGCTATTGTTTCCACCAGAGCTTCTTTAGCAACAAATCCCTGTAGAAGTGCAAAAGCTGTTTTCCAGGCGTTTTCTCCGTAAATGCCATAGAGCGCTAGCAGTGGAGCCAGAGTCTTACCAATTATTGCTCCAAAGCTTTCTTCTACACTGCTTGCTAGCCCTGAGGGACTGTAGCTTAGTAGCCACCACGTAGCTACGCTTAAAGCCACTATTATTGTACCTGCTTTTCTCAGGAAGTGCTTGCTGTAATCCCATGTGAGCCACCAAACTACTTTGAGTGAAGGCTTGTGTATTGGAGGTATTTCGAGAATTAGTTCGGGAGGCTCTTTCTTTTTAAACCGAAGTGCTCGCATTAAAAGTGACGTAAGTAGTGTGAGAAAAATGGCTATGATGTATATGCTGACTATAGCGAAAGCTTGGTGAAGAGGGGAAGTAAAGTAAGCTGTAGTAAAAGCTAAGATAACTAATAGTCTTGCTTGACAAGGTATAATAGGTGCTGAAAATATGATCTGTCTTCTTTCCTCTTCTTCTATCGATGCTCTAGAAGCCATTACTGCGGGAACATTACATCCTAAGCCTATTATCAGGGGATATATTGCTTTGCCTGAAAGCCCGAAGTAGTTGAAGAATCTATTTACCGATACAGCTATACGGGGACCTATACCGCTATCTTCTATTATCGAGAGAGCGATGTATATTACTACGATAAGAGGGAAGAATGAAAGTACGCTGCCTACACCTGGTACTATTCCGTCTACTACAAGCGATACTAGCCAGTCAGGTAGCTTAGCCCGCACCATTATTTGCCTTAAAATGTCGCTCAAGTAGTTGAAGACAGTGTCTATTAGCCCGCTTAAGCTGTATTCTTCTACTACTTCGGCGGCTTCAGAAAATCCCATGAAGTCGAGTAATATATTCAGCGGAAAGCCCGTATTCAGCGCAAAGGCTGCTGTAAAAGCTAGAAGAAGAACTAAAAGCCCTAGTGGGGGGCCGTAAACAGGGTGTATTAAAAGCTTTTCGAGTAGAGATTCCTCGGATACTGCAGAAGTCTTGACTCTCACAACAACTTCTCTAGCAATAGAGTCTACGAGATTAAATCTAGACGTAATAACATGTTCGCCTATGTCTTTTCCAGTGCTTCTAGTAATAGCGGTTCTCAAACGCCTTATTTCTTCTATTAGCTTTTCAAAGCCTCTTTGTTCAAGTATTTCTTCTAGCCTCAAGTCTCCTTCAAGAAGCTTTACAGCAGCCCATCGTCGATCGTACTCAGGTAAAGCATTATACTTGCTCAGCAGAGACTCTACTTCAGCTATATGGGGCTCTAGCCACGAATAGTTTACTTTTAAGGGCTTTTTCCTGCCTTTTTTCCCTTCAGCTACATCGACTACTGCATCGAGAAGTTCTCTCAGTCCTGTACCTTCTAGAGCCGAAACTAAGACTACAGGGACACCAAGCTTTTCTTCAAGTTTATTGACGTGTATGTGTATTCCTAAACTGTGAGCAGAGTCAGCTTTAGTCAGCGCTACGACAACTCTAGGTGTTAACTCAAGAACCTGTATAGCTAAATTTAGTGTTCTTTCAGGAGCTGTAGAGTCTACTAAAACTAAAACTACATCGGGTTCTCCGCTGACAATATATTCTCTGGCAACGATTTCTTCAGGTGAAGTAGCCGAAATAGAGTATGTTCCAGGTAAATCAACAAATCTTATTTTTTTTCCTCGGTATTCTCTAAAGCCTTCTTTCCGTTCAACAGTTGTTCCAGGCCAGTTAGCTACATGTGCTATTTCTCCAGTTAAAATAGTGAATAGCGTGGACTTGCCTACATTAGGATTTCCTGCTACTGCTACAACTATTACCTTCTTCTCCGACATTTAGCTCAACCTATAGGCTGAACTATAATCTTTCTCGCAACTCCTCTCCCGAGAGCAATAACTACTCCTCTTACTCTAACTAAAAGAGGTCCAGGTCCGCTGTTAACTACCTCTACTATAGTTCCTGGAGTAAATCCCATTTCCATAAGTCTTCTACTTAAACCGTAGCCTCCCGCTACTCCCAAAATACGTGCTCTTGTGCCTGGAGGCAAGCTCTCTAAAGAAATCATTACCTAATCACCTCTACGCGAATAAGCCTAGCTATATCCAAAGGAATTCTAAGACTCTTATTTTCGTGAAAAACTTCAAGATAGTAAGCAGTCTTGCTTTTAACGAAGAGCCTAGAGCCTTTTGAAATACCGTGCTTAGAGAGGAACCTGAATAAAGACTTTAAGTCATTAAAAGCTACTACTCTACATGCGCTGTTTTCGCCAACGTCACTTAACTTTGTTCCCTCGATAGCGCTTCTGTGGGAAGCTTCAGGTACTTTAGCCTTAATTTTTTCTAAAAGGGAGTCAGGTATATGCTCCAAGTAGTGTGCTATTGCATGAGCATCAGCATAATCTATTCCCAAAACCTCCATTAAGACTTCTTCGACAACCAGGTGTTTATCTATTAGCTTTCTGGCGGCTTCTTTACCTTTCTCAGTAAGCTTAATTTTCTTTTCTACAGTTTTCTTAACTAAACCCATTTTTTCAAGTTTTCTAATCATTTTAGATACAGTAGCTGGAGATACGCCTAGCTCTTTTGCCAGTCTACCTACTCTAGCGTATCCGTAAGCTTCTTCTAGTCTATATATTTCAGCTAAATAATCTTCAAGAGAGTTTTCTAAGTACATTTCTACTGTTAGACGTATCTAACACTTTATAAAATTAGCGTCGCTTATTTTTACATGCCAGCGGAGATAACAAAATAGTTGAGACAGTATAGATATCTGTTGTCGGACTAGACGGCAATGTATTTAAAGTATTTAAAGAGAAATTCCTTTGATTCTCTATAAGCATTGAATATTATTAAGTCGGGACTAAGTACTGATATTTTCTCTACAGTCTCTACTACAAGGTCCTCTGATAAAACTTTGATGTTAGAAAATATTTCTTTAGAATATTTGTTTTCGAAGCACTTTTTACTACACGAGATAGCTGCGTAAAGTGGCTTATTTTCTACGTTTAGTTCAATGCAAGCTTCAGCTATTTCGCTTAAAGCTTCAATATCGAGTCCTTCTTCCTTAAGAACATTATATGGTTTGGTGTATTTGCTGTCTAGTCCTAAGAGCCTAAAGTATATTTTGGTCAAGAGGTCTTTATTTATGCCGCTTTTATCGCTTATTTCCTTTACTACGGGTAAGCCTTCCCATATTATCTGGTCGAAATAGAGTAGAGGTTCTATGAAGTCGACAATTATGCTGAAGTCTCTGTAGTCTTGACCTACTAGTATGCTCCACATAGGAGCCATGAGAGTTGCGCCGACGGCTAGTGAGGGTCCGCCAAGACTCTTAGCTAGCTTAGTGAGATAATATGTGTACTCGCTAATTATTTCTCTATGTAGAGCTAGCCAGTCTGTAAGCGAGTGATAGTCGATTGTAGTGTAGACCCACTCGAAGAGCGAAGTTAATTGAGGAAAGTTGACTAAGATATCTACGTCTACTGAGACTACTTTTTCATACAGCTCAATTAGATCTGACTTAATGAGGTATAAGTTAAAGCCTCTTTCTTTGGCGTCTCTGCAGCACTCTTCGCAGAAACAAACAAGGTAATTTTCTAGTCCATAGAAAACACCACCGTATCTCAAAAAGTCGAGCAGAATACCGTCTACATCATATGTCTCTATGAGATTACGCATGTCGGCTTCGACTCTGTGTCTGACTTCGTTATTCACGGGGCAAGCCCACTCTCTATTCCTCTTGTTAAAGACTGTTACTGAAGCTAAGTCTATATTTTCGTCGAGCTGACTGAAGTGAAAGACTTTTAGCGGAGGTACTACCTTTAAACCGATACTCTGAGCGTCTCTAACAAGCTCTCTTAGCTTAATGATAAGGCTTCTTTTAACATGATGAGGCTTAATTCTAGTGTCTGTGTAATACTCTTCTACTCTAGGTAGGGGAAGACTGACATGAAGAACTTCTAGTCCTTTATCTGTGAGTTCGGCTAGTTCATCGAAATCATTCTCGAGATCGCTGTACGTCAGATAGAAGCCGTACTTCAAAGAGTTTTCACCACTTCGCATAGTTTTTCTACAGTTTCGTGAAGTTTATTGGTGTAAATGAAGAAGTTTACTCCACTACAGCCGGCCTCGATTACTTTTTGAGCCGCAAAGACTACTTGAGGATCTTTAAGTATTATAATGGGCTCTACTCTACTGCTTTCAGCAAGTCTCAGGGCTTTAGTAGACTCTACGTGAATTGCTTCAAGAGGTAAACCTTTCTCAAATAAGTCTTCCAGCTTGAGTGGAGGACTCAAAGTATCTAAGCCGCACAGCCTATAGAGAAGGAGCAGTATATCCGAGACAGCACTACCCGAGAGCTCTGAAATATCTTTAGCGCAGACAGCTAACTCGTAGTTATAGCAGGCTACTCCCTCGCCGAGCCTATATATCATCGGCTGAAAAACATCTAAGTACCATGCTAGCCTCCTGTAGTCCTGTCCCACTAGTTTCGACAAAGTCGGAGTGAAGAGATAGGCTCCTAGCTCTAGCTTGGGGTCAATAGATTTCAGAAGATTTCTAGTTTCTTTAACATACTCGGCGATACATTCTGCCCTAAAGCTCAGCCACTCTAATACTCCCTCATAGTCTAGCAGAAAGTCTATAAGCATTGAGAAATCATTTACTGTTTTCTTCAAGTATTCTATAAAACTAGGATTCTGTAGACTCTTATGCAGTCTCTCAACGTCTTTTTTCATTCTCCAGTAATTGTAGCCTAATTCCTCTGCCTTGTATTTGCAGTTCCTGCAGAAACATGTCATGAAAGCGTTAATGCCGCTTCCAGGCGAAGCGAATCTTATACCGTCAAGCGATATTCCATGTATGTCGTACTTAGTGGCTATTTCCTTTAGTTTTTCTAGTCTTTCTTCTCTTAAAAGAGGGTTATTTGGGCACCCTGAGCTAAACCATACGTGTTTTCTTCCATAAGGATCTTCTGCAAGTAGACTAGGTTCTCCGCGTTTGTTGCTAATATCAAATGCTTTAAAGACTATAAAGACTTTGAACCCATGGTCTAAAGCGAGTTTAATGAGGTTTTCTTTCAGAGGTAAAGTTATATGAGTAAAACCTCCTCTACTAAGTAGATCTAAAGCTTTTTCAGGATTCTCTGAAGGCAAACCAAACATCCACAAAATTTTCTTCACATAACTATTTCTGAAAACACTTTTAAAACACTTTTAGCTCACTTGAAGAGTATACGTGGTTGATTCACTTCGTCAAAGTTAATTTCTCTTTTATAGTCTTTATTAATTCATCTCTACATGATTTTTGCTTAATTCTAGCTTCCTCTGAAACTTTTGCTATTACTGGCTTGATTTCACGTACAAAATCTATTAACTCGGCGTCGTACCACTTCTTATAAAGACTTTTGAGAGCTTGAGCCGCGAGAACTACTGCTCTACCAACATTCGCGGCGTCTAACAGTACGTCTTCGTTTTCTAGCACGTCTCCCTTCTTATTGAAGTAAGCTAAAGCCCAGGGCGGTATAGCGAAGCCCATCGAGACTAGAGTCGCGTAAAGATTTGCTATTACCTGTATGCAGCCGCTGTCGTTTCCACACGCTATTACGCCGGCTACTCTTCCTTCAACCCAGCTCTTGCCGTCAATAAAGATCATGTTCTCAAAAGCAGTCAATCTATCGATAAAGGTCTTGACTACGCTAGACATGTTGAACCAATATATGGGCGTAGCAATTATTAAGGCATCTGCTTTCAGTACTTTGTCGTATAAAATCTTCATATCGTCTTCAATAGCGCAGGGATACCCGCAGGCAGTTTGTTCGTCGCAGAGACAGCCTTCGCAGGGCTTAATATCATAGTCGTACAAGTGTACGAGCTCTGTTTCAGCACCCAGCTTTTCCGCCGTCTTTAGCGCGACCAACAACAGTTTAGCAGTATTACCATATTTACGCGGAGACCCATTAATGCCGAGAACTTTCACCATATTATCACCCCTAAAAAGCCTCTTTAGCAAATGAGCTACACAATATAAGTCTTACTAATGTAAATCTCCTCTTAAGTGCTATGAGCATTCGAAGACCTCAACTTATATAGGAAGTAGACAATCACAACTAGAGCTCCTACGATAACAACGATATCCAGTAAATGAAAATATTTTTCTAAAATAGTCCAAGAAGGCCCTAAGCAGTACCCAAGAAGAACTAAAGCAGTGTTCCACGGAATAGACCCGACTACTGTAAGTAGAATAAACTTACTGAGATTCATTTTAAAAACTCCAGCCGGAAAAGAAATAACTGTGCGTACAGCAGGCATAAGTCTTCCAAAGAACACGGCGTAATCTCCGTACTTCGAGAAAAGCTTCTCCGCGTACTTTAGTTTATCTCGAGTTACTAGAAAATACTTACCGTATTTAAGAAGCATGGGCTTACCTACCTTTAATCCAAGGTAGTATGCTAGCAGAGACCCGAGAAGATTACCTAGTGTTCCGGCAATTACTGCTTCAACGACCATAATCACAGAACTATTAAGGTAGGCTACATAACCCGAATATGGCATTACAATTTCGCTAGGAATAGGCACTAAAGTGCTTTCAAGAGCCATAGTAGCAACAATCCCTAAAACCCAGTAACGTGAAATAAAGTAAACGAGGAATTCATGGAGTATTTTGACTAGGCTATGCACACATTAATTGAGCTAACTGATTTATATTTCCAGCTCGCTAAAAAGACATGAGTCTTCCCACTATAAGAGGAGTCTTGTGGAGTCTCCCCTACTTAAGGAACGCTGTAACTAAAAGAGAGTCTAGCTGGGATCGAACAGGAGGCAATAGAGACTACATAACAATAAAGCCCGGAGACACAGCTACACTAGCCAAAATCAAGGGACCGGGCGCAATAAGACACATATGGATAACGATTTCCTGTCCCGACAAATACTACTTGAGGAAAATTCTCCTGAGAATGTACTGGGATCATGAGAATAAGCCTAGCGTTGAGTCACCTATAGGCGATTTCTTTGGAATGGGACACGGAATAACCAAACATTATATTTCACTTCCTTTGACCATGACTTGCGACAAAGGCTTTAACTGCTATTTCCCTATGCCTTTCTTCGACTATGCCGAAATAGAGGTAGTAAATGAGTGCGATACTGAAGTCAGAGCATTCTACTACCACATTGACTACGAGCTCTACGACAAGCTTGAAGATGAAATAGGACTGTTCCACGCAAAATGGCGGCGAGAAAAAACAGTAGCTCAGAAAACTAAAGTGAACTTAACGGGAGAAAACAACTACCTCATACTCTATGCTGAAGGCAGAGGACACTACATAGGCTGTGTCCTAAGTGTACACGGCTTGAGACCCGGATGGTGGGGTGAAGGCGACGATATGATTTTCGTTGACGGCGAGAAATGGCCTCCGAGTCTCCATGGCACAGGAACAGAAGACTACTTCTGTTCAGCATGGGGCTTTAACCGCGAATACTGGGGGCCCTACCACGGATTTCCCTTGTGGGGCAAGAGAAGTTGGCTAGGCTACCACACAATGTACCGCTTTCACTTAGAGGAGCCAGTAGTCTTCAAAAAATCCATTAAAGTTACCATTGAGCATGGTCATGCAAATGACCGCGCCGACGATATATCTAGTGTAGCTTACTGGTATCAGACAGAGCCTCACATAGAGTTTACGACAATGCCTCCGCCCGAAGAGCGCATACCTCTTCCCGAAAGGAAGTCTAGCGAAGTACTTGAAGAAATTCTCAAAGAGGAGCTTAAGAAAGGTAAAGTAGAGGACTACGACCGATACTTCTACTACTTGTATATAGTACTTGAAGAGGAGCTTGGGTTAAGGGAGCCCGCTGCAAGTGTCCTCAGATTCATGTGGGATCTATTTGCGAAACTAGACAAGAGGCTGAAGAAAGAAGTCTTAGTAGACTTATACACTAAGGCTATTAGCATTCTAGAAGAGCGAGGAAAGTAGTCTCGAGCTAATTTATTTATATTTTTTATTCGTGAGCATAGTTGTGAGGAAAGCTAAAGTTCTTGTCACTAGAGAAATACCTGAGCCCGGCCCCTCTATTATTAAAGAATACTGTGAAGCTGAATGGTGGACTCGCGAAGAACCTCCTCCCAAAGAGTGGATAATAGAACACATTAAAGATAAAGATGGTCTTCTCTGCCTGCTTACAGATAAGATAGATAAAGAAGTAATGGATGCTGCGCCCAACCTCAAGGTAATAAGTACTTACAGCGTGGGCTATGATCACATCGACGTAGAGGAGGCAACGCGCAGAGGAATATACGTAACAAACACGCCCGGCGTGCTCACCGAAACTGTCGCAGATCTAGTTTGGGCGCTGATACTGGCTGTAGCTAGAAGAGTAGTTGAGGCAGACAAGCTTGTTAGAAGCGGTGGATGGAAAGTAGGCTGGCACCCCTGTTTCATGCTGGGATACGATGTCTACGGAAAAACTCTCGGAATAGTAGGACTAGGCAGAATAGGTGCTGCGGTAGCTAGAAGAGCTAAAGGATTCGACATGAAGGTTATTTACTGGAGCCGCAGACGCAAACCAGACCTCGAGAAAGAACTTGGACTAGAGTATAGAGAGCTCGACGACCTGCTAAGAGAAGCAGACATAGTGAGCATAAATGTAGCGCTCACTAAGGATACATATCACTTGATAGATGAGAGAAGACTCAAGTTAATGAAGAAGACAGCTATACTCATTAACACTGCGAGAGGAGCTGTTGTAGACGAAAAAGCTCTCTACAAAGCACTTAAAGAAAAGTGGATAGCTGGAGCAGGACTAGATGTATTCGAGAAAGAGCCCATACCTCCAGACCACCCGTTCCTAAAGCTAGACAACGTAGTTCTCACGCCGCATATCGGCAGCGCCAGCCACGAAACGAGATCGAAAATGGCTGAAATAGCTGCCAAAAACTTAGTGTGGGTCCTTAAAGGAGAGAAACCGCTCTACTTAGTTAACCCAGAAGTAGAGAAAATAAGACCTCTCGGTCAAGTCAAGGTAATCGAGTAGCCTCCATGTATTCTCTTGGAGTAGACTTAGGTACAACTAAACTTAAAGTTCTTTTGCTCGACATAGAGTCCTTTAGAATTATTCGAGTCGTAGAAGGATACTATCGCACTTATAGACCTAAGCCGCAGTGGGCTGAACAAGACCCTGAGGACTGGTGGAGAGTACTAGCGGAATGCTTGAAGAAAGTACCGGGGAAAGACTTAGAGAAAGTAGTTTCAGTAGGAGTAGTTAGTCAGAGAGAAGGAATAGTATTCATAGATAAAAGTGGAGTGCCATTAGACCGTTGCGTTATATGGATGGATAGACGCTGTACCCAAGAATCTCTCGAAATAGAGAAAGAATATGGGCTAAAAGAGATATATTATAGAACGAGGCTGAGGCCAGATGCTACTTTCTCTTTTCCAAAACTTCTGTGGTTCAAAAAACATAGTCCGGAAATTCTAGAGAAGGCTGAAGTATATCTTCAGCCTAAAGACTACCTTGTTTATAGACTGACAGGCGAGTATACTACAGACTATACCTTGGCTAGCAGAACAATGATGTTTGATATCAGCAAACTGAAGTGGATAGATGAGTTTTTCAGCAAATACGATATTCCAAACAAGTTTCCCCGGCTCTACTGGTCTAGTGAGCCTGTAGGAGAAGTAACAGAAAATGCTGCACGCGAGCTAGGTTTACCTAAAGGAGTACCCGTAGCTGCAGGCGCAGGTGATAGACCCGCCGAAAATTTCGGAGCAGGCGCGGTAAAGGAGGGAATAGTTGTAGAGTCTACAGGCACGACGACTAGCGTAAATTCGGTTCTCTCTAAACCTCTCTTAGACCCTAACTGTAGAATAATTGTCTCAGTACACATGGCTCCCGGGCGCTGGCTACTAGATACAGGTCTCTCTTCAACAGGGTCTCTCTTAGAGTGGGTAATAGATAACATGTTCAGGGACTTTAACAGAGACGAGTTTTTCGAGAAAATAGACCTAGAGGTGTCTAAAATTCCCCCAGGTTCTGAAGGAGTAAAGGTAATGCCTTTCTTCATAGGTGCTAGAGCACCTTGGTGGAAGCCTGTAGCCAGAGGAGGACTAATAGGTTTGCTCTTAGGTCACTCGAGATGGCACATAGTTAGAGCGTTAATGGAGGCTATAGCCTATGAAGTTAAATTAGTACTAGATATCGTTGAGAGCCTTGGAGTTAAAGTAAGTGAAGTTCGCTGTATTGGAGGAGGAGCTCGTAGCAAGGAGTGGCTTAAAATAAAGTCAGCGGTCTACGGAAAGAAAATAGCCGTACCTGAAGCCGAGCACGCGGCAGCATTGACAGCCGCTGTTTTAGGAGCTAAAGCAGCCGGTTTGATAAGTAGCCTCGAAGAATATCTCTCGAAAGTACAGTTAAAGTCATTAATGTCTCCTAGCGCAGACTTAGCTAAAGAATATAGACGCCTTTACTTAGAGTACTGTGAAATAGCAAAAAAATTCCTAAAATTTTTCTAAAACCTAAAGTTTAATAGTTTTGTCGAATTATTTGCTTGTGCTCACTCAATACGATTTAATTATAGTAGATTTAGACGGCGTACTTTGGCGAGGTAAGGAGGTAATAGAAGGAGCAGTTGAGGCGGTCAACAAGCTAATGAAAACGAGTAAAGTCGTTTTCGCTACTAACAATTCTTCTAAGAGTCGCGAACAGTACTTAGAGAGACTTAGAGAAATTGGTGTTCACGCGTCTTTAGAGAATATTTTTACAAGCGCGTATGCTACAGCAGTTTTTCTTGAAAAAAAGAATCTGAGAAAAGTATATGTTGTCGGCGAAGCAGGACTCTTCTATGAGTTATCGCGTAAAGGACTTCTAGTAGTAAATGAAGAACAGTGCTTTACAGGAAAAGTCGACGTAGTTATAGTAGGCATAGACAGGAACATAACTTACCTCAAGTTATCTGCAGCAGCTAATGCTATTAGGAAGGGAGCGCTCTTCGTGCTAACAAATCCTGACACAACATTACCTGTAGAAAACAGGCTAGATCCGGGAGCAGGGGCAATAGCGGCTGCAGTGGAAGTAGCTTCAGCTAAAAAACCGGATTACATTATAGGCAAGCCGAGTCCTCTTTTTTATGAAATTATATGTAGTGAAGTAGGTGAATACAAGAAAGTGCTCGTAGTAGGCGACAGACTAGACACTGATGTAATGTTTGCTAAGAACATAGGTGCCGATTCTCTTCTTGTTTTAACAGGAGCTACTCGTATGAAAGATTTGAAAGAGTCAAGTTTAAAGCCTACCTATGTATTAGATTCATTGGTACAGATTCTTGAAATGTGATAGGTGGGGGGAGGGTCTGAGACTCCATGATGAAGAGCTCCGCGTCATATTTTTTAAGTATCTTCTTTAACGGTTGAAGGTCTTTAATTAATTTCTTTTTGCAAGCTTTTATTAAGCACATGGTATTATATGGAAAAATGATTTCTACAGCTTGCATCCTTAAGCGAGCGAAGAAGTCTCTTTAAAATTAAAGAAACCTTTATCGAGATAAGCCAGTTCAAAGTCTTTTCTTTTTGCTTTCCATCATGTTTCTAGTCTTCTTGACGAATTCTTTGTTTAGTCTACTTCAGGTTTATGTAGCTTTGCTATAAAGAGGTTAACATATATGAAGCCTACATTGTCTTTGTCTATGAGTTGCGAGTACTTCAAGTATCAGTCAATGTCCTCTACTAGAGATTCATAGTGTACTCTAAGTAAAAACATTGACTTAGAGATTTACATTCGCACATTCCATGCATTTTTATTCTTCTTCACAAGTCTCGTGAGGCGAAGAATCATTTAGTACTACTCCAATAGCACTGCCTTTGAGTATTTCAGGTAGTAGCGATAGTCCTTGGACTCTCTTTCTGTTTGCTTTTCACTTAGCTTACAAAACTTGACTTGTCTGCATATACTTAAAGTAAATCACTCATGACAACAATCATTGATAGTAGAGGCTTAGTGCTTTCCCTAAGAGATTACAATAGGAGAAGACCAGTTGGCGCCTCAGAGAGAAATATCTATGGTTTCTTAGAGAAAACAGAGAAAGAACTCGAAAAAGAACTACCAGTTAATTTATTTTCGTTAAGGAGCTTCAATCTGAAGGGCATAGATTAGGAGTATCTATACAGCCCTCTATAGGCTTAGAAAATTCCCTTATTCCTAAAAAGCTGTAAGAGAGAACTCTCCATCTCAGAACTTATATGCATAAAACACTTCTTGGCCTTATTATCAAATAAGTCTACTTAACATAGGATAGTGGCTAAAGGCTAACTCTAACTTCTCTTATAGCTATGTTCTTCATAAATTTCTAAAGCTAATTCTATTTATGGGCTTATAACTAATCATCATATACTATTTGCTATTAGAAATATCATAAGCCTAACTCTAGCTATAAAATCTAGGAAGTATTGCTTTGCCTGTAAGGATTATTCACTACGATTTTATTGTTAATTATGACTCTTTGTAGCCAGAAGAGGGCTTAGTTACCTCCTGAACTTAAAGTTTATACTTGTGCTTTAAATATAACTTTAGCGTAGCTAAGAAATCTCGAGAAACACTATAATAACGATATATCAACATATAGTACATTTTCTTAAAAATTCTCTAAATATTAGGCGATGAAAAAGGAAGGTCCCTTGCTTGACATAACATACACTATTTTATCTATATGCACGTTCAACTATCTCTAAGGCCTTACCGCTTTTAAGATCAGTCAGCTTTTATACTGAAATGAGTTAGTATTTTTGGTAATGCTCTTAGAGCTTTAAAGGTTAATGTTCCTTTATTTTTTACAATATCTTTTATTACTCTCTTTGGAGATAGATAGAATGAGAAGTATGCCCACTCTAATAAATATTGTATTCGATTAGGAGGAACGTACATATTTTTCATTACAACTTTTGTTGTAGTATAATTCCGCCAGTTCTTAGTTAATAAGAGATTCTTTGTAACAGCAATATTCCATAACTCTGTTCCTGGATATGGTGTAGCTATAGTAAACTGAGCAAAATCTACATCTAGAAACTTTGCAAAACGTATGGTTTTCCTCATGTCCTTTTCTTTTTCATATGGAAACCCTATTATGAATGAGCCTAATGTTCTAAGCTTAGCTTTTTTAGCTATTTTCACTGCATCAATTGATTGAGTAAGCGTTATGCCTTTTTTTATAAATTTTAATGTTTTTTCCGAACCTGATTCTATTCCAAAATATATAGTATGAGCACCAGCTTTTTTCATATATACAGCAGTATCTAAATCGAAAGTATCTACTCTGCTTGAAGCTGACCAAGAAATATCTAGCCCTTCTTGTATTATAGCTTTAGATATTTCTTGTACCCTCTTTTTACTTAAAGTAAACGTATCATCTAAAAATTCTATCTCTCTAATTTTAAATTCATCATGTAAGATTTTTAATTCTTCAACAACTCTTTCTACACTATGTGCTCTCCATTTCTTTCCAAATTGTAGGGAAGAAGAACAAAATATACATTGAAATGGGCATCCCCTAGAGGTAATAATTACGCCAAATCTTTTTTTATTGAACTGATACTTTTCCATAGGCAATAGATCAAAAGCTGGAATAGGTATATTATCGATATCTTTTATTAAAGGCATAGGAGGATTACTTCTAATTCTATTATTTTCTCTATATGTTATTCCTCGTATATTTGACAATTTCTTTCCTTTATCCAAATTATGTAAAAGCTGTTTAAATATTTCTTCTCCTTCACCCCTTACTACTATATCAATATAGGGTGACTCTTTTAATGTAAGCTCTGGTACAAATGTTACATGGGGTCCTCCTATCACTGTTATAACGTTAGGATTTATTCTCTTAGAAATTTCAGCAACTTTGTAGGCGTCAGGAATTGACGTTGTGGTTGAAGTAATTCCCACAACATCTGGATCATATTCTTTTATTTTTTTCTCAAGTTCATTAAAAGAAAGATTTTCAGCCAATGAATCTATTATCTTTACATCAAATCCCTCATTTCTTGCTACAGATGCTAAATAAGCAAGCCCAAGCGGAGGACTTACCGTGTTAAGTACCTTTTTTATATCTGTTGCTGTTGGAGGTTCGATCAACAGCACTTTCACTCACATAACGCCATTTTTTAAAAATTCTTGGACTAGTTTATATAATTAACTTCCTTGGTTTTAGATAGAATACTTTCCATGCAACGTCTATGTACTTTTATATTTAAGAGACTCAAAGCTCGAGCTAATTTTCACAGATGAGCAGGTAGTATAAGTGTTCTACTAGCGTCAATAACTCGACCGGTAAAATACATTACTGCAGTCTTCTCGATGCTTAATCTATACCTGTATTACTCTATTTCCTCTATGAGGTGCAAAAGCGCAAGTGTATAACTTTTTAGCTTGTAGAAAAACAGCTCAGCTTCTTGAGTCTTAGGGGCACTGAATAGCTTGAGCTTATTTATATCTTTTTCCATGTACAATACTAAACTTTATGTCGTACTTCTTACTCTTAGTCTCAGACTTGCTTAGTGCTCTGGTATATAGATCCTTGTTATTTCTAACATGTTTTCAAAGCAAGTGTGAAAATCGTGACCAGATTACGATCCCCTTACAAGTACGATAGCTCTAACGGTAGAATGAGAAGTCTAGGACTTAGCATAGTGTTCAGGGTTTATGAGCTTCGAGGCTTTTCTATCTTTAAAGACATAGCTTACGTGACACTAGCTGTCCTTATTTCCTAGGATTACTTGGCTAAGGTCGTATACGGCGGAGACCTGAGGTTCCTAGAGACCTATTAATCTCAGAACAAGCTTTAGTGTATTTCATGCTTTATCTAGTTAATACTGTTGTATATTGTTGATTTTATTTTTCACAGTATAGTAGATCCTTTTTCTAAGCCTACCTTTACTCTCGTATTTGAGTAAAATTATTTCACCTATTTCACTTGTATTCGCTACATGTGGTCCTCCATCTGCTTGAATGTCTACGTTGGGTATTTCGACTATTCTAAGCTCCTTTACTTGAGGAGGCATGCGTGAAAGCAGCTTAACTACTCCTGGTATCTGTAAGGCTTGTTCTCTTGGAAGGAAGTAGATTTTAACCTCTATGCCTTTCTTGGCTATTTCGTTTGCTTTAAGCACTACTTCCTCAGCTAGTAGTCTACTGAATTTTTCTACTGTAAAGTCTAAACGAGACTCTTCTACGCCTATAGCTCCGCCCGATATCAGTGCATTATATTCTTTGTACATTACTGCCGCTAAGATGTGGGCTGCAGTGTGCATTCTCATAATAGTGTATCTTCTTTCCCAGTCGAGCACTCCTTTCACTATGTCTCCTTCGCTAAAATCTAGCTCTTTTTCGAGGAAGTGTACTACTTCGTTTCCTTCTTTACCGACTTTAATTACACGGTATTCTTTATCTTCATGAATAATTACACCTGTATCGTAGGGTAGACCTCCTCCTCCTGGGTAAAACGCAGTTTTATCTAAGACTACTTTATTTTCAGCTATTTTAACTACTTTTGCTTTAAACTCTTTTACATAACTATCCTTAAGGTATAGGAGCTCAGTCACGAATAAAGGTCGGCTAAAATAAATAAATGGTTTACGTGTTAATAACTTAGGTTCCGCTAAGTATGTGTAAAGTAGAGATAACGAGCCTTTATACAAAAGAGCTAAAGGAGCTAGGATTGCTCGGCAAGACAAGAATTTTCTTGAAGAATACTGGAGATTTTCTAGCAGTAACTGCCAGGGAAAACGAGAGTTTTGTTGTCTACTTGGATCCCCGTGTCCTAAAGTCGAGAGTTTTAAGGAGATACGCGAGATATCTTATTAGACACGAATTCCTCCATGTTCTAGACATTTTATCAGGAAAATACGGTACAGATTTCAAGAAGACAGGAGTACCTTTACTCGATGAGTGTATTGAACAGCTCTATTTGGCATATACTGACTTAATAGCCGACCGAGAATATGTCGAAGTATTTGGCGAAGACGACATAATGTTGTTAGTAGAGTTGTCTTACAACATGGCGAAAAATCTTCTCAGAGAGGAAGTTTCGTGGCGGACTTTTTTCAGGTCACTGAAGTATGCTGTATCTTGTCTACTATATAGTGAAGGTAGAATAAAGCGCAGTAAAACTTTGCGAAGACTATATAACCTTTATCAAATGCTATACAAAGATTTACTTTTAATAGAGAGGTCGGACGGAGACTGGTCTTTTAAGTCAAATCTGCTTGCAACAGAAGCTCTAGCAGTGCTCTCGCTAGTTGACTTGAAGAGAACGTGGGAAGAGAAAACAGTAGTATTTAGAGAGAATTGGGGTGAATTCATGCTAATTGCTGAGCATTTAGAGCTTACAGGAGAAGATAATTTCTTCATAAAGATATGGGCTTCGAGAGTATAGCTACTCATTTAGTAAGAAAGAGTAGTTTTTCAGCGAAACTAGCAGTGAATCTAAATCCCATCCAAGTTTTTTCCATGCAAAAAGAAGAGCCCCTACTACAGGCTTAAATAAAGGTTTCTTAAGCTCTATTTTCTTTTTAAAAACTTTTCTCAGCATTAATTCGGTTAATTTCGTAAATGTACTTGAATCAAAGAGGCCTCCTTGGCAAAAGATAGTAGAGGAAGATATTCCTGCTTTAATAGCAACGCACTTAGCTAATTGAGCTAGTTCTCTACAAGCCTCTCCGATTATTCTGCGGCAATAGACATCTTCTTCAAATAGCTCTAAAGCTATTTTTGCGAGAGAAGCTATATCAGATACTGTAAGACGGCTATAAGTCAGCTCTACGAGCTCGTCAAGCGTGCTCACATTAAGAAACTCTAGAGTCTTTTCTAAAAGAAGAGAAGGCTTTTCTCTGCTATCGAGCATTTTTGCTACAGTCTGCAGAACTCTAAGTCCTATCCAGTAGCCTGAGCCTTCGTCGTCGAGTAGATAGCCCAGTCCACCGCACCTATAGGTATTTCCAGATGAATCTAAGGCGTAGGCAATTGATCCTGTACCAGCTATAATTAGTATTCCTGGCTTAAAGAGCGTTGAAGAATAAAGCGCTATTTCAGCGTCCGGCATTATAATAAGCTGTTTCGCTTCAAGTACTCTCGATACAGCTCTAGTAGCTTTCTCTAAGTGCTTTTTTCTCCCAGCTCCAGCCAAGCCGAGTACTGCTATATCTACTTTGCTTAAGTCCTTTAAAAGAGAACAAATTACTTTAGCTATAGCATCTTCGCTTAAAGTAGCTACATTGCATGCCTCTCCTCTTCGGTAGTTCAAAATACGTGCTTTTTCATCGAGTAAAACTGCCTCTGTCTTAGTTCCTCCTCCATCAATGCCTAAAATAAGCACAAGATATCCACGTAGCTAAGATATTTATTTCCTAAGCCAGTATAATACAGCTATGAGATATAGAGTTCTAGGAAGAACTGGGCTAAAAGTTTCGGTAATAGGTTTTGGTGGAATAAAGCTCCCCGAGATTTCGCAGAAAGAAGCCGACGAAATATTAAACAGAGCACTCGACCTGGGTATAAACTTCATAGATACTGCTAGAGCATACAAAGACAGTGAAACTAAGATAGGCAAGGCAATAAGCAAGCGGAGAGACGAGTTCATTTTATCGTCTAGAAGTCTTTCAAGAGACCGCGACGGCATACTCAAAGACCTTGAAACAAGTATGCGCGAACTACAGACAGACTACATTGACATTTACGAACTTCATGCAGTAAATGATATGGAGACCTTGGAGAAAGTACTGGCACCAGGTGGCGCACTCGAAGGACTTAAAATAGCTAAGCAAAAAGGACTGATAGGCCACATAGGTATAACAATGCACTTTGACCTAAACGCTATGAAGAAAGCCATTGATTCAAACGAATTTGAGGTAATAATGCTAGCGTACAGTCCTCTTGACCACGAAGGAGTCAATAGAGAGGGAATACTTGAGCTCGCGAAAAAGCATGGAATGGGCATAATTATTATGAAGGCGTTGCTAGGAGGACAGCTGGTTCTACCTGAAACAGCTGCAGGACTAAGAAAAGAAGATCCTTTAGTCAGACTAAGCCTGAAGTATGTCATCTCGAACCCTAATGTAGATACAGTAATTCCCGGCATGAAGAAACTTCACGAAATTGAGGAAAATGCTAGAGTAGGCGACGAGCCCTTGCCAATAACAGAAGAGGAGAAAAAGCAGCTATATGAGCTTATATCAAAAGTAGCTAGGCCTGCTGAGCGCGGCTGGCTCGCTCAAGCATGCCTCCAGTGCGGCTACTGCAGGCGAGTATGTCCTCAGAACATACCTATACCAGAAGTGTTCAAAGCATACCGTATTTACATGAATTATCCGCAGAACTTAAAGCACTTAGGCCTCGAAATCTACAAGAGTCTTGAAGTAAAACCCGACGCCTGCATTGAGTGCAAGAGCTGTGTACAAGTCTGTCCTATAAAAATAGATATACCAGCCAAGCTCAAAGAGGCTCAGAAAGTACTCGAAGAAGCTATCACTTCTAGGAAACAGTGAACTCATTTATTTCAGGGGGCGAGACTTGGAGCATGAATGAGTAAGATTCGTGTAGGCGTCATTGGTGTCGGCGGAGTAGCTTGGATAGGTCACTTACCATGGTATAAAGAAAATCCTGACGTAGAGCTGGTAGCCGTAGCCGATATTGATGAACATAAAGCCCGGAAGGCAGCAGAGTACTTTCACATACCCTATTTCTACACAGATTACGAGAAGCTTATTTCTCGCAAAGACATAGATGCCGTAAGCATATGTATTCTTGTTCACTTACACGCAGAGCAGACAGTAAGAGCAGCTGAAGAAGGAAAGCACGTGCTAGTAGAGAAACCTATGGCTAGAGACATCTACGAGTGCGACAAAATGATAAGAGTCTGTGAAAAAGCAGGAGTAGTGCTGATGGTAGGCTTCATGAAAAGATTCAATCCAGGTTTTCAGAAAATAAAGAAGCTGCTAGATGAAGGGACTCTAGGAAAACCCCCTT
>QMRV01000009.1 GCA_003649445.1 Thermoprotei archaeon | reverse complement strand
GTAACATAACTCCTAGTATCTCCAAAGAAACTATTCTCATTCTTTGAACCATCCATACATGTGTTTTCCTGCTCAGCATTTGTGTATGCTTTTTCTTTACTAACATGTAGTTTAATTTATTGAATTCTTTAGAGCATCAAAAACAAGCTTGAAGACTATTTCACAGTCTCTTCTTTCTACAATGAGCACATCTCCGGGTTTAAGTCCTTCTCTAAGCTCAGTTGGTATTATTACGTTCCACTTACTATCTATCTTAACTTTTCTTACTCTCACGCCCACTCCTACTTTTCGACTATGTAAAGCTGTACTCTCTTAAAGAATGAAATTTAAGCCAGAATTGAGAAATAGTTATGTGAGTAAAATAACTATAGCTGTAGTTATTGTCGCTATAGTGGCGATTATAGGCATTGCTCTGGTCTATATGTTTAGCCAAGCCGGACCCAAATACGACCTGAAGGGAAAGAAAGTACTAATAGTAATCTTCACAGGGTACAACGACATAGAGTACTCTACTACTAAATCCTATTTAGCTAAATGCGGCGCCGAAGTAACAGTTCTCGCTATGCATAAAGGAGTAGGCACAAAGTACGATATCTACGTAGGAGACATCAAAGACATAAATAGGCTAGCTGACCAGTATGACGCTGTAGTTTTCATAGGAGGCCCTGGCGTCTACAGTAGAGTTATAGGTGAAATAAAAGACGGGAGCGTAGAAAAAGCACAGAAATAGCTACAGCTTTTTACAGCAAAGGCAAGTTAGTTGTAGCAATATGCGCCGCGCCAGGAATTCTAGCTAAAGCAGGAATAATCAAAGGAGTAAAAGTAACATGCTTCAGCGACTCTACGCTAATAAATATCATTAAGGCAAGCGGAGTACAGTACACAGGACAACAAGTAGTAAAAGACAAAAATATTATAACAGCAAACGGCCCCAATGCTGCTAAAGCTTTCGCAGAAGAGATAGCTAAAACACTTTCAGGTAAAACTTAATCAGTTAACTCTACTCTAATTTTTTCTCCCTCTTTAACCTTTTTAAATACCTTAGGATCCCCTTCAATTTTACCGAAGACATTCACTGGGCTAGCAGGCCTTATCTCATTCTCGCTGGGACTTATCGGCGTAGGACCAAAGAAAATACATATGCTTTGACCAGGAGGCCAATAAGCAACATCACCTATTTCAACAACCTCTTGGGCATTTTCTTCTTCTATTTCAACGGGAGTACTGAAGTATACTTCATCGCCCCACAGCATAGCAGTGCTCTCAATAGGCAGAGCCTTCACTATAGCCTCGACAGTCTTAGGATTCTTGTTTAAAAGCCTAACGTAGACTTCACCTACCGAAGGAGAAATAATCTTTATTCTCTTAACCATAATATTAAGCCTTAAGCCAAGTATTTAAAACTAAACTCGGAAGTAAAGCTGTATTTACAGCAAAAAGTAAAAACTTAAATAAAGTTGTTTACTAGGAAATAGTAGCAATGGCTAATATTAAGACGAGCTTGGTCATACCAGAGGATATTTACCGAGAATTAAAGAAACGAGCAGCTGAAGAAAATAGGTCAATTAAAAGCATAGTAATAGAAGCGCTAATAGAATATTTATCTAAAAGTCAAAGTAGCAGAGAAACAAGACGTAAATTAATTGAAATCATTACGTCTCCAGTAGAAGGAGCAGGACCCGAAGACTACAAAGAATATGATTACGAGGACTTGGACTAACTATGATTAACGCAGTAATAGACACCGAGATATGGGCTTTGGCTAAGAAAAAGCCTGTAGCAGCTAGATTCAAGTCGAATGAAGAGTACAAAAGGTATCTTCGAATGCATAGCAAGGCTGTAGAATTCTTTAGAGAAAAAGTACCCGAAATTAGAATATATATGTCGCTACATCAGCTACTAGAAATATTTCATGTATTAGCATTCAGAGGAACAAGGATTTCTTTAGCTGAGGCTCGAAAAGTAGTAGAAATAATACTTCAAGACAAAAACATAGTAAAAGTACCTGTACTACAATCTCATGTTAGGAAGGCAGTCGAAGATAGCTCTAAGATAGGAATACACGTATGGGACTTCTTATGTATAATCCCTGTAGTAGACTTCATTGATGTCGCGTACTCGTGTGATAAACATTTCGTAAAAATTTGCGAAGAATATGGGATCAAGTTAGTTAATCCTGTGGAAGAATGGATAGAAATTTAGCGGTAGCTAAAATTTATTTGGGGTCTATGTTATACTATTGAGTTCATGAAAGTTTGTGTACTCTACTCAGGCGGAAAGGACTCCAATTTGGCATTACTTAAAGCCAGCAGAGTATTCGATGTAGTGTGCTTAGTAACGCTCATACCTAGATCAGAAGCAAGCTATCTTTTTCACTATCCTGCAGTAAACCTAGTTGAACTACAGGCAAAGGCTCTTGAACTACCTTTAGTAAAGGAACTTACTCCTGATGAAGAAGAAGGGGGTTTAATAGCGCTGAAAAATGTTTTAATGAAAGCTAAGAAAATATATGGAGTAGAAGGAGTAGTCACAGGGGCTATTAGGTCTACTTACCAAGCTTCACGTTTCCAGAAAACATGCTGGGATCTCGACTTATGGTGCTTTAATCCGCTTTGGCTGAAAGATGAAGTATCTTTGCTTAGAGAAATGCTTACTGAAGGCTTTAAAGTAGTTTTCACTAGAGTAGCAGGCTATCCCTTAAGAAAATCCCTAGTAGGTAGTCTTCTAGACGAAAATACTGTACGTTTCTTTGAGAAAATAAGGCAATATGTTAATCCGTCAGGTGAAGGAGGGGAGTACGAGACTTTTGTATTAGATATGCCTTTATTTAAAAAGAGGATAGAGTTACTTGAGTATGAAGTAGTAGGCTCAGACTATGACGCGACACTAATAGTTAAAAAAGCGAGGCTTACAAAAAAATGATACTCCTAATATCTACATGTAAATACTCGTTAAGTGAAGAAGAATTTGTCGAGCCGATAGCAGCTATAGTTAGAGAAACAGGCTGCAAGTACTCTATAAGAAGATACTATGAGAAAGTAAATTTCAGTGAATTCGATAAAATAATAATATGTGGAACAGCTCTAAAAGACTTCAATTACTTAAAGTACCTAAGCAACTTCAAGCCTCTACTAAATTACTCAGGTAAAGTACTTGGAATATGTGCTGGATACCATATTCTAGCCAAAATACATGGAGCCTCTTTAAGTAAAGTAGAGAAGATAGGAGTCTATGAAGTAAAAGTAGTTAAAGAAAATCCTCTTCTCGATAAGAAAGTTGTTCGAGCATATTTTCTTCACACATTAGCGCTAACAGAAGCCAATAGTTTTCTTGAGCCTATAGCTTTTCAAGACAGAGAAATATGTATGTTTAGAGTCCGCGGAAAAGATTTTTACGGTACTGCATTTTACCCTGAAGTGCTTAATAAAGAGGTTATAGTAAAGTTTATTGAACTCAAATAACCTCAAGAAAATAACTTTATTAAGATTTTACCACTACCTATTTTTGTGAACAAGGAAGAGAGAGAACATGTCTCGGGTTTAGTCTTTGTAGCACTGATGTTTATTGGAGCAGGAATAGGGCTCCTTTTTGGAAGACCTGATGTTGGTGGAGCGATAGGAATGGGTCTAGGGTTCTTAGCGATGGCTATTCTAAGATATCATAGAATTAAAATAGAGGCTGAGAAATGCGTTTCTATAAGAGGAGCCTTCGGATCTATCATTTTAGCATGCATTGGGATAATGTTCATTCTAGGCGGTGTATCACTATTGCTTAACTTAGAGTACTTGATGAAATACGTCGCCGGAATAATAGCTATAGCTATTGGCCTAGTTTTCCTAGCAGCAGCTTTCAAAATAATCTCGAGATAGAGTACTTGTATTTTAAAGTTTCCGATAACTTTAAATTCTTCTCACGTTTCTTGCTGTGATGTCTGAAAACATTGTACTAGAAATGTTCATAGTCTTCATATTGATCCTAGTTTCACCTATACTATCTAGACTACTTAAAATGCCTGTTATAGTTATTGAAACTTTATTTGGAATACTGCTAGGCCCAAGTATTTTAGGAATATTTGAAGAAGAGCACTGGCTTTTAACAATGGCTCTAGTAGGTTTCATTTACTTAATGTTTGTAGTAGGCTTGGAAGTAGAGCTAGGTCTTTTAAAGAAAAAGTTCTCGAAAGTAGTGGCTATAAGTTTAGGATCTTTCTTAGTGCCGCTGACAGTAGGATATATAGTAGGACTATATTATGACTTGCCTCCAGAGTTCATTGGAGTAGCGTTATCGACAACCTCGATGGGTGTAGTCCTGCCGACAGTTAAAGAATATGCTGAAAATAAGCCTGAAATGGCGCAAACTCTTCTAAGCGCAGCAATACTAGTAGACATTATAAGTATGCTTGCATTAGCCTACGTTATTGAAAGAGAGTATCTTTCCCCAGATAAACTAGTATTTTTCTTAGCGTCAGTATTAGGCCTAATCGTAGCCATAGCTATTTTAAAGGAATGGAAGCCTGCTAAAAATAAAATAAAAGCTTTGACAGGAGGCTATCACTTAGACATAAGGCTTTGTATAGCCTTAATTTTCGGATTTGCCGCACTTGCAGAATTTACTGGTGTTCACGCCATAATAGGTGCTTTCGCCGCCGGACTGGTGGTCTCTGAAATAGGAGAAAAAGTAGAGGGGCTTATAGAAAAACTATTAAGCTTTGGTTACGGTTTCTTTATACCAATTTTCTTCATAACAGTAGGCATTAAAACAGACTTGAGGCTAGTTTTCGGAAACATAAGAGGCATAGAGATATTGTTAGCGCTAATAGCAGCAGGGTTCTTAGGAAAAATACTTGGAACATATACTATATCTAGAGCAACAGGATTTACAAAATACGAAAGTTTGTCTATGAGTTTTGCTATGAGCGCTAGACTCAGCTTAATAATAGCGGCAGCCGAGTTAGGATTAGCCTCCGGAATAATAAGTTCCGAAATATATTCAATATTAGTGTTGCTAGCTATAATTAGTGTATTATTGTCACCTACTCTTTCAAAAATAATAATAGGCAAAGAAATACCTAAAGTGCCAGAAGAGATGCCTTTACCTTAATTGCACTTAGGCAACATTGCCTAATTTTATATCAATTTGACGATGCGAGGAATCTTCTTTTTATATTTTTATAATCTTAGCAAAGCATAAATGTCTATGTTTAAAGGATATTCTAAGCCAGCGAGTCTACATTCCGATGGAGACAGTATAAATATAACACGAGAATTTTTAAGTCTATGAATTACCTCTAAATACTTAATTCTGATAATACTTTAGGATCAGATATGTATCCTGCACTATAAAAGCCATAGAAACTATTAACTTAATTTCACGTTTATTATCTGTTTAATTCATAATAAAAGATTTTCTTCAACTTAAAACAAACAGAAGTTAAAGCCTTAATCTAGTATGAGTACTATTTCAGCAATTTTTATTTTCTCTGGAACTTTCAGCTTTATATACGTTTTTCCCTTAAATTCAAGTGTCTCAAAGCATATTTTCTTATTGTTTATTAAAGCTCGACTCACTCCCTTCAATGAACCAGTTATGACTTCGGCTAGCACATAAGGCTTACGAAGAGTTAAATGAATTGTATTTTGCTCTTTTTTGTATTCATAGCTTACTGGCCCATATCTAGTGAAGTAATTTTTTACTGAAAAATAATTCCAGCTTGATGGTATTCTCGGCTTAATAGTAATTTTGTCTCGACTATGAGATATTCCACACATTAAATCCACTATGAAAAGAAAGTAGCTCATGTGAACTAAGTTTCCTGGATTACATGGCCAGCCGGGAAGTTTCTCAGACACACTGGTGTACAGCCATGGGGCTCTCTTTTCGTGCTCTCTTCTAGCTTTCTCATAATCTTCTCTACGAGATTTAAGTACCACTTTCTCTGGAAGCATGTACTTCAGGCTTGTGGATTCCGCGTATTTTAGAATCTCATTTAGAAATCTCCAAGCGTCGTCAACTGCTCCTAAATTTAATAGAGCCGCTACTGTGCCTAGCTGAGCATAGCTGGTGCTTAAGTGTCCTGTTCCTCCAGTTACAGCCCAGGGGTTATTTGGTTCTGTGCATTGATCTTTTATTATCTTCATTGTCTCAGATACGAGATCGTCGAGGCTATGTTCTTCAACCTCAGGATCTAGAAGAAAGCAGCCTGGAGCTGGCATAGAGTATGTAGAGAGCCTCGGTTTTTCTCCATCAATGTATACTAGGTCTCTAAAGTAGCCAATTTCCCGTAAAGTCTTTTAAATCCCTTTAATTGTCTTTTAAAAACTATTTCAGCTCGACGGCTTAATTCTTTCTCTCCGCATTCTTTCAAAGCCTTTGATACTACTCTCAACCCCGCCATACATATACTCTGAGAATATGGGTTTCCCACGAGCCTTTCTGATCGACAGTGGTCAACAGCTTCAGTTTTGTCAAAAAGAAGGCCATTCCAGTGAGTAGAGTAGTCCAGCCACGTTACTGCCTTTTCTATACCTCTCTTGAAATCTTTGTCAAAAAGATCAGGTCTTCGTAGGAGAATTTTGCCTGCCTGAAATAAATAAAATCCTATACCGTCATTAGAAATAGAGACCAGAGGATTAGAGAATACCTCCTGACCATATAGAGAGTATGAGTCAAAGAGAAAACGATATTTCTCTAAAAGATACCCAAATGCTTTAATCATTTTAACACCTATTTCCCGAAAACCAAAGCAGAAGAGATCATAGGCGTAAAGATTTCTAGGCCAGAATCCATGATGATATATCATTTCTCCTCTAGGATCCTCTTCAGGAACCACATTGAAAATTCTTCTTTGAAGTATTGAGCGAATATATTCTACGAAGACTCCGTTAAAACGAGAATCAGAAGACTTGACAACAGTGGGAAGCACTAGGATATCGAAAATAGAAAAGTACAAAAAATCTTTTCCCTCTACTAAAACCAGAAGAGGAACAATACCGGAATACTTTGGCCTAAATTTGACAGTTAACTGGCATTTACCTTGCTTAAAAAGAAGACGACGCTTTAAACTCACAAGTCCATAGAGACTTATTTCTGCAGACTCTATGTCTCTTGGTATACCCTCAACCTTAAGCTTTATTTCAGTTTCTTCATCTTTCTCTAGGTACTGGCCAGGCTGAGTAATATCAGGCTCTAGAGATATTAAAATGCAAGGGTTTCTCTTGATTTTTTCAAAATATTCGCCGAAACAAATAACATATCCGTAGTCCTTGCCTTCGACCGAAAATTTTATCTCATTTTCTTTTTACGCTTACATCGACTGCTGTACTGAATATAATGCATATTTTTTGATCACGTAATTTAAGAATATGGTCCTGTATTTCAATGCATTTAATAGGTTTACTGAACTTCAGTGTCTCTTGAAGTATTTCTGAAAGTCTGTGAAACTTTCGGCGTACTATAATACACGTATAATCACTTGGATGCAGATAGTAGTGAGTTACAGCATTTTTCCTGTAAACTGAGTTCCAGTCTTTTGTTTTAAAAACTCCTCGGCCATGACTTCTAACAAAGTCTAAATCCTCTAGCTCTTCTGCGCTTAGGTCTAGAAACCATCCTTTTGGAAGATTACACTCAATAGTAAGATCTCGATAATTAATCTTCTTTAAAGGAGATCCTGTTTCTATGCCTTCAACTCTATAATAGCATTTTAGTGAAAAATTACTTATTAAGGCTTCAGCGGATATTTTCTTGGGAATACAGCCTTCAACAAACTTTTTAATCATTATTCTGCGCCCCCTGCAGTATTTTGTGCACATAAGCTTTAAATAACAAATTTCTTTAAACTTCGCTAATCTAGTATCCTTACTGAAATATTGCCTCTATTAAAGATATATTTGTAATGCAAGGATAATTGTAAAACACCAAGAGATTTCTGTAAAGTTAACAGTTCTAAGAAAGTCTTCACGATTCACAAAGACTTCTATGCAAAGCCTGAACCCGACTTTAGTTGTAGAGTATTTAATCTGGCAAAGTATAATATATTTTCCTTTCAAATTAAGATTTATGGGCTATTGCTTAAAAATAATAGTACTAGTAGACAATGAGCCTGGCCCGCAGCTTTTTGGAGAATGGGGATTAAGCATGTACACAGAGAAAGAAAACGTGAAAATACTTTTTGACGCAGATACTAACCCGGCTATACTAGATCATAACGCTAAGAAACTAGAAGTAGACTTAAGTAAACTTGATTTCGCGGTACTCAGCCATTATCACTACGATCACTCAAACGGCTTTAGGCTTGTAGGAAAACTAAAGCACGGCCTACCAATATATGTTCCGCCAGGCCCTAGCTACCAGCTAGAAGAAATAGGCCTAAAGCCTATAGTAGTTAAAAAGACTACAGAAGTCTGTGAAGGAGTATACGTAGTGGGGCCTCTTGAAGCATGGGAAAACTTCTACGAAATAGCCTTAGCAATAAAAATAAAGGATAGAGGACTCGTTCTGCTTGTAGGCTGCAGCCACCCCGGGGTAGATAAAATAGCTCTGAAGGCTCGTGAAGACTTAGGTATCAATGTATATCACGTAATCGGCGGATTCCACGGACCATCAAAAGAAATTCTAGATAATTTAGCAAAAATAGCGACGTATATTTCGCCTTCACATTGCACTGGAAACACTGCTAAAAACTACTTGAATCAAAAGTATCCTGAAAAATATCGTGAAGTAAGAACAGGAACAGTGATAGAATATTAGGTAAATTGAAGTCAATATTTTATATTTCCTTAGGTACTTTTCTTCTGTGAGAAAACCTCGAGTAGGATTAATTTTCTCAGCTGTTCCATCTGAGCGTAGAACATGGCCTTACGTAGGATATAACTACAAGAAGAGAGCAGAAGAACTCGAGAAACTAGTTAAGGAAAATCTCCCTGAAATAGAGTTTGTAGCAAAATTAGTTCAAAGTAGAGAAGACGTAGAGAAAGCTTTAAAGGAAATAGGTGAGGTTGACGGCTACGTAGTATACTATATTGGCATATGGCTTGGAGCAACTGAAATAATACTAAAGAAAAATAAGCCGACTATACTTGTGGACGATCTATACGCAGGATCAGGAGAATTTCTACTAGAATATTCAAGAGCTAAAAAGAAGGGGTATCCTGTCCTAGGAGTTGCTGCATCTAATATAAAAGATATCGTTAAGTACATAAGACTTCTTGGTGTAGTCTATAAATTCAAGAGCTCGAAAATAGTAGTAATTACTGACCGAAAAATAAGCGACGAGTACAAGAGAATGCTTAAAGAAACCTACGGGTTAACATTAATACAGTATCTGTCAAGCGACTTAAATAAAATATATGAAGAAACAAGCGATAAAGAAGCAGAGTACTGGAAAGAACAGTGGATTAGCGAAGCCGAGAGAGTACTTGAGGTAAGCGAAGAAGAGATTTTCAAATCTGCTAAAATGTACTTAGCACTTAAGAAAATTATTGAAAAGGAGAAGGCAGATGCTATTACAGTAGATTGTCTAACACTAGTTTACGGTGGAAAAATACCAGCTTATCCCTGTTTAGCTTTCTTCCAGCTTAATAACGAGGGATATGTAGCCACATGTGAAGCAGATATAGACTCTACAGCTACCATGCTTCTTGTAAAATATTTGACTGAAAGACCAAGCTTCGTATCTGACCCCGTAGTAGACTTAAGCTCAGATCAAGTAATTTATGCTCACTGTGTAGCTCCATCTAAAGTCTACGGGCCGGAAGGCCCCAGCGCCAAGTACATTCTGAGAACTCATGCTGAGGACAGGTCAGGAGCATCTATTCAAGTACTAATGCCTCTCGGAGAAAAAGTCACTACAGTTAAGCTGAATTTGAGGGAAAAAGCATTGAGTATTCACAGCGGCAGAATAGTGGCAAACGTTGAAGAAGAAAAAGCCTGTAGAACGAAAGTGGCTGTAGAAACAAACGCATACAGTATTCTAGAAAACTGGAATAGGAAAGTCGACTTCGGTTGGCATAGAGTAACTGTTGTCGGTGACTACCGCAGAGAGTTCATTAGTGTTGCTAGACTACTTGGACTCAAAGTAATTGAAGAAGATAAAGAGCAGTACTTGTAGCACTAGGCCTCCAGTAAATCCTTTAATTAGTTTTTCTAGAAATTTTATAATGTTCTCTATAATCGAGATAAGTACTCTAGGTATCTGAACTACTATATCCCATATCGACTGAAGAGGACTACTTGGCTTAGATGGCTGAGAAGGAGATTTCTTTGAAGGACTAGAGCTCCCACTGCTCTGTGTTACTGTACGTTTGTGTTTTTCTTTAATAAGCGAGAGAAGAGCCTTAGAGTACATTGAGGCAAGCTTATAGTAAAGTATTTTCCGGGCGTAGTTACTTGAGTACTCGGCGTACTCGAAGTACGCGTAGGCGAGAGCAGGGTCTACGTAGCACTTTACTTCAGCAATAGACTTCAAGGCAAGTATCTTTGAGTAGTTTAAGTATTGGCTTAAAGCACCGCTAATTTGAATAGACATTAAGTTGAGGTCTGTAGTAGCATAGGCTACTGCTCTCAGCGCACGTTCGCATGTGAGTAAGTAGTGTTGATCCATGTAGGCGCTTCTAGCTAACTCAAATAAGGCTTCAGCTTCTGATAGGAAATCTGAGCCCGATGTAAGAGTCATAGCATAGGCTATTGCAGACTTAGCTTCGCTCAGCAAGAGAGCAGCCTGCTTTTCTAAGTCAAGTACGCTAATATTAGCTGAAAGAATCCCTGCAACTACTTCGGCGCACTTAATGTGAGCTCTAGCTTCACTCAACTTATATAAGAACTGCTGTAGTGTACTGAGGAAAGGTATTTCTTCAAAAGACTTGTAATACTGGAAAGCCTTATCTAAAGCTCTCTGAGAATTCGTTACTTCCTGACAGAGTAGTAGCGCGTAAGGTATATCACTTGAGTAAACTCTGTCGGCTAGAGAAGAAAGCTCGCTTATTTTATTGCGAATAGAGTCTATAATTTTCTTTACGTCACTTACCTCTCTCTTACTCCACTTTCCAGATATTTCATCGTAATACATTTTAATTAAAGCTGTTTTGAGAGTTAGGTAAGCCAAGTAGGGCTTATTATCTTTAATTAACTTTAATGCATCACTGATAATCTTATTGACCGCTTTTCTGGTACTATTACCTACTATTCCGGATTTTTCTTCAAGTAGTGCCTGTACTTCTGTTAGCACTTTCTCAGCGATACTTTCCATTTTACTCAAGTATTCTTTAGAAGGCTTTTCCTCGTATACAGTCTTTGGGAAAGTTTTACCTGTAAAGTACTCTATTGCTTGCTCCAAGTTCCATACTTCGACTACCTTAATACTCCATTTCTCGCGAGCTACTTCAGCTACATTAACTTTCTCTCTAACAACAGTCGAGAGTGTGAAGGGGCCTACTTTCCTAGTAACTATTTTCAGCTGATAGTCTACTGTCTGGCCCACTGGAACAAGAAATGTTTCAACGCCAATACTTGCCGCCGCCTCTATCTTCTCGAGTATTCCGCCTACAGGTCCTATGCTTCCATCAGGAGCAATAAAGCCAGTCATAGAGACGTCTTTCCGTAGAGTCAAGTTAGCTAAAAGCGCGTAGATTGCCACAGCTACGTACGCTGAGGCAGAAGGTCCTCCAACAATTACTGCTGGCGACTTAATATAAATCAAGTAATCGTACTCAGAGAAAGGTATTCCTGCGAGCTCGTGAGCCACTTTAGCTGCCGTGTAAAGCGAAGCCTGCATATTTACTTCTGTTAGAGGCATTGTCGAGACATACACTCTACCCGAGCCAGGATGCAGAAGCGTTATAGTAATTTCGATAAGTACTCCTTTTTCACCTAAACTCGTTCTAGCTACGGCAGGAGCATATATCTTAACAGTTTTTGCTTCAAGATGCTGGTAAGGTGCAGCTTCACAGAGAGTAAACAAGAGTAATAATGTTAGGAGAACAACAGCTCTAGTTCTCATCAACTATACTCACTGCTTGCCTAACTTAAGCTTTCCGGACACAGAATACATGTTTAGCCACAAAAAGCAAAAGAATAGTAAAATACTAAGTAGATCCACCTACTTTCACAATAGTACCCACATGAGCCTCCAAGTAGTGCTCAGAGTACTTTGATTCAAGAACCTCTCTAATAGTATCGCCGCTGCAGTGTATAGGAGCAATAAACTTTACGTTTCTCTTAAGCAGCTCTTCAGTAACTTTAATGCAGGTATCCCTAGAGCAAGAAACCATATGAAATCCACCTATCACCAAATAGGGAGTACTCTTAATTTCCTTAACAGCCTTGTCAACAATACTAACTACACCGGGGTGACTACAGCCAACAAGCACTACAAGGCCTTTTGCAGTATTTACTACAAGCGCTTGTTCCCAAGGAGGCCCATAAAGCTCACCTAAAATAACAACACCTTTCGTTATAACAGTAGTCTCTTTTACTTCAATCAAAGTCAAGTTAAGGCTCTTAATCCAGTTCTTAGTAAAAGAATTCATTCCAGAAGGCACATAAACTCTACACCCTGGCTTAACTTTCGCTAAATAAGGCAGCCCACCTACATGATCACCGTGCTCGTGAGAAATAACAACAAAATCTACTTCACTTAAATCTATGCCCAAAACTCTACAATTATACTCGAGGACTTCAGGAGACGGACCGGTATCAAATAGTATAGTTATATTACTTGCCTTAACTAGCATTGAAATACCCCAAGCAGGCTTAAGATTAGGCTTCAAGGGATTAGGATAATTATCCACCAGAACTATAATTTCCACTAAGTTAACGTAACTGCACTTAACTTCCGTGTACTTCATCTCCTGTTTCTGGCTAAACATGAAGTAAAATAAAGTAGCCGTCAGCAAAATTCCCAGCATTAAGATAGCTAGCTTTAAGCGCATGTTTCCCACTAATAAGTTACTCACTCCTGTATTAATGCTATTGTGTCTGCTGGATATGAAATTAAGTTTTATAGCTGTATGTTTAATAATGCTTGTTTGTTTATTTTTCTCCAGTAGTAGTTGAAAAAGGGATTTAGTATGAATCCTTTTTCAGTTATCTTGTCGTACCTATCTATTATTTTGTAAGCATAATCGAATGCAGTATTTGTTACTTCGAATAATTCTTTAAGAGATACTTCTCCTTTAACGTATTTGTCTCTAAGTTCTTTAGCTAGTTTTTCTAGTTTCTCTTCGAGTTCTTCTACTTCTTTCCTTATTTTTGGTGCATAGGTGCTGTATCGTGATAGTAGTTTGCGGTGAAGTTTTTCGTGTTTCCACCAGAGTGTCTTGGGATCGTATGTTCCTTTGGGCTTGCCTATGTTTGGTAGTCCTGCGGATATGAATACTGGCTTATATAGGCTTATGCAAGGTGTTGAGGTAGCTGTTACCCAAGATAATTATAGGTCTTCGTAGAGTAGGACTATTAGTGAGCCTGCTGTCTGCGAGGGTCTTGTTAAGCCGCCTGCGTGCATGCATATGTCTTTCATTGAGCCTCTGACTGGATCGTAGTTTGAACCTGTGTAGTGGCTTCTCATTATTTTCTTTATGTAAGCGAAGTCTATTTCGCCTATTTTTTCTTCGAGCATTCGTTGAGTATATTTTTGTCTTATTCTGCCTTTAGCGAAGAATATGTAGAATCGATCTGAAGCCCAGTATTTGCCAGCTGTTTCGAGAACCCATGCTTCCCGCGGATCAGCTATAATGCTTTCCTCAATATAGTATTTTTCAGCTTCTCTGAAAGACTGTTTGCCTTTTATGAGTGCGCACCACTCTGGTATGGTTGTGTTTGTGAGGTGTTTTGGGCTTAGGAGGCTCTGGTGCTTGTTTGGCTTTTAGAGGCTTTTTGAGTAATAGGAGTTCTGGCTCAGGCCTTTTCTTAAGCTTTAGCCCTTTTCTGATTGCTTCACGGATTCTTTTAACGCCTCTTTTCTCTAGTTCTTTGGCGACTTGTCTCTGGGCTCTAGGCCTAGAGGAATAGAGATATATTGCTTCAAGTATTATGTTGTATGGGGTTCGCTGTCTGTAGAATGGCTTATTTGCTGTCTTGTTCATAAGCTAGAGACAGCGAACTCCCACAAAACTTTAACCGTACAGTCTCTAGCCAAAAGTAAAGCTTATATCTTTCTGATTAAATAAAAACTATGGAGGAAAATGTGAAAAAATATTTGCCTATTATTCTGCTAATAACTCTATTGATATTAGGCTACGTCTATATTAGTGCAAGTACAAGCAGTTATCCGAAAGGAGTAGAAAAAATAGTTCTACGCTTTGATCATCCAATAATAATAGAAACGTATTATTCTGAAAGCTGGGGTCCATGGCTCGATGAATTAACATTAGTTATTAAACTACTTAAACCTAGAATAGAAAAGGAACTACTATTTTACATTAGAGTATATAATTTAACCGAAAATGGTGCAGTAAAAATAGCTGAAATATGTACTCTAAAGGATACTGCAACTATACAAATAAAAATGTGGAAAAAGCTCCTAAGAATAGATAAGAAAGAAGAAAAAATAACTAAACAAGTGAAAATACATGGAGTAACAGTAAATCAGACTATAGGCGAGAGGATAATATATCTCCCAGTTTTCCAGAAATACGGAATATTCGTATATGCTATAGCATATGACGAAAACTTAAAGAAAATATATACTGCTTCGTGGAGCGCGAGTCTAGATCCATATTATAATAAAACAACCTATGTTTCACTACATATTAAGGTATTAGGTTCAAGATATGTTTACGGGGAAAATGTACCCGAGCCTGGGCAAACAAAAACAGAATATAAGACAGGGCCGAACATATGCGCTATTAATATACCAGAATATGTAAAATACCTCTACAATATTCCAGTTGGAATGTCTGTTTACTGTAGCGTAAAGAAAAAGAGCTGGTATATGGTAGAGGGCGAGGATCCAACCGATCCTAATTCTCTATGGGAGGAAGAGGACTGGGAGAATTCGGGAACAACGATAGTCACTATAGATCATAGTGCATCTAGTGGTTGGACGAGTGGCCCAGTATCTCTAACTTGGTATGTACACAACGTGAAAGTGGTTCACTCTACAGTAGCTGAGACTACACCATTATATCACGTAATGCTACTATCATACGCCGTTGACAGACCTAACGATGATAGAGTGAGTAGCAGAATAGGATTTCCTTCGGGCTCGAAGTCTCTCATAAATACTATTGCTAGAGGCGATTCAGGTGAATATCCCTATGATTTTGCAACTGTTTACTATGTAAGAGTAGGTCCATTTACTATAACACTAGGAGCAATAATAGGCGGAGGTGCCAAAGTATCTATATCAGGAAGTGTGTCGTTTGATATAAAAGTTGATAGAGGATACTTTAAGATAAAAGTACCTGATTGGAGTCAGGTACCATCTCAGTATAATTGCCTAAAAGTATATGAAGTTGGAGGCAAAAAGTCACAAATAAAAGCCGAATTCTCTGGTTAAATTTTCCTTCTATTTTTTCTTCGAGCATTCGTTGAGTATATTTTTGTCTTATTCTGCCTTTAGCGAAGAATATGTAAAATCGATCTGAGTAACATTTAGCGAAACTGAAGTCTTTTTCGTCTCTGCACCAGCCTTTTTCGACTGCATAGTCTATTAGCCCAGGTGAGGCTTTATCCCATTCTCGTTCGGTTGAAAGCGCGTTTGAAATACTTCTAACGATTTCTACTCTTTTCGCGGCCCAGTATTTGCCAGCTGTTTCGAGAACCCATGCTTCCCGCGGATCAGCTATAATGAAAGAGTTGTGATAGTGCATTTCTTTCATGAATCCACAGTTTCCGCCCTACCCATATTTCTCTAAGAGACCTATAATGAAGTTTAGTGCTTCTTCAGCAGTCTTGCAGCACTCAAGAGCTAGTCTGAGCATATTCATTCCAGTTAATCCTGTTTTAGAGTAGGGTTCTTTTGTGAATACTGCTTCATTGCCTATAGCTAACCCATACTCATTTACGCCCATTTCGGCGCCCACATCCAGAAAGGCCTACAGATAAGAATAGCGCATGTTTCTTTTGCCTGCGGGACTTCGATGTATGTGCATTTAACTGTTTTTTCATCATGTTTTAGTCGAGGATATATTTCTACTAACTGTGCCTCGTTTGGTTCACGGTCGCTGTTTTTAGCGAAAATACTACAGTTTTCTTTAGTAGAGTTTCGTAAAGCAACTAGTGTATCACACAAAAATAAGGGGGTAGAGAAACTAAAAATACTTTATTAAATTGAAGTGAATTCTTTTACTTTTTCTTCATCTAGTCTCTTAATTATTTCGGCTATTAGTCTGACAGCGTTTTCTAAGTCGTCTCTGTGGAATACTCCTACGTGGCTGTGTATGTGGCGTGTCGGTACGCCTATGACTATGCTTGGTCTACCTTCTTTATATAAGTGGAGTCTGCCAGCATCTGTTCCTCCACCTGGTACTACTGAGAGCTGGTAAGGTATTTTGGCTTCTTCGGCTACTTGTATAACGAATTCTTTTAGCTTCTGGTTTGGTATCATTGAGGCATCGAAAGTAACTATACTTGGTCCTTTGCCTAGTTTAGTTGGGGCTTCTTGTGGCTTTATTCCGGGTACGTCTCCAGCGATATCTACTTCGACTATTATGGCTATGTCGTGTTCAGCTACCCAGCCTACTGTAGTAGCCCCTCTTAAGCCTACTTCTTCTTGTACAGTCGCGGCAGCATAGTAAGTGTTCGGGTGATCTATATTAGCTTCCTTAAGGTACCTTAATACTTCTACTGCTACGAAAGCGCCGAGTCTGTCGTCAAATGCTTTACCCATATATGTTTTGCCCTGGCTAGACTTCATGAAAGGTGACCAAGGCGCAATAGGGTCTCCTATCCTAATGCCCATTTCTTTTACTTCTTTCTCGCTTGTAGCGCCGACGTCTATGAACATATCTCTTATCTTGATTACTTTGTCTCTTTCTTCGGGTCTAAGTAAGTGTGGTGGCTTAGACGCAATAACACCTATTACTGGCCCCTTGTTGCCCATAATTACTACTCTTTGGCCTAATAGTACTTGGCTAAACCAGCCTCCGAGCGGGTGGAATGTAATGTAGCCTTCTTTAGTAATGCTAGTGGCTATGAATCCTACTTCGTCTACGTGCCCGGCTACAAGTATTTTAGGAGACTCTTTTGAGCCCTTTTTAACGAATATAAAGGAACCCAGTTGGTCTCGCTTAATTTCGTCAGCATAGGGTTTAGCGTATTCATAGATTTTCCTGAGAACACGGGTCTCGAAGCCCGGTGGACCGAATTCTTCACATATCTCTTTCAGAAACTCTATTCGGGATTCGTCTAGTGTGTACACTTTTACATTTTTCTAATGAGGTTAAAATACTTACTGCTCTAATCATGGTAAAAGTTTATATGGGCGGCGAGCGAGACTTTTCTTTGAGAATATGTTACTCCTGCCTGTATGGGGGATAGTTAGCGGACTAATAGCTATGCTTGCTAGCTTACTGATAGTAATCATTGTATCTACTAGAGCAGGCTCATTCCTCACTTGGAGACCTCGAAGCTTAGGAGGCCTCGCTGCAGGAATGATCTTTACTGCTATAGCGATTGTTGCAGCCTCAATGCTAGTACTCTACTTTATAGCCGAATACTTTGGCCTAGGGCTGACACTTCTACACTACTCTCTCTTTATAGGGGCGTTTATGCTCATTCAGTGGCTTATCTCACCCTATATAATCGAGCTATTTTACGGTGTTAGAGACGCAGACCCATATAGAGAGGGATGGCTAATAGAAAGTGTACACAGACTCGCCGAGAAAGCTGGAATAAAGCCACCTAAAGTCAAAATCGCTGAAATAGATATACCTAATGCTTTCGCCTACGGATCTCCTCTCAGCGGACCTAGAGTAGCTGTAACAAGAGGTCTTCTCGAAATAATGCCTAGAGAAGAAATAGAGGCTGTAATAGGCCACGAGCTAGGTCACTTAAAACACAGAGATGTCCAGACGCTCCTCTTAATAGCCTTCTTGCCCACTCTAATATATTATATAGGAAGAGTGTTAGTTGAAATAGGGTTCTGGGGAGGCTATGACAGAGACAGAGAGGAAGGAGGAGCAGGTGCACTAATGCTTGCTGGGCTAGTGGCACTGGTGGCTGGAGTAATTTTCCAGTTCATTGTAATGCACTTCAATAGACTTAGAGAATACTATGCCGACGCACACAGCGCACTCCTTTTGGGAACAGGTAGACCACTACAGAGAGCTCTAGCTAGATTAGATCTCGCTTATAAGCGTAGACCACGCTTCCTCAGACTACTTTCCAGAAACAGAACTGCAGCTCTGCTCTTTATCTATGCATTCGCCGACGTATTCTATGACCCAATAGATGCTCACATAAGGAGATTAATGAGAGAAAAAGTGCCAGCAATAGTAGAGATTTTCTCAAGTCACCCACCAATACCAAAGCGCCTCCAGTTCCTAGAAGACCTTGAGGCAAGAGCTTTGAGCTCAAGCCCATAAAAACTATCTTCTGTAGATTTTATTAAAAGTATTTTTATCGTATAGTAAAGTAGTATAGACAAAAATACCTTCATATTCTTAAACTTTAGTTATTTTATCTTTAAATCTACTATAATAAGCTGTTAAAATAACTAATATATAGTGTAATGAAAATTGTTTAATTAAAATAATTCGCTTTATGTTCTCTTTAGACTAAGCCTCCAGGGAAGTAAGATATGTTTATATAGGGTAACCATAATTACCGTAACTGTGGTTACCGTAACCAGGGTTATAGATATTCTTAATCTCAAGAAACTAAAGCCGCCTATTTTATTCTATGGTAGAAGAAAGACTGGGAAAACTTTTCTAGTTAAAAGTTTCTATAGAAATGCAGAGTACTTTTTTGTAAAAAGAAATAGAACAATTTTCTGGGAGAATAGGAAAACTACTCTTAATTATGATGAATTAATTAAAATAATGGATGTTGCATTAAAGGACAGACTCATAATAATTGACGAGTTTCATAGGCTGCCGGAAGACTTTTTAGATTACTTGCACTTTAAACAACTCAATAACATTATTTTAGTAACATCTACTCTTTACTTAGTCAAGAATTTACTCACAAGACGGTCTCCTATTTTAGGGCTGTTTCTCGAGTATAGAGTAGACCTTATAGATGAACGAGATATATTAGTAAATCTTTCTGAATTATTTAGCGGAAAAGAATTAATTGAAAAATCTGTTTTCTTAAGAGAACCAATACTACTTCAATGGGCTGACCTCGATTTAATCAATGTACTTGAGAGATTAAAGCTCACTGTTCCTGCATTAGTAGGCGAAGTTTTTATCGAAGAAGATAGAGAGCTTAGTGAAAGATATGAAGGAATTTTGCGGGCAATTGCATCCGGTAAACAAACTATAGGCGAAATAACAGACTACTTGTATGCTAGAAAACTTATAGAGAAGCAGTCGACTTCTCTTGTCAAAAGCTACATAAAGAACCTACTATCTATGGGGCTCCTTAAAAGATACAAGGAATATGGAAGAGAGAAATACTACTACCTCATAGACTCGCCTATAATAGACTTGTACTTTTACTTAGATGAAAAATATAATTTCTCCGAAACAAGGCTTCCTAGAGAATATTTCTTAGAGAAAATACCCTTTTATGTTGAAGACTTTTTTAGAACTCTTTTCGCCAAACTTACAGGATACAGAGTATTTATTGTAAAGAAGCCTGATCTTGAAGTAGATGCTGTATTAGGAAAATTTCAACAGGCCAAGGTAATTATTGAAGTAAAGTGGAGGAAGAGGCTTTCTAAAGGCCAAATAACTAAAATTGAGGAGAAATTATCAAGATTTAAAAATGTTAAAAAAATATTAATTGTTCCAGATAAAAGTGAAATGGAGTATATTTCAAGTAAAATCGAAGTATTAGATGTTAATGATATTTTAGAAAAAGTTCTTAAATCTTATCCGAGGCTCTCTAATTAAATATTTTAAAGATTCCATACTAGCTGTTAACTGCCACTATGCAGTGTTTCGAACTAAGTAATGGACTTAAAGTATATGTCGACAAAAGAGAATCAGAGACAGTAGGCATGGCAATAGCTATTGGAGTAGGGTCACTTTACGAAGATCCTGAGAAGAGAGGTTTAAGCCACTTAATTGAACACATGTTGTTTAAATCAAATGAAAAGTACTCTGCGTTAGAAATATCGAAGATAATAGAGTATTCGGGTGGGGAAGCTAACGCGTTTATAAGCTATGATGCAATAATAATTGTTGCTGAAGTACTGCCTGACGTCTACTCCAGGGTCATAGACGTTTTGTACAGCATGTATGTTAACAATAAGTACCTTGAAAAAGAATTTGAAGACGAAAAGCACGTTGTATTGACTGAAGTCAAAAAGTACATGAATAATCCTGAAGACTGGATAAGCTATCTCGGCTTAATAGCTCTTTTCGGCAAAAGCGACTACGGTGATCCCTGTACAGGATACCCCGAGACTTTGGAGAATATTAGTTTAGATGAAACGCTAGAGTTTAAAGAGAAACACTTTATTGCAGAAAATACTGTAGTTGTTTTAACTGGAGCTGTGTCAAATAAAATAATTGAAGAGACTTTAAAATACTTTAGTAATGTGCCTTCAGGTAAGGTTTATAGGAAGAAACCTGTGCCAGTGAGAGCAGGGAAATAGTTGAGAAAAGAGACGATATTGATCAAGCATATCTTTCTTTTGCTGCAACTACTCCGGGCTATACTGTGCCAAACTACATTATTTCAGACTACTTGACATTTAATTTGACCGAGGGAGCTACAAGCCTGCTTTACACTAAGCTTAGAGAAGAAAGAGGCCTTGTATACGATTTTTATAGCGAATACGATTTGTTCGCTGATTTAGGCTACTTGCAAGTAACTATTCCGGGAATTCCTTTAAGTAGGCTATATGAAGTAATTTCACTTACTGAAGATATTTTGAATCAAATTAAATTAGGTGAAATAGAGTCAGATTACTTTGAAAAGAGAATAAAGTACTACGAGTACACAATTAGAACTAGCTATAGGTCTATGTTCAGTAGAGCTCTCTTGGAAGCTCACACGGCGATTAAAGGCAGTATCGTAGAGCCAGAATATTTTATAGAAAAACTTTTTCTGGAGAAGCTTTATGACTCAGCTATTACGAGCAACTTTATTAAAGCGCTTATTTTGCCCAACTGACTTCACTTGACAAGACTTTATGTATAAAAGCAAGTATGTCGGCTTGTTCTCTCTGCTTAACTACTGGCGCGGCTCCAGCGTGTCCGCTACATGTTTCTACTCTAAGGTACACTGGCGCTCCTACTTCCTTTAATTTTGCAGCAAACTTCAGTGCATGGCCTGGATGTACTCTATCATCATGTAATCCAGTGTAAATGAGTACTGGAGGATATTTTCTTTTCTTCACGTTGTGGTAAGGCGAGTACGCGGCCAAGTATTTCAAGTCCTCAGGGTTTTCTGGATTTCCGTATTCTGGCACCCATGCTTTACCTATGTAGAGTTTATGGAAGCGGAGCATGTCTGTGAGAGGATACCCTATTATAGCGCAGTCTACTAGCTCGGGGCTTTGAGTGAGTATAGTTGCTACTAGAAGTCCTCCGTTGCTTGAGCCTATCGCCGCTACTCTGTAGCCTTTTTCTTTAAAATACTTTAGTACTGCCTTAAAGTCTTCAAAGACATTCTGCTTATTTTCTTTCATCCCGGCTTTATGCCATTTTTCGCCGTACTCTCTTCCGCCTCTAATATTCGCTATGACATATACTCCTCCTTCATCTATAAAGGGCATTATATGGGGAGAGTAAGCTGGTACAAGTGATATACCGAAGCCGCCGTAGCCGTAGACAATGGCTTTCTTTAAGTAGTTCTTTTTTCTCAGTATGAAGAAATGTACTTTAGTTCCGTCATAGGATTCAGCGTAGTCTTCCTCTACAATATACTTGCCGTCCAGCGCCTTAGAGTCAAGTATCTTTAAACCTTCTTTAGGCCTATATACGTAAAGTCTGTAAGGTACAGTAAATGATGTATAGCAGAAAACTAGCTGCATTCTATTCGAGTTCATCGAGTAAATCCACCCTGGCGGATAGAAGCTTACTTCATTTAAAGGCTCTCCTTCAATAGTATAAAGCTTGATCGAAGAAGAAGCATTCCTAAGGTAATGTACGAGTATCTTCTCTCCTACTACAGCGGCGTTTTCTAAGGGATACTTGTTTTCCTCTACAACTACTTCTTTTTCACCTGATTCATCTACTTTTATCAGAGTCCCATAGCCTTCTCCACTATAAGATATAATGAAGTAGCCTTCTTTAATGCAGTCGACGGGTTTAGCTAAACACTTCTCGTCGTATATTTTAGTCCAAGTTGTGTAATCGTCTAGTTTACCTCCATGAAGTACTGCTTGGCTCCACCCGTAGCTCACAGTTACTAGAATATGCTTGTTATCTGTCGACGGGTGAAGAGATATAAAGTGTGCTGTAGGGAGTTTTTCCCCGAAAACTAGTTTCTCTGACCCGTTTTCTCTGAGAAATACTCTTGAAGTAGGAGGCTCTACTCCATCAGGAGCTTTTTCCCGACGATATGTTCTCACATAGTAGTACTTGTTTTCATCTATCCACACGACATTACCTACAGACCCCTTTACTTCATCTAATATCTTTAGGCTACTGGTGTCAAGTACTCTAAGCACCATTTCATCAGACCCTTTAATTGAGTAAGAGTAAGCTAGTCTAGTTCCCTTGGAATTAACGTAGAAATATGTTAATACAATATTCTCACCCAGCTTATCGGAATCAACCAGTTTCACAGATTTACCGCTACGGCTAAGCAAGACTATTTTCTGACTCTTCTTTTCACGAACCAAAATAAAGTATCCTTTCTCCGTTACCCTAGCTAGTCTTATGCTCGGATAAGAATAGTATTTCTCTAACTTCTTAAAGTAAACTAAAGATGATTCCCTTAGAAATTCTCTCGTTCTTCTATTTTCAGAATTAATCCATTCAATTACATTAGGGTCACTTAGGTTCTCGAGCCATAAATAGGGGTCCACACGAATTTCTCTTAAGCAAGTAAATATTCTTATCGAAGTCTACCCCAGTACTTTCAATTTAAACTCCTTTCTAATACTTTTAATTACTTTAAAATGATTATCGAGAGTCTCGAGCACTAAGTCTCTATTTAAAGCAACTGCCGCAATAACCATGTCTACTGCAGGAAAGAGCAACAGTTGTGCAGCCTTCCAGAGTTCTACAGCCTTCTTTATACTTCTTTATTAAAGTTGATTATCATAGAGAACCTCTTCCATTCTTTCTGTCTTGCTTCTCTATAGTATTTCTCGGCTTTCTCTAAGCTTATTTCACTTAGTTCTTTAGCATAGTCTTCTCCGAGCTCTTTAAGAAGCTCACTTATTTCAGTCACTCCCTCTAATCTACGTAGGTACTCTACTATAGCTTTTCTAGCTACTTTACTCCACTTAACTTCAGGATACTTTTTCATCCTCCTATAGATTTCTTCAGAGTAATATTTATTATACACGAATTATGTGAGTCCACATATACTTACACTTTAGGTTTACTAAAATCTGCTTAAAAAGTACACAGAAATTAATGATAGTGAATAAATTTTTGATGTAAAAAGAAAATTAAAAATCTAGGACTTTACTTCTAGTTTAAGCCACCCTACAGGCTTCCGCTTAGCTACTTTAATATAGTTGTCAGTGTCGGTAGGCTTCATTACTGTATACTCGTCTATGAGTGTACATACGTAAGTGCCATTGTACATAACTACATATATCACGACTATTATCTTATCTCCGGGCTTAAGCTCTATACCCGACTTTTCTCTGCCTATAACTTTACCTAGTCTTGAGTCGTATACGAAGCTATAGCCATAGCCTGCTAAGAAGTCGAACTCACATCTTTCAATGAAATCCTCTATTTCTTTTCTCGAGGGATGAGGAAGATTTAATACATATTTCTTCAATAAGTATTCTTTTGTTACTTTTGGATACTTACTTAAAAGTTTAGTAAACAACATCCATGCCTCAGAGAAATTTGCCTTAACTATTAACTTGTTGGTAGGAGAAGTCTTTAGCGAAATTGTCTCTTGTTTATTTAGAGGTATTTTTGAATAATATTGAAAGTACGCGAAACAGAATATTAATGCAGCAGAAATAATTAGAGCAAGAACTACGTACCTCACATATCTATTGTTTTGATTCACAAAATGTATCAAGGAAAATTGCTGTATATATTTTTCTTTTCTTTTAAATAAAGATTTTTAATTTTTGAGGAAAAAATATTAAGTCTTTGTAAGCTTACAATATTTTCGTGCCAAACGCCTACATGTTTCAATATTTTGCTAGGGGGGTATAGGAGGTAAAAATTTATGTGTTTTTACTTAGGAAGTTCTAGTGATTCATGTATTTGCTACAAGTGTTATTAAGTACTCGCTACCAGAGTACGGTATTGAGGGAAAGGATTTCCCTGCAGTATCTATTACTGGATCTAAGTGTAAGTTGATGTGTAAGCACTGCTATGCACGAATATTGGAGCGCATGAAGCCTGCTGAGACTCCCGAGAAGCTTCTCAAGCTTGGGAGGAAATTTAGGGAAAAGGGCTTAAAGGGGCTGCTAGTAAGTGGAGGTAGTGATGAGGAAGGTAGAGTGCCTTTCGAAGACTTCTTAGACGCTATTAGAGAGCTCAAGAAAATGGGTCTCCGAGTATTTATTCACTCAGGGCTAGTTGACGAGAAGAGAGCAAAGTTGCTTAAAAAAGCTGGCGTCGATATGGTTTTGTACGATGTTGTTTCTTCTGAAGAAGCCATAAGGAGAGTGCTTAATCTTAATCATAGTCCTAGAGACTACTGGAGGGGACTAAAATACTTAGTAGACTGCGGTGTACCAGTAGCGCCTCATATAGTAGTAGGCTTAAATGAAGGAAAACCTAGTGGAGAATTCAAGTCAGTAGACGTAGTAGCATCTACTGGGTGTAGTGCTCTTGTAATAGTAGTGTTTACTCCTTACCCAGGGACACCTCTTGAGAACGCTCAGCCGCCTCCGGTAGACTACGTTTTAAAAGTAATGGAGTACGCTAGAAGAAAAGTATCCGCACCTATGTCGCTAGGCTGTATGAAGCCTAGACAGTTCAGAGAAATAGAGTACAAGGCAGTAGACTTAGGCTTCGATGGAATAGCTTTTCCGAGCGAAGACGCATTAAACTACATAGTATCTAAGGATATGAAGTTTAAAGTACACTACGAGTGCTGTGCGTCAATAGCATTTTACTCGAAGCCGCATTAAGGTATTTCTATTTCCATAGTTTTCTCCGGTCCCTTGAGATAAAGATAAAACTTGTTGAGAATACTTCTACCTAAAAGTGGTTTCTTTAAATAGGGGTGTATATATGCTTTAATAAGCTTTTTAAAGCCATTTAACTCAATGTAAACAATTGCTGTCTTTAATCGTGCAGGAAAAATTCCTCCATGTATAACATAGTAGTCTTCATCTACTTCTGTAAGCATTAAATACAGTTTTTCATAATACTCTTCTGGTAAAAGTAGTGTTTCGCTAAATCCTGTGTCAATGTAAGCTCTTATTTTCGTTTGCACGTTATTTACAGGATTCACTATAGTGATAATTAAGACAGGAGTTGGCGGTGTAGAAGAAGTATCATAGTGTTCAAATAATTTCAATACCACCACCGCCTAATTCTACAAATTTTAAAGCCTTAGGTTTTATTTCACGAATAATACTTCTTTTAATTTTCTTTTCACTATAAAGTTTTTTAATTAAATCTATACACTCTTCTATAGTATCGCACAAATAGTGCTCTTTTTCGCTAACTACTACTATATAACCTCGCTTTCCTTCCTCATAGTACTCATTAGCCAGTTTTTCTGCTAGGTCTCTCAAATCATCTTTTTTAACTTCTATTTTAGTAATAGGCTTTTTGAGCCATTCCCGTAAAGCCATATTGACGGCTTCGCTGACGGTTATACCGAGTAGAGCAGCTCTCGCCTTTACTTCAAGATATACTTTTTCATCAATATTTCTTAAGAAAACATTTCTTTTACCCACAGAGTAAGAGATGAAAGCTAGTATATAATGATATCTAGATATCTTGCCTTTCCGCCGATTACTTTTTTATATTGTTAACTGCAGTATTCAAGGAAGCTTATGCCTGAGGGCGAGTCCCCGGACTACGTAAGGACGAGTACTGCTGCCGACATAATTCTTGGATTTTCTCCAGGTAAGTTCTACAGGTATGCTCAACCATACTGCATAAATCTCCTCCTATACTTTAGGGATGGATGTAAAGCAAACTGCCTTTACTGTGGTCAAGCAAGAGAAGTAGCTAAGGATGCTGTCTGTAAAACACTGATTAGAGTAGAGTGGCCTCTACGGAAACTAGACGACGTAATAGTTTCTCTAAAGAAATTCCTTCAGTCAGGCTGCTCTTTTAGACCCTATAGAGTTTGTGTAGCAACTATAACTAATCCTAAGGCAGTTGAAGCCGAAATAGAGGTAATTAGGAGAGTGTACCGTGAAGTAGGTATGCCTATATCAGCTCTAATAACTCCAACACTCTTTAAGCGAGAAGAAATGATGAAGCTTAGAGAGGCGGGTGCCGAGAGAATTGGAATAGCAATAGACTGTGCTACACCCACGATCTTCGATCTTCTCCGAGGCAAAAGTGCTAGAGGGCCTCACAGATGGGAGAGATACCTTAAGGGAGTAGAAGAAGCAGTTGAAGTCATGGGCAAAGGGAAAGTAGGAATACACTTAATAGTAGGCTTAGGTGAAACCGAAAAAGAAGCAGTAGAGCTCATACAGAAAGCTCACAATATGGGTGCTGAGACACATCTCTTTTCATTTTATCCTGAAGAAGGCTCTGTTCTAGAAAAATGGCCTAGACCTCCTATAAGCCAGTACAGAAGAGTACAGCTGGCTCGTTATTTAATAGACTGCGAGATCAGCTACGCCGAAAACATGAAGTTCAATAATGTAGGACAAATAGTAGACTTCGGAGTACCTAAAGGGCTCTTAGAAGACATTATCGAAAGCAGATACCCATTTGTTACTTCAGGGTGCCCAGGCTGCAATAGACCGTATGCTAATGAGAGACCGAGCGAGTTTCCTCGAAACTTCCCCTTCAGACCAAGCGAAGAAGAAATAGTTGAAATAAAGAAACAGCTGTGGACATATTCTCCTCCACAGAACACACTCGAAGCTCTAGTAAAATATCTTAAAGAAAACTTCAAGTAAACGTGAAGCCTCTACTCATAGCTGAGGCAAAAGGGATAGAAATCTACAGCTTCACCGGCGCAGTAAATAGCTTTTTCTCAAGTCCCTACGCGCCTCACTTAAAGTGCGCTGCAGTAGATATTTCCACAAGCTTCGACTTCGGAGCAGAGGCACTTTCACCAGTCACAGGAATAGTCGACAAAATTATTGAAGTAGACAGCGGCATAGGAAAATACTCTAAAAAAGACTACATAATATCAATAAAACCTAAAAAGAGATCAAAAACTAGAATAAAAATAATGCACGCTGAGCCTCTAGTAAAGCCCGGAGATAAAATACATGTAGGCGACGTTATAGGAAAATACATTAGAACAAACTACTTTTCATACCACCACATACCACACATACACGTAGAAGTATGCTCGAATGAAAGTCTCGCTCCTTCAAGAGCAATTCAACTCAAAATAGCTAAACCTATGCCTCCATACTATCCTGTCGAAAACTTACTTAAATTGAAAGTAGAGGTAGTTAAAAGAGACTTTATCTTATGTTCCTTAAGCTCAGCCAAGAACATAATTATAGCTTCAAGTAAAAACCCTATTGCAGTAAACACTATTATTATAGAAGGTCCGCTACCTTACGTCGGCTTAATAGGTGAAATTAGCGATAGAAAAATATTATTTCTAGACTGCTCGCTAAAAGTTCTAAGGACGTTCAGCACGGCTAGTATAGCTGCACCATTAAATATAAGCTATATGAAATGGTTTTACCTGAAGCAAATGAGCATTATAAGCGGATTAGCTAAAGAAAAATATAAGCTAAAGTGGTTAAAAGCATATTCAAAAGAAATACCTATCAAAGGAATAGAAATATTCTATAATACTAGATATCTAGTAAAGCTAATACCCGAATATCCACTAAACTACTCCAATATTCCTAATCAAATAGAAGTATTCTTTAAGAAACTAAATTAGCTTAAGGGAACTATATAGTAAAAATAGCTCATATTTATGCTGTTGAAATTTTCGAGAGGACAAACTACTTTTTACGAGCCTTAATTGACGCAGATATTTTTAAAGTCTTAATAATTAAGTTTGTTCTAAGCTTTGAAACTCCTTCGTATTTTCCTTGATACGCTAGATGTTCTTGGCTTAAATCGTAGCATGTGAATCCTTCTGTTGTCACTATTAGTCCAGGAAGTCCTATTCTCTTGAAATCTTCGAAGTGTTTCTCGTAGAATGCTTCGCAGCAGCTTCCAATCCAGGCTTTTTCGCCTGCTTCTTTAAGCTTGGTTAGTGTTTCTTCGAGGTGCTCGTAGCTCGTAATTGTCATAGGCTTAAATCCTAGTTTCTCTGCTACGTCGTATATTTCTGCGAAGTCGCAGAGTCCGCATTTAACGCAGTCTTCGCTGTATCTTAAGCTACATTCTAGCGGTTTAGCGCAGTAAGGTAGAAGCAAGTAGTTTGCTCTAGCTAAAGTGTATTCAGCTGGCTTCAGTACTTCTATTATCTGGTTTGCTTCATCTTCAGTAAAACCTAGGTCTATTAAATGTACTTTGCTTGCTGCTTCGTATACTACTTTAGCTATGTCTTCTGGCTTTACTCCAGGAATTACTGCGTTGGCTTCTTCGAATAGTTTGGCTACTGTTTCAGTTATTTCACTGTAGTTTAGTGGAATATGCTTTAATCTGCTTTCAATTTCATATATCAGGTTTCTCGGGAAAGCAAAGAAGTCTCCTGTCATGTAAGTGTACTGAATGACTTTTTCTCGCACACTTACTGCTGCCCTAATTAGTCCGCCTGGAACTTTTATGCTTGCATGGAAAATTCCTTTCTTAGGTACTTTGATTAAGTATATCCACTGCTCTGACTTGAAGTAGGGCAGTTTTTCCTCCAAGAGTTTTTCCTCGTATTCTGTTAGCTCACCTTCCCATACCTCTATATTGAAGTGCTTACACATTTCCTCTACAATAAGTTTTTTGAGTTCATTTAAGTCTGGAACATAGCCTAGCTCCCACTTCAAGGTAGTTACTCTTTCTTTGAGAGATTCTACTTCTTTGTCGCTTAGTTTTTTGACGGGAATTCTAAGGCACTTGAGCATTTCCCGTATATCTAGGTCTGTGAGAAGTGTTCCTTGGAACAGGAAAGAGCCTCCGTAGTTTGTGCCTCCTGTTCCCGAAATTTTTCTTCCGTTTATTTCAATATCGTTTTTGGGTCTGAATTTAGCGTTTAAGCCTAGTTGTCTTAGCGCGGAAACCACGGGTCTGCATATGTACTCGTAGAGCTTTTCTATGCTTTTGGGGAAGGGGTTTGTCCACTTAGCTATTACTTCCCATCCTAAGTGAAGTGGATGAAAGTATATGGCTCCGCCTCCGGTAATCCTTCTATTTATTTCAATGCCCTTGCTGAGGCAGTAGTCTAGTCTTACTTCTTGCTCTACGTCTTGGTGATAGCCTACAAGTACGCAGGGTTTAGAGAATCTAAGAAATCTTATTGTGTTTGGAGCCTTGTTTTCAGCTACTGCTCTTAAAATTACTTCGTCTAGCGCCATGTTTTCTGCAGCTGAGCGGAGACCTGTGTCTACTACTCTCCAAGTGTTTTCAGGCATCCGTGAGTATAGCTGGGGGTCCAATTTAATACCTACTGGGTTATGAGAGAAGCTAAAAAAAGTGGTATTTGGTTCTTGCCTAGAACATAAGTTTGTATAGGTTTACGGCCAAACTTAGGTCTTCTTGTCCACTTTACTTCGAAGCCTAATGGCTTACCGTCCAGTATAACTACGTCGACTTCAGTTTTATTTTTCCAGTAGTAGACTGACTTTACTCTAGCTAAGTGAGCTGCTACAGTCGCTTCTACAACTACCGTTTCATTTACTTCTACTTTCGTGTAAGAAGAGAATATTTGATACAGGAATGGGTCGATGAAAATTATTTTCTTTGATTTTCTGTAGTCTATTTGCCCGCTAGGAGAAGTCCAGTAGAGCACTTTTAGTACTAAAAGGTTTTCTAGAAGCTCGATGTATTCTCTGACAGTATGAGGCGATGAAATAGAAGTATTTTTGGATATTGTGTGCCAGCTTACTGGAACTGTTCCCGCTTCAAGTAAGTAAGATATTATTTCTTTCATGTAGTTTTCGCTTTTTCCTGCCTTAATCCAGTCTGCTTTAAGCCAATCTAAGTAGGTTTTCTGCGAAACATGTGTTACTTTGCCTCTCTCAAAATACTCTTTAATAGGAATCGGAAAACCTCCTGTCTTGAGGTATTTCTCAAAGAAAATGCTTATAGTTTTTGAGAATAATGTATTAGCTTTTATTTTCTTCATTAACTCATTTAAATTATCTATTTTTGCTCCCTGAATTTCTAGTTTACTGAAATTCAACAGATATTCGCGGAAAGATAGAGGCATCATGTAGATATCTTTTCCGAACCCTCTTCTTCCAGGAAAACGTTCTTTACCCGCCATTAGCTCCAGACTAGCAGAACCAGTTACTACAATAACGTCTTTTGAGAAAAGGCCTCTATCTATGCGCGACTTAAGAGCTCTATACCACTCATTTACGAAAGTTATTTCATCTAAAAAGATAATAGAGCTCTCTATTCCCCACTCTCTTCTAGCAGACAAGTAATTATCTAGTATTTCTCCTAGCTCTCTATAGTCTAAAAGTTCGTCGCACGAATAGTAGAAAATTGAGCGAGGATCCCTTGTCTTAAGCAAGTTATGGATTATTATTTTAAGTGTAGTAGTTTTTCCTACCTGTCTAGGGCCTATAAAAAAGTGAAGTGCATAGGGCTCAAAAGAAAACTCTTCTATGACACTTGGAATCCACTTTACTTTAGACTCAGCCCACTTCTCGTAAAAAGGATCAGGTTCATTTAGCCACCATGGATTATATTCTTCCACATGCAGTATTACTGCAAACAAGTATATAAGTAATTTGCAATGACACTGCAAAATTATTGAGCTCTAGAGTTTAGCTTTTTCAAAAGCTAAAGTAACTGAATTGAGAACAGTCTTTGTTCTAAACTATGTATGAAAATATTTATGTATGTACTCTTTGAGCTTACCTACATCTACTCTTAGCCATGCTGGTAGAAAATGCCATACGCACATATTGCTGTAATAGTTGCTTCCCCAAATAGGTTCTCCTGTTTCTCTATCATAGCTGAAGTATATGTTCCACGGCGATTTTTGATAATAAACAATGTTTTCATAAGCTCTTTCCGCGGCTCCGAGTCCCTCATCGCGTAAGCCTACATAGAGGCAGGTTGCAGCATAGTTCATCACTTCGCCGAAAATGACAGTTTCTGAGTGAGGCCCTGGCTCAGGAGTTCCATCAGGTCTCACTCCACTTACGGCGCCAAATTTTGTCGCCTTGACATTTAGGCGGAAAATAGCCCGAAGAACACTTACTGTATGTTCTCTTGGAAACATATCGCCTAGTCCTAAAAGATAAGCGTAGAGTTGGCCCATAAGCTGATTGCATAGACAAACTTCGGAAATTTTCCCTGTTTCTGGCTCATTGTAAAGCCTATAGTAAGTGCCGTTCCAGAGTTTACGTTCATAGTTCTCTCTTCCTTTATCAAACCATGCTCTACACTCAGCACTGAACTTCTCGTCGCCCATGATTTTTGCCATCTCCTCAGCTGCTCTTAGCGCAGCTAGCCATATGCCCGCTACATAGGCTGACGTACCGTAAAAACGCCACTGATCATAATACTGCATAGAAACTTCGTTCACAAGGCAGTCGCCGTCAGTATCTAAGCTCTGAGCATAACATATAGCTTTCTTGACATGCGGGTAAAGATCCTCTAGAAACTTCTCGTCTCTTGTGAATAAGTAGTCGCGGTAAACCATGAGCACGAACTCTGAAGAATCAAGTGACTTCTGTGTCTCATAGTAAGGCTTATCGAAAAACTCGGGTTTCCCGAAAGCAAAAGGTATTGCGCCGTCTTCACGCTGTAGAAGTGCAAAGTGGCGCATCACTTTTAGCTCAAGTTCTGGGAAGAAGAGTAGTAGAGGAAGCGAGCCATTGAAACGGCAAACTATAGTCTCTGTAATAGGGCAGCCTGTAAACGATTCACTGTGAGCAAACTTACCGTCCTTTATCCACAGAGTATTTTTGGCTAAAGAGTAGAGGCTATTCAATAAAGCGTCTTCAAGCCATTCAGGCAGCTTAAAAGCCTTTACTCCTCTGTGCAAAACAGTGGTTCGCTCATAAAGGTTTGTGAAATTCCGCATAGCATAAACTGCTACTTCCTTCGAGTCGTTAAACCAGTTAGCATACATTCTGCCTATAAACTTGCCCTCCGAATCTCTCAAATCAGGGAAAAACCAGCTGAGAGCAAATACTGTCTCTTTTTCTCTAAAAGGCGGTAACACGAATCTTAGCACAAGAGCTCTCGCAGTATCCTCTCCTAAAGACCCCTTAAACTCCGCAAACTTACCGTCTTCAGCAAAATCGTCCCAAAAAAGCTTCACATCACTTTTAGTCCAAGGAGGCGACACCTCCACTTCAATTTCTTTCTCTATCATAGAAGCTATAGTATAGTTACCTTGCTTCGCCTCTAAAGTAACTCCTTTAACTCCTTCTTCTTCAAACACTTTTGATCCTAGACTAGAGCCTTCCCAGGAGAAAAGAACAGCTATAGTCAACAGCTCCGAGACTTTACTCCGAGCAACTAGCTTAAATAGCGCTACAGGCAGACCCGAGTGCTTAGAGTCTCCAGGAACAAAAGGAGAGAAAGCAGTAAGATACAGATATACTGGAAACTCGTCATCAATGTAGCGAATATTAGCGAAGGGAAATAGACCCGAGTACTTCAAGTACTTAATAGCAGGAAGACCAAGAGGCGCCGGATTCTCAAGCACTTTTGCCACTTTATACTCAGTACTAGAGGCAAAAATCGTCAGAAAAGAGCACTTAGGCCTCAAGATAGGTGAACGCGGATTACCCATTGTTACTATCTCTTGAAAAGCACCGTCACTCCCCAATGTTATATAGCCCGTCCCTAAGCCTCCTAGTGGCACCCCACTCTCAGCTTCTCCCAAACCATACTCTACAGGAAATTTCCCACAGCACATAATAGAATAGCTTCCATTAACTATATTATAATTGTCACATAGTATTTACGGCATATTGTAAGAAAACATGCAAACAGTTTTGCAGAAGAGCTATATACCCCTGTATAGCCTGAGCAGTGAACTTATTATGGGTAATACTCTTTTCTTAACTAGAGCTAATGTACGATGTTGTAGTAGTTGGATGTGGGCCTGCTGGAGCAATGGCTATTAAGCGCTGCACTGAACTAGGCTTAAAAGTACTAGGACTAGAGAAATATCCTTTACCTAGACACAAGCCTTGCGCTGGAGTACTCTACCCTAGAGTCCTCGAAGACTTCGACATAGATGAGGAAACAGTAGCTTCTCAAGTAATTGGAGTAAAAATCGTCGCGCCTAGCGGAACATACGCGACAGTAGAGTTCCCTGAGCCAGGAGCAGTAGTCTACAGAAAGAAATTCGACTACGCTCTAGTCAAGAAAGCAATTAAAGCAGGCGGAATAGTCTCAGATAACTGCAGAGTACTAGCTGTACACCAGTCGAAAAACATTTGCAAAGTCGTTCTAAAGAACAAGATTATTGAAGCCAAGTATGTTGTAGCCGCAGACGGAGTATACTCTATAGTAGCAAGGAGTCTTGGAAAACCGTGGAGCAAGGAAAACCTCGCAGTAACAATACAAGCATACCTCAAAGTTTCGCTCGAAGACAGAAAAACCATAGGCAAATACTTCGAAGTACACTACAACGCCTCAACAACTCCAGGAGGCTGGACATGGATAGCTGAAAGAGAAAAAGTCATAGTAGTAGGCTTAGGCTACCCACTAAAATACCTGAAAACAGGAAAAGAACTCAAAGAAAAACTACTAGCATTCATTGAGAAAAAATTCAAAGAAAAACAGATAATCAAGCTAGAAACATACATGCTACCAATAACAGGTCCCAAAAACCCAGAAGACCTAACAGTAGGAAACATAGTTTTCACAGGAGACGCCGGAGGCTTCATAAGAAGCGACACAGGCGAAGGAATATACTACGCCATGCACTCCGGACTAGCAGCCACCGAAGCAATACACGAAACCATAGACACAAAGACACCGCTTAGAGAAGCATATCTAGCTAAAATAGAGGAACATGGACTCAAACACCTATATCTTCAAACAGAGCTAAAAACAATACTACTAGACAACAATAAAATAGAAAAATACGTCAAAAAACTGAAAAAACTCTCAGAAAGATTCAAGTAAATAAATTGATAGCTCCAGAGTAGCTCAGCGAAGAAGACATAATCAAATTAAATAAAACCGTTAAAGAAAACTAATTAAACCATATCTATTCAGAAAACTAAAGAACTTATCAATAAACTAGATTTCAGCAGTAAAAGGCAAGGAACGCAAGACACTAAGAAGAAAGTATAATGGTAAATTGCTTTTGCACTAAACTACTACAGAAGAGAGTTAAGTTATTTAATAGAAAGCAAAAAATTTGCTATTATGTGTATTTTTCTTCATGTAAATCTACTGCAGTGTCTAAGAGAAGTGTTATTTCTGTTCTTTTTGTTAGGAAGTTTTCGAGACTTACATGAATTTCTGCGTCACTAATGTTTTTACTCTTTTGCTACATGCTATTGATAAGATGTGAGCAACGTTTTTGTTAGTAGCTTGAGGTGAGCTTAAGGCTAAATTAAGTAGTGAGAGAAAAATGATTAGGAGAAGATAGCCTGTAAGTGTCTTGATTCTTTTTCACGTAGGAGAGAGTTATTTAAAAATATTTAAGGCTTGCTTGAACCTTAATTAGCGTAGCTGGTTTCTAAGTAAAGTAATTAAGTAAGTTAGTGGTTACTAGTTTGTGGAGTATCGTATAGAGTATGACCCTGTAGCCGATGCGCTATATATTAAAAATAAAAGATGGTAAAGTAGTTTGCAGTACTGAGGCAAATGACAATATTATTGTCGACTTTAACGAAAAAGGAGAAGTAGTGGGGCTAGAAATATTATATTTTTCGAAATCTAAAGTAAATCTTAGTAAGTTTATTGTAAGGTAGGTTAATTTTCTGAGAATTGTTGTTTAGAGAGTCGTATAAAGTATATTTGTGCTTAATAGGGGTAGTACTCGTGAATTCTAATGGTGGTTTTATTTTTACTGTGATAAAATGTAGTAAAGTTTTTATTAGTCTTAATTATATTCATAGTCAGCATGTCTGAGGCTTTGCTTAAGGATATCCGAGAGAGACTTATTAGAATTGAGGCTAAGTTAGATGCGCTTATAGGTGAGGAAGAAGTTTCAGAGGAGTTTGCTAAAGAGCTTAAAGAGATTATGGAAGATATGGAAAAAGGGAACAAGATTCCAGCAGAAAAGATTCTAGACGAGGAATGAAGGTATATTTTTCTCGAAAAGCAGCTAGAGATTTTAAACGTCTACCTTCTGAAGTTAGGCAGAGAGTAAGGAAAGCTATTATTACCTTATACGAAACTCCATTTCCGCGGGGTGTTAAGAAGCTTAAAGGATTCTCGAATACTTATAGGCTACGTGTAGGAGATTACCGAATTGTTTACAAAATATTATGGTATAAAAATGAAATGTGGATTTTAAGAATAGCGCATCGACGTGAAGTTTACAAGCATTAACTTTGAAGTTAAGTTATACAATATTAGGGCATGGAGGTGAAGAAGTATTGTTTTAAGTATTAAAATAAGAGAGTATCTAAGTAGTATTTAAGTGTTGTAAAACTTTACTTATGTGAGGAAGTTGTCTGCTATTTTTGTTAGTGCTTTTCCGAAGGGTGTTTGTAGTATTTCGTGGGGGTTTCCTATGTGGTTTTCTATTTCTGGTGTGTAGGGTATGTTTCCCAAGTACTTTGTTCCTATTTCTTCTGCTAGTTTAGGGACTTCTTGAGAAGGTTTTTCTGCCATGTTTTCTATTATGCCTACTATTTTTCTCTGCACTAATTTGACTAAGCGTTTAAGTGAAACTATGCTTAGCAAAGACGGAGTTGTTATGAGTAGTAGTTGTGCTCTCTTAATGTAGGTTAATACTTCTAGGAATTCGTCGCTCATTCCAGGAGGCATGTCTATGAGGAGGTAGTCTAAGTTCTCCCACCTAGTAATAGTGAGTATTTCTCTTATAGCTGACGATATTTCGTGCCCTCGTAAGGGCAAAGGGTTTTCGCCTGCGTAGTATGCTACGCTCATAAATTTTACTCCGGCTACTGTAGGTGGGACAACACCCTTTTCTTCTTCAGGCAGATTCTCAATACTTGTTCCTAAGACTATATGAGCCGTCGGGTTAGTTACATCTAAGTCGAGTAAACCTACTTTAAGTCCTCTTCTAGCAAGCTCTACGGCCAGCAGGGTAGATACTAGTGTCTTGCCTACGCCACCTTTACTGCTTACAACAGCAACTATATTGGAGACTCTAGAAAGTCTTCTTTCTATAGCTGAGAAACGGGGATCAAGCTCCATTATTTAACCACCTCAATTGAAATAATCTTAACTCCACGCCCAGAAACAACTTCGTAGTCAGATGAACCACATGAAGGACACTTGACGTAAGCGTGAACTACTTCTGGCAAAAAGTGTATGAATTCTCTTATTTCGTCTCCGAGCTTTAAGTCATCTAAACCCCATTCATGTCCACAGTTCCTACACCTGAAAACAGCTTTCTCGTCTACTAGCTCTACTCCACTTATCTTGAAGGGAGCCTCCTTGACAAGTTCGCTTAAAGCGTACCTTAAAACTTCTTTATTTATTGCCTGAAGCTCGCCAAGACTCACTACGACTTTCCCCGCGGCTTTTCCTCCATTAGCTTTAACGTAGTCTACTATGCTCCACACAATAGCTTCAGCTAAAGCCCATTCATGCATACTTAACGTAGTTTATTAAACACAAAGCCTTTTAAGCTCACCGCAAAGCCTACCATCTCTCTACACTTTGAGTTTATATCATCAGCTACTCTTCTATGTATGTCTTTTCAAGAGTTTTTCGGAAATTTTTCAGTAAAAAGTATTTAGTAGTAATATAGAGCGTAAGTATCACTTAATATGCTGAACATAGTTGAAGAACTAAAGTTTCCCCAGCTTATTACTTCCTGAGCCCTAGTATCACCCAGTAACATTGATGGCTCAATATCTCTCAGTAAATCACTAAAACTTCTAAAAGCTTTACGTCAAAGAATACTTTAATTAGTCTCTTGGCGCCATCGAAATAAAGCCTAGTGAAGACTAAATGCCTCTACAATGCTCTGTAAAACCTTAGCATAAGAATTTACTTTTTAAAAAAATATCAAAGAAGCTCTCCCTACTTTTTCTTTGAATACTTGGTTTTTTAGCATTAATTTTGATAAATTTGAGAGTTCGTATCCAATAAGTTTTTCATTTAGTTTCTTAGCTTTATACACTAAATGCTGAAAAATGACAGGAGTTTCACCCATTAGCTCTACAATGACCAATTTACTACCATTACATTGTACGCTGATTACACTTCCACCGATTAAATCCCCTATTTCAATTTCTTTGAATTCACAGGGCTTGATATCTCCTAGATAAAAGTATTTGCTATTTATTTTTAACTTAATTTTACGACTGAAGTTAGTTCCTTCATCAACTAGAGTATACATTCCTTCATGTGGGTAGACAAGAAGTATAAAGAAATATTCTGCCTCTTTAACACATTCTGGTACCGCCAAAGAGATCTTAAGTTTATTAGCTTTTCTAGGCCCCTTAGCTTTTATCATAACTTCACCGCTTTTAGTGTGAAATGACATCCAGTGCCATTTACCATTAATTCTAAGATGGCCTACTTTAAGCACAGCAGAGGAGATGCCATTACATCCGATAATATCGATATATTGACGACTTTCAACATTCCCTTCCGGAGTTATTCCTTCTACTATAAGCCTCAATCTTCTTCCAGTAGGAACTTGTGCTATTAAGAGAAAGTCGTAGAGCGCTCCCCCATTAGTGCTTCCACTTTCTCCAATACCCTCAATGTTAAATTTGACAGGTAAAGTAGTTTCACATATTCTCACAGGATTTGTTAAAGAGCCTTTGATCTCTTTAACTTTAATTTTAATAGCATAATGAATATCTAAAAGAGATAACTTAAGTTTATTAGCCTTTACAATACTTATTCTAGCTCCGTTTAAACTTTTCCAAATAATTAAACCTCTTTTTAATAAGGGATCTGGAAGAATTTCCTCTTTACTAAGTGACCAAACACGTATCTTTGCATTTTTTAGCCATAAAGTTGGCACGCTAAAACTACCTTTATCTGGAGTTATATAAGGAAGATGAACATGAGAATCATCTTCTGTTCCTACGGTAGTTCTTGTCTTATAGAAGTAAACTAAGTTAGTTTCACATGTAGAGAAATTCCGCCTTAAAATTCTAATTCCACTATTTAAGATTTCAATAAGCACGTACCAATCTCCTTCATAGGTTCGCCGTGTCGTAAAATCATTTAATAACTCTGCAGGAACCTGTAATACTTCTCCTAAAAATCTTAGCGAATCTCCTTCATGTTTATGAGCATAACAATAAAGTTTGACTTGTCTATTTCTCTTAAGTATTTTTCGCATAGCTTCTGCACAACTTCCATCCTCATATAAGGGTCTATGACCTAAAATTACTGTAGTTAAGTCTTTATGCTCATTTAAAACAGTGTCCAGCCACTTTAGAAAATAGGTTGGCCATACCTCAAACTTTCCATTAAATGAAATAATAAAATGTACTCCTTTGAAAATAAAGCTCCAAAATCTCGGCAATCCGGTCCAAGCCTCGCATCTAGGAACTCCACCAAACATATAAACTAGAGGATCGCATGGTTCTCCGATGATTACCTTTTTCTCGTAATTACGAGTACAAAGTCCAGCTGTCCAATCACCAAAAAACTCATGGTCGCCGTGTTGGTAAATTATGGGAACTTTCGATAATTTAGATAATTCCATAACTATAGGATAGTCTCTATCAGCATAATCGCCTAGTATAAAAAATATGTCAGCCTTAACTTTAGGTAAATCATTAATTAATTTAACCATGTATGAACGAGAAATTTTATGACAAGGAGGAATGTGACGATAGGAGTGAATATCTCCCTGTATCGCAAACCTAATAACTGCTCGGCTCATATTCCTCGACCAACTAGTATTATTAGCTGGTCTCTAATACTTTAAGCCTAGCCTACTTAGATCTTTATATATACATTATCATTAAAATACTAAGTCTATCCCTCAACTTTTAAAAGTCCCTGAGTCGTATAATTAGTTCTCCGAACTTTATGCTTCCATAGACTATTACTTTATGCTAAAACCTATTTCACTTTGACTTACCGAACTCCATTAATACCAACTATACCATTCTTTATCTCCTAATGACCAAGGACTCTTAGCTCTTAATTCTTTGAAGAACTCTTTAAAATCAGGTACCTCCTTTAATGGTAACTTTACTTTTACTCCTTTCCAAGCAGATAGATATGCTGCATTAACTAACTCTACTACTGCACGACCGTCTTCTCCGGTACAATAAGGAGTTTTATCCTCAATAATACACTCGCAAAAATGTTCTAATTCAACCAAATACTGCCAATTTTCCCGCAATTCATCTAAGGGATTCCAAGAGGCTTTAGGACTCAGAGTTAAGTCTATTATCTCACGACTATTACGGTACAGTCTTATTATAGCTGGCTCGAGGCTCCTGGAACTATGATAAATCCATTTTATTTCTAAAGTTCCCTCGGTTCCGAAAACTGTATAGGTTTCTTGTCCTGTCATATGGGTTAACATAGTTATATGTAAAGTGCTTATAGCTCCACTCTTATGCCTCATTACTACACACGCTAAGTCTTCTGTTTCATGGCGGTCAGGAGCTATTATGGAAACATAAGCTGAAACTTCCTCGACGTCTCCAAGCCACCAACGACAGATATCTAGTGCGTGAGACCCGTCTTCTTGTAAAAATCCACCACCAGAGTATAGTTTCAATCTATATGCATCTTGGGGAGGCTTCGTAACTCTTGCATTATCCCATATAGCTCTTAATTCAAAGACTTGTCCAAGTTCGCCTTTATCTATAAGAGACTTAACTTTACGAAATGACTTATTAAACCTCTTCATAAAAGCAACCATCAATTTTACTCTATTTCTCCTACATACATCAATCATCATATCAGCTTCTTTAATAGTAGGTGCCATAGGTTTTTCACAATAAACATGCTTTCCTGCTTCAGCAGCAGCAATTACTGGCTCTAAGTGTTTATGAGGAGGAGTTAAAACTACTACAGCATCTATTTCATCGTCATTAACTATTTCTTTAAGCCTTGTATAATACCTTTTAGCACCATAAAATTCTTTCAAATACTTAGCTCTTGAAGGAACTATATCCATAACAGCTACTAATTCTCCTTTCTTGAGAAACCTAAAGGCTGGTTCATATAAACTTTTAGCAGCCCAACCACATCCTATGAGACCTAATTTCACTTTTCTCATAAATGATCACCTCCGTTATTACAGAATAACTTTTTAAATATATTATTATCTCTTTATATTAAACTTTCATCGTTACTCTAATTAAAATAATTAATCATAATATATCGCTAAGATTTTCTTTAATAATTAACTTTTATATATATTGATCTTTTTGTCAAAATACGTTACAAGTTAACTTTTATCAGAAAGATGTTATTGTTTAAGGTTTTATTATTGTCACTATTAGTGCCTTAATTTCTAAAACAAACCTTTATCTCTCAAATAACATGATTAAATCTACTATTCATTTCACTACTAAGCTGATTAAACCTATGATTCATATCACTTCCCAGATCATCTATTCCTTTAGATAATTCTTCAATTCTACCCTCAAGCCCTACTCAACCAAAACTAACTTACTTATAGCAACACATAAACTTAAATTTATTTCATGAAAGCAGCATTAAGGAAGTAATGTTATATAAAAGCGAAGATACAAGTATATTGTTAGTTTGCTATTAGTATTAAATAATATGATTTATTTTAAATCTTACTAAAATATCTAAAAAATAAAAAAGATTTAAACTACAATTCTAAAGATTAGTGTTGTAATAGATATAAATATCTTCAATTTTCTTCTCTATCAAGTTTCCTCTCTCTATTAAATTTACTCTTTTGTTTATTTCGCATTTCTTTAGTTTCTCGCTTACTAGAGTAACGCTTATTCTTTTCTCATATTTATATTTATATCCACTAATTTTCTTAATATTACAGATTTTCAACAATTCCTTTGTTAATTTATTGCTTTTTAGAGTTTCTAGAACCTGATTGACTAATTCGCTAGTAATATTAAGTTCTTCGCTAGGTCCTTTAGGGACAGATCGTTTAAACTTAACACTAGGACATGTGAAATCACGATGACACACAAATTCTCCTTTTCCATGGACTCCTATGATTTCGAAGAGAATATAGTATTTACCTCTTTCCTCCGATGAAACTAAGACTTCTTTAGGGACATCGAAGTATATAGTGTAGAGATTCTTAAAGTGAATGTAATGATGAACTTTTAATCCTTCAACATTAAGGTCAATAAATGTTCCTTCAAGACAATAACTCAACTCTTCTACAGGATTAAAGAGTACTGTAGGACTAAAGCCACAAATTATGTAACTAAACCTATTTTCCTTAAGCCATTTTACGAAAGGAGACTTATTGAACTCCGCTAAGGCCTCCTTCTTATGTTCATGAGAGAGTTGTATGCTAATAATATCTGGAACAACACACTTTGCGACTACTATTTTAAGGGGATAACCCTTTATCGTTAAGCTAATGACACTAGCTTTATCGTTTAATAGCTCAGAAGACGCCACAGTCTTACCCTCTACGGCAACTTCAATCTTATTATCTAAACGTTTTATCTTAATGAAGTCTCCAATGTTCAGTTCATACCTATATATTCTACCTTTCCCCTTTATGAATGATTTTATGTATTTAGTTAGCTCTGGGTGGATAACTACCTTGATAATTAATCCCTCTGTCCTAGCAAGGTTGAAAGAAGTTGGTGAGTAGAATTCTGAGCCAAGAGGAGGACTTGAGCTTTCATTAATTAGTAAACTAAGTAGTCTTTGCTTAGTTTCTCCAATAGGAAATCCTCTGTAAACTTGTAGAGGTTCTTTTATTATTGCTCCTAAGAGTATGGGTAGTCCTATTATGAGGACTCCAGCGATTATCAGTATAGCATTAAGCTTTCGTGTAATCATTTATTCCACCCCCTGTTAGAATACTGTCTTAAACAGCATAAAGCTCTTTATTTGAAAATAGTTTTAAATTGATTCAAAACTAATCCCTAATTAACTTCTAGGGAATACTTTATTAAGGGATAATCTATGAAAATAGATAAGCTGAAAGTTTCTTTGGCAATAGCGTATATGATATCCATGGTAATTTTAGTTTTTAAAATGGCATCTCCGCTAAATATTCAGATAATAGTTCATGGTGAAAGAGAGGTATACGTAAAGGAAATACCCAGAGTGTACACTTTTTCAGATATGTTGATTATAACAGTTTCCTCTATAGTAATGAGTTCATGTGCAGTATCATTGATTCTACTAAGCATACTAAAATCAGAGATAAAGGCTAAGCAATCGAGTACAGTAAGATCATTAAGCAAAAGCGAGAAGAAAGTTTATGACTTTTTACTTAGTAAAGGAGGAGTAGCATTTCAGAGTGAAATAGTTGAAACTTTAAATCTTTCTAGGAGTACAGTAAGCATAATACTTGATAAGCTTGAAGCCAAAGGATTGGTTGAAAGAAGAAGGAGAGGCATGAGTAATATTGTAATTGTTAAGCATTAAATTTCATGTCTCTCTTTAATCAATAAGTTAACTTAACGATCTTAAATTATATGCTCCACAAAACCTACTGCAGTTAAACCATCGGACGTCTAATAGTAAAGCTGAGAATATTCCAAGAACTCTTAATAGTGGCTAAAGACTTACTATGCTCTGTCATAACACTTATGTCGATGAAAATAAATTTAATGAATAGGATTTCCGAATTTAATCCATAATAGCTATTAATTTTCCCTTTTAAGACTTCATTACTCAGAGGGTAGTAAGGCCTTTGCTATGAGCTTCAAAGTGGTTATTCCAAACATCTTAATAGTTGTAGTGACTTGATTCCCTTGAACCTCTACTGGCTCTAATTCCTTCTCTACTAGATCTGTTATGTAGGCCTTTTTTATACTGAGGAAGGGAAGCTTAATAGTCACTGTTGTGTTTCTTCCCGAGGTCTCTAGTAGCCGCAAGACTAGTCCCTCACCGTCCTCGGAGGGCTTTATTGTAGTGATCATTACGTTAGGCTTATCTATTTCACAGAAGCTATATGATTTAGTGGGGAGTTTGCCTCGTCTTCCACCTTCTGCAAAGACTGGGATTAGTGGATTTGCTGCACTCCATCCGTGATTTCTGGAAATATTTGTTCTCCAGTCTCCCATATGCGATGTTATGGAATATCTAAGCACTAGATCTCCTACTTGAGTCGTGTAAAAATTAGTCTTGAAGTTATTACACAGGATAAAGGAATATATGTAAGCTTTCTCAAACTTCGAGACTCTTAAGTTTTTATGAGGGTATTTTGGTGGTGTTACGCCATGGTGAGCCCAGGAGACTCCTAGAGGCCATAGACCACCTAATTCAATTAAGTGTGCATCTGGAGAAGACCACGTAACTCTAAACCCTTTATCATCGCATATGTTGACCCAGTGCTGTACGGGGTAATAGCATGTGTGAGAGCCCGGAAACTGGTCTTTAATAGGTGTTACGACTATGTTTGGGCCCTCATATTTGAAGCTTGGGTTATGCATCTTAAAAGGAAAGGCTATGTAAATCTCTAGCATGGGTGTAGAGTCCTTTAAGATTCTATAGTAGAAGTCGACTTTCTTAATCTTGCTGTAGAGAAATATTTCTTTGAGCACAAGCGGGCATCCGTAGGCCTTACCTCTCACCACTATACTTTTTACAACTGGGCCATTTAAGCCCTCTTTAACTTGTATTCTCTCTACGTAATGTTCTTTGCCAGTAGCAGACTCCCGCACTATAAGCTGGCTAAAACCGTGAGGCGCCTCAGAGTCCACTAGCTCCCTTCCCAACTCCTTGTCGAATAGACTTATAACAGCTCCAGTATTGGGGTCGATGACTATTCTGTAGTACTCGTTTTCGATTATGTAACCATTAGTATCGTGTTTTTTGACAGAGTTACTAAGAGGGCTTCTGGTTTTCGGAACTATTTTGTAGACTTTGTATCCTAGTGGGGGAACATTTTCCGCCACGAACACTATTTGTTTAGCATATCTACCCTCTACTGGAGCTAGTCCCACTCTATCAGCAGCGAAGTCTAGAGTCGATTCAGGTTCCCTAACAGATACTATCTGGTATTTCACCTCCTCCCCCGTCTCTAAATCTACTATGCTGAAAGGCTTCTCAAAAAGCTCTAGAGGCGGGTAAAACGCATCTCTTTCCACAACACTTCCATGTACAAGAATACCTGTTGGTTTTCCATTCTGCAATACTTCATAGACAGGATGGCCGCAGGGATCAGGGTCCCTTAACCATGCTCTTACTATATCAGTCCTTTTCCACGAAAGTGGATTAAATACGACTAAGTAGTAGCCTTTTTCTGGAAGGTCTATGGCGTCCACTATCCTATTAAGGCTCTTAACGAGAACATCGTGCGCTAAGGTGTACGCCTTATATGCGTGAAGAATCTTCTCGATACGAGAAGCTTCTTGAGCCGGCCCAAATGGGCAGCAGAGCCCCCATGTGTGCTCATCATATAAGAGGTTGTGTTCATAAGCCTCCTTCAAGTACTCTTTATATGGGTAGGGCAGGCCTAGGAGATAATCAGCAATAGTTGCAAACTTCTCAGCTGATGGTATTAAGTCGTGAGCATTTCTATTTAAAATAGTTGCCTGCATAGTTGAAGTTGCTCCTACTGGATAGTCGCTATCAGGGATCTCTCCTCTGAATACGGGGAGCTTCTCTAAGGACTTACTATAATTCTCCTCTAAGTACTTAAAGAAGCTTGATAGCGTAGATATTATGATTCTAGGATATGCCCACTTCTCGTTCCACTCTTTTGCTATCAGACAAGGCCTAATTGATGGCGGAGAGTTGTCCCGAGCAGCTCCTCGCACTCGTACTAGAATTACATTGAAAGGATATCCCTTTTCTTCAAGCTTATCCAAAAACTTGGGTAATTCTTTAAGAAGTTTTTCGTAGCTCTCAGCGAAGCCCAAGTTTTCTCCAAAACCTATATCCTGGTACCAGAAGAGAATTCTACTACCATCTAAGCTCTCCCACCAAAACGCCGCGGGTGCGCCACTGGGCGTAACTACGCTCTCGTCCCAGAAAGGTATCTGGTCAGGTCGATAGTACCACCTTGGAAGAAGCGGAGCTATTACTTTTACGCCACACCCAGCGAGCACTGTAGCCAGTCCCCAGGAAAGTCCAGGCACATCGTTAAGTTCTGCAACACTCACCAATATTCCGTGAGTGTTCTTTAACTTAAACGACGGATATACTAGCCTTATGATCTCCTCATGTCCGCATAGACCGGAGACTTCATTGCCAAAAAGTGCTGAGATCTCGATTCTACCTTCTTTCAGAAGCTTAAGGAGCCTATCAACCTTGTGTTTAGGCTGAGTTTTCAGGTAATAGTTAATAGACCAGAACTGCTCAACTTGATATCTAAACTTAGTCTCCTCGGGCCAATCCTCGGTTTCTTCACAGAACTGCATAATTGAGTCATAGAAGTCAATATACTCCCTTAAGACGTTTTGAGGAATATCAGTATACCCTAGGTCATGGTGAGAATACTGAACTAAGTAAATGATCCAGTGTCTTCTAGGTCTCCATTTCACAGTCTTCTCAGCCACAGTATTTCCAGACTCATCGTGTATGGAGAACTTTACGCTAACTTCTTCTCTTATATCTGGTATGTGAACACGGTATATTCGCCTGCCAGCGTTTATGTAGCCTAGAGGGATCTTGTGTGTAGTTGAGGGAGTCGAGACCATTAGGGTTGCCTTGAAAGCCTCCCCCTCATTAGATATAGTCAGCTCGACAACATTCTTTAAAACCTTTTCACGTATAAAGAAACACGTCTGCTTTATTGCTTCAATACGCACACCTCTCATTTTAATGTTACTACTTCTACAGAACTCTTATAAGCTTTGTATTACTGCTTGAAGCATAGAGTAAGGTGTACTGAAAACGTTTTTAACACCTAGCTATTAACAGGTGTGTCATATGTATTGATTAGCTCTTACGACGACAAGAGAGCGTAAACACTCCCAGGACTCCAAGTGAGCTCATAAATGTATCGTAGTGGGATTAAATGAAATATGTAAGGTTTCCCTGTCTTTCATCAACATCATTAGTCCTAAGGTATGTGTCTATAGGAAATTAATATTTTATTTATTTTTAGAAGAATTCAATATTTTTATGAATTCTTCTACTGAAATTCCGTTAATTTGCTCGTAATCTGTTCCTCTTAACGTACCTAATATCGGAGTATCTTCGGATAAGTAATAAAGGGCTGAGTATACTTTACCGTTTATGACCCTAAATCTCCCGAAGAAGAAGTAGTAAGCGTAGCATTCGTTAATGGGGTGGTTAGTGGGTTTCAAGAATAATACTACTCTTTCACCAATCTTGAACAGGGGGTCCTCCTTAACTTGGATCACTATAGGTTTAAACCATGAGGCATGAGAGCGCACTATTAATGGCCACTTACCCCCTAGTTGCCTTACTAAGATCTTCTCACTTTCGACTCTTCCTTTAATTACTACTTCAACCTCGACTTCTGATATAGTGAAAGGCGTTGACGGAGCAACATCCCCTAAGGGAACTCCCTTGTAACGCACTGTAACAACTATGTCCCTATTCCTTTGGACATAGTACCATTGACGTACTACTCTACCAATTATAGCTATATCACATTTCTTATAAGCCTCCTTGAGTGACTTATAAACAAAGGGTAAACTTATGCATATATCGCCACTAAGCCTACGTGGCTCCCGTGCAGTAGAGAGTTTACAAGTTCCCTGTCTCAAAGACACTAACATTGGTAAGACCACAGCTCCAGTAAAAGCTCCTAGAATCATTATAATGCATGCCATAAAATAGCTATTAAACTTCATTACGACCACTCACTACTGTAAATATGCTTTTTAAATCATTTAATACTTTTTCTCGAACTATACGACTTAGTACTCCTGTCCCTGTAGACTTTGAGTCTAGATCTCTTTAAAAGCCTGAAATTCTGGAACTGAAAGAGTAGTTAGGGTCTACTCAGCTGTACCTGAATTTTAATATAAGGTGCTATTAAGTTGAGGATTTCTGCTTTAATCTTTTCACAAAGCTAAGGAGTACTTATAAATCTAAGCTTAAGTTAGTAGCAGCAACATATATGTGGTTATAAGACTGATAAATTCTTGAGGGAGTTTACTGCAGATACTATCATATATTGGAGTAGAGATAGAGATTACCGATTACTGAACTTCACAGTATGAGCCGTTTCATTGAGCGGAGCGACCTTCATAAGTATGATGTGCACGGCATTTACAAACTAACTCAGAGCTTTGCTGATATAGCTTCTTTTACTGCTCTAGTGAGTATTGAGTGTACTTTAAGTGGCTCTGGTATAGAGTAAAATTTTATTGGAGATACTCCAATTGCCTGTACTACTAATGTTCCTGTACTGTAGATTTTATCCCATATCCCTACATCTATGTTTACTTGCTGCACGAGCTCTAGATTAAGTATATCAAAGTCTATTCCAATAACGCCTTTACGTACAATAACGTGTTTATCTGTTATTACATAGAGAATATTTCTTAGGAGAAGAACAGGGTATACTGTAACACCAAATATAGTTAGCGTTGGGAAAAACTCCCAGAATGCTAGAAAAAGTAGTACTGGCGGCTCAGTAATTACTTCGTAAAGAGGTACTACAAGTATAGGGAGAGCCCCGAAGAAAACCATTAACGGCACTACTACAAGACCTTTAAGAATAAATGGAGCCCCTCGCGGCCTACCTATCCACAAGATCTTTTCATCTTTCTCTAAAATAGCTCTAATATCTTCAGGTATTTCGGTGAACATGTAGTAGTAATTTCACTACACTAATAAAGCTTATTATTCCAGATATTTCATCTTTCATGTTTAATGAATCAGTAAACATTAAATATGATTGCTGACACTTACAATCAATGAAACTTAAAGTAGTTCAAACTAAGTTGACTCAGCTTGAGTACAGACTGTTGCGAGAATATGCAGAGTCTAGAGGATTGACTATTGCAGAGGCTTTAAGAGAAATTATTAGAAAGCATGTAATAGACGATAGAGTATATGAAAGTGACCCTTTCTTTACTGAAGGACCTGTTGTTAAAAGAAAGGGAGCTGTGGAAAAGACTTCTCTCGAACATAATAAAATTCTTTACGATGAAAGCAAATGATATTTATTGATACAAGCGCTTTTTATGCACTTGAAGTCGAGGACGACAAAAATCATGAAAAAGCAAGCAGTTTTCTGCAAACTATTAAGAAAGGCACTTACGGTGCCTTAGTAACATCAGACTACGTGATAGACGAGACTCTCACTTTGCTGAGAATAAAACATGGAGTAATACCTGCTTTGAAATTTCTTGATAAAGTACGTAAAAGTAAAAGCATTAAAATAGTGTGGGTTGACGAGACAGTATTTAATATGGCTTGCGAGTACTTTAAGAGAAATAAAAAGCTTGAATGGAGTTTTACTGACTGCACAAGTTTTGCAATAATGAAGCTGCTCGATATAAAGTACACGTTTACTTTTGATAAAAATTTTGAGGAAGCAGGCTTCGTAAAGCTACCTTAAATTCAGTAAACTATTCTTACTGTAGCGCCTTGAGCTAGTTCATTGACCTCGATAACAATTTTCTTCTTTTCCCTTGAGTAACTCCAGTTTATTAGTCTACATTGATGAGCAAGCACTTCTCTAGGAGACTTTTCTTCGAACATTGCTATAGTCCACTTTTTCTTCGATTCTCCTAGAGAAATTACTGCATGCTTATCGTCTTTAGCTGCCTTAATGTCGAATTTTTCGCGGTCAAAACAGTACTTTAGTTCAGCACTTTTTCTGAGGAAAATCTCCAGCTTTATTTCATCGTAGGGTTTCTCGTAAACATAATTCATGGGCGTAGTCAACGGAATAATAGAGTCTTCTCTAATGAATAAGGGTATTCTGTCTAACGGGACTTTTTCTTTTACCCAGCTGCCGCCCTCGACAGGTTTTCGTGTCCACCAGTCTAGCCAGAGGCGTTTAGGCAGATAGTACTCGACTTCATCGTTTTCACTGAATACTGGTACTACTAGAATAAAGGGTCCTAGCATATACTCTAAGTCTACTTCTCTTACGGCAGGATCTTCTTGGAATTCAAGTACAAGTGGTCTTACTACAGGTAGGCCTTCTTCAGAGGCTTCACGTGCACACGAGTAGAGGTAGGGTAGCAGACTGTATCTTAGTTCAGCAAACTTCTTGAATATTCTGAGTGCTTCTTCACCGTACTCCCATGGTTCTCGCGGAGTAGTGCCGTGGCACCTTGAGTGCGATGACAAGAGACCCCACTGGCTCCACCTAATGTACAGCTTGGGACTAGGCTTTGGTCCTTGAAATCCGCCGATATCGTGGCTCCAGAACGGTACGCCTGACATAGAGTAGCTGAGTCCTCCTCTAAGTACGCACGCCATGTCTTCGAAAGTTGTGTGACAGTCTCCGCTCCACTGAACAGGGTATCGTTGAATACCTGGGCACCCGGATCGACCCCAGACCAGTCCTTCTCCAAAGTACTCGCGTGAAGCCTCGAATACTGTTCCCTGGTAGTAGAGCGGGTAAATATTGTGGGTCTCGATTCCTGTTGAGTCGTCGTAGAATACTGCGTCTTCGGGAACTGCTTCGCCCATATCGCATTTAAATACATCTACGCCCATTTTGAAAAGCTTCTTAAGCTTCTTTTTGTACCATTCTCTTGCCTCAGGGTTCGTGAAATCAACTATTCCTACTTCTTTTCTAGCGAAATCTATTATGTTGTAGACTTCGCCTTTCTTGTTTTTAACGAAGTAGCCTTTTTCTGCACCTTCTTCATACATCGCAGTTCCTTTAGGTACGTAGGGCTGAATCCACAAACACACTTTGAATCCTTTTCTAGCAAGCTTCCGGAGCATTTCCTCAGGGTTAGGGAAGTTTTCTGTATTCCACTCCAAGTCACAGTAGTGTTTCAGCCACAGCGGGTCGATATTAATTATATCACATGGAATCTGGTATTCTCTCAGCTTCTCGGCTACTTCTTCTACTTCCTTCCTGTTCCTGTAGGCGCACCTAGACATCCAGAGGCCAAAGCTCCATAGAGGCGGCAAGGGAGGTCTGCCTGTGAGCTCAGTGTACATGCGGAGAATTTCTTTGAAAGACGGTCCGTAGAACACTATGTACTCTAAGTAGTTCTGCCAAACCTCAAAGGATACAGCATTGTAGCAGTACTCTGAGCCTACTTCAAAAACCATTTTGGCTCCAGTTTTTACGAAAAGACCGTAGCCTTTAGTCGACATGTAGAACGGTATACTTTTGTAGCTTCTATCGCTTGAAGTCATTGTTGTGTCGCTGTTCCACATAAGAAGTCTCTGTCCCCTCTTATTCAGTCTGCCGAAGCGCTCGCCAAAACCATATACTGCTTCGTCGGGCTCGAGAGCAATACTCTCGATAAAATGCTTCTCTTCTCCAACGACCTTGTAGCATAGAGGATACACGGGAAAACCTCCTCTGCGGATACCGTTCCAGTACTCTTTGAAGAAAACTCTCCCATTTTTATCCGTGATATAGAGTTTCCATTCGTCAAGTCTTATGTGGCAGCCTATTTCACCTGTAGAAACTACTAGCTCTCCTTCCCTGCTATTTACATCAACTAAAGTTCTCTCAAGCCGACTTTTCACAAGAAGAGGCTCTGGCTTAAAAGGAGGCAGCTTCCCGACTCCAGCTCTAGTCAGTATAGCTTTTCTGCCAAGCGGAACAATTTCTACAACTATGTCTTCTCCCTCAGGCTCTGTTTTAACCTGAAGAACTACTTTCGACCTAGTAATACTCCAGCGAGAAACTTTCTTCGCCCTAAAGTACTTGTATTTAAGTATATCGAAAATAGGCTCAACATCGCGTTTATGGAGATACACTAAGTAAAATCTCTCCTTCTCATCCACAGTAATACTACATGAAGTCCATATATTTACTTTGATAGAGTCCCGTAAAGTACAGCAGCTTACATTAGAATACTATAGTTCTAATTATGAAGACTAAAAATAATTCAACATAGATACAAAACAAAAATATTTATTTAAGTTAACTACGTTTTACTGGCTCCCTGAAAGTTTCTCTTGAATAAACTGCGCTAAAGCCTCCTTTATTTCCTCTACTGAAGCTCCGCTAGACTTCCTCTCATTAATAAAGTTGTAGATATCACCAATATGCGTTGTCGACAATACTGCAAGAGCATCCGCTAATGCAGCTCCACTATATTTAATCAAATCTCCTGTGTCTATACCGAGCCCGCCGAATAACTTTTCAACAATACTTTGATAATCTTCCTTTTCTTTTGTCTCAGTCGCTTCTTCGGCTTCTGCTCCCGAAAGACATTTTGCCTCTAGAATAACCATTCTAATGTCTCTTCTCAGCTATCTATAGAGCCTAGCTAGCCCAAATCTTATTTCGGCTTTAATTTCTCTCTTATTTCATCCAAGATCTCTTCTCTTGCTCTACTAATAGGAGGTCTTCTAGGAGGATACATTACTGTATCTCTCGCTCTAAGGAAAAGCAGGCTTAGTATTTATATTCTATGCATTTGTTTACTGTTTAATACTAATACTACCTATCAATCTCTCTTAGCTAAAAAATAACTTAAACAATTTTCTTACTCTTTTTGATTTTCCCAATAAATCTTCTTTTAATACACAAACTATCGAGTCAACTGGTTTTTGCTCTGAAATTACGTTCCTTAGAAGTTTTCCTCAATTTAACTAAAATAGTTGAAGATATTACTCCGGCGAGACAAAAAATAGTTAAAGCTTTTAACGCAGTACAATAGTCTCCGTATACACTCCCCATAAACCCTACGACAGTAGCGCCCAAAGAGCTACCTACATAGCCCATAGAGTCTATTATGCCTGAAGCAAGCGCTACTGCTTCAGGAGAAAGAAAAGTAGGTGGAATAGTGAAGAAAAACCACTCTGAAAGACTTATAGTAAAGAAAAGTGCCACAAGCCACAGGACTATATTCTTCTTACTGAGCATAAGAAGCACTAATGCAGATAAGGTAAACGAAGCCAAAAGGATAGACTCTTTTCCTACAGTTTTCTTAGATAAAATAGTTCCTAAGAGCGCGCCTAAACTGCTTACAATAGGAAAAATACCGCTTACAATAGAGGCTATAGCCGGAGATAATTTTGCTTCACTAGTAACGATTACTGGAAGCCACCCTAGAGTACCTTTAATAATGGCATAAAAACATAGATAACTTACTGCTAGAAGCCACACATTTATATTGATAAAAACACTTTTGTCAAACACTTTTTTCTCTATTGAAGTCTCTTCGATACTTCTATAGAAAATAAAAGTAAGTATACACAAAACAAAGCTGTACGCATAGAAAATTGTTCTTGGGTCGAAAAACATCATTATCAGCCCCGCTGAGAAAAATACAGCTGAAGGCCCGAAAATAGCTGCAGTCAGCATAGATCCTACAGCATAGTCTACTTCGTCGCCAGAGCACTTAACCGAAGTTAAGTACATGAGCGAAGGCCATACAAGTCCCTGGAAAACACCGTTAGTTAACATTAACACAAACATGGCTCCGAAGTCTTTAGCGAACGCTAGTAAAAAGTTTGATAAAATCGAGCCTAAGGCGCCTACAATAACTGTTCTTTTAGCCCCATATCTTCGAGAGAAAAAGCCTGCTGGAACAAGCATAGCCGCATATCCTGTATATAGCGCCGATATAATCAAGCCTATTTGGCTAGCCTCGAGAACTCTCTTCTCTACCAATAGCGGCAAAACAGGTAGCAGACTATAGCGACATAAATAGAAAGCTAAATAGTAAGAAGAGAAAAGAAACACTATCCTTTTACTAGAGGAACTCATGGCTTTTCTCCTTCACTAAAGTAAATAAGCTTAATTTAACACTTATGCTGAGGCTTGATTTGAGCTCCCGTAGGCTTTCTTAAAGGAATTACACATATGAAAACCCAGTCTTCGCTGCCAGTATTTCTATACCAGTGCGGGATATTGGAGGGCACGTAGATAACATTTCCTTCAGAAACTTCATACTCTTTATCACCTGCGCCGATAACTCCTTTCCCCTTTAAAACAAATATTTCGTGCTCGTACCAGTGGCTGTGTTTAGGTATTTCTCCGCCAGGCTTAATAGTGAACATTCTCATAGCGAAGTTTTTTGCTCCAGCAGAAGGATCTATAAGCCACTGAATATAAGCGTCTTTAGCTCCCTTAAAGTCTACAGGCTTCTTCTCTACTTTGTCTACGTGGGTAATGTAGAGGCTCATTTTCTCGCATAAAATGTTCTTTAAAGCTATTTAGTTTTGGCGGTCAGTTCCGCCGAAATACATCACTGCTCGGTCAAGGGCGTCCTTCTTCATCCCATGTTACTTCGTGCTTCAGGCTAGAAAAATTTTGCTGAGGTATCTTTTTAAAGACTGTTTCGCTTAAAAAGCACAAGGTCATGTTACCGAGATTTGTTAAAGGAGTACGGGTTTACTGGTGTCTTGATTGCAATGTACCTGTATTAGAGCAGAGCCACTGCGGTAAGTGCAACAGCGTGTGTTTTAAAGTAAAGCTTACTCCTCCCTCTGACATAAGACCCGCATTTGACACAGAAGTAAGAGAACTGAGAGAACTAGTTAAAGCGGAGCTTGGTTTATCTGAAAAAGAAGCAGATATTTTGCTGCCTAGAAACCAGCTAGTATTCTTCAATAAAATACCTTATATCGACGCAGCAGACGAAGTAGTTGTTCAGGGCCAAATAATAGGCCACAGGTACTATGACCCGGAGTCGAGAAAATGGCGTTTCAAGCCAATGTACCAGGGAGTAGCTAAAATGCTCGAAAACAAGATAGGCTACTACGCTGTAGTAGATCTCCCGCGTTTAACTAAAGGCTACGAAATACACGGAGACCGCATAGTAGAGGCTAATCTCCCCGAGAAAAAGAACATGTACATAGCTTTAGTCACAGCAGACGGAGAAACACAGGGAGTAGGAGTAAAGCTCCAAGGAAAACGCATTAGAGTAGCAAAATACTGGTCCTCAAAGAAACCACTGTACTTAAATAAGCCGACTGCACTTAAAGACCTTCTTGAGGCAAATGAAGCTCGCTTAGAGACGCTAGTCTCGAAATCTAGAAGAATACTCGAAAAGACTCTCGCCAGACACTCAGCCAAGCGCCCGATAGTATCTTACTCGGGAGGAAAAGACAGTCTAGTAACACTCCACATAGCCTTAAACTACTGCGGAGTCGGCGAAGCAATATTCAATGACACAGGACTAGAGCTCCCCGAGACAGTAGAAAACGTAGACAAAGTAACTGAGCTCTATGGACTTAAACTACACGTAGCTTCAGCAGAAAACAGGTTCTTTGAGTCACTCTGGATATATGGTCCTCCCGCAAGAGACTACAGGTGGTGCTGCAAAGTATGTAAGCTAACACCAATAGCTAGAACCTATAAGCAAATAACTTCAGGAGAAATAATCAGCATTGTCGGCCAAAGAAAATACGAGTCAATTCAGAGATTTAGACAGAGATACTTCGAGAAAAGCAGATGGCTCCCCAAAGTCTACTTACTGTCACCTATACTCGACTGGAGTGCACTAGAAGTATGGCTCTACATATTCAAAGAAAAACTACCCTACAACACATTGTACAGCAAGGGACTAGACCGCATCGGCTGCTGGCTCTGCCCAGCCTGCGAACTAGCAGAATTCCATTTAGTCGAGCAACTACACCCAGAGCTCTGGAACAAATGGAACAATTTCCTAGTAAAGTACGCTGAAAAGAAAGGATTTCCCCAAGAATGGATTAAGTATGGCTGGTGGAGATGGAAAAGACTTCCGGGAGACCAGAAAAGATTCATAGAGCAACTGGGCTTCGAGCCCTCTGAAATAGAGGAAAAGAACCAAAAAATAGAGTATATCAGGGAGCTCAAAAAAGAAGATAATAGCATAGTAGCGTACTTTAGTATACCAATAGACTTGAAGAAAGTAGAAGCACTTCTACCAATATACGTAGACAAATACACTTTAAGAGAAAATAGAATTGAGTTTACTTTACCTCAAGGAAATAAAGTGACAATATGCAAAAACTCTATTGAAGTAGAGCTGGAAAGCCAAGAAGACTTCATTAAAGACTTCGCTAACATAGTATACATTGTCTCGAGAGCAGTTCTGTGTAGCAAATGTTACTCCTGCGTAAACTGGTGCCCCAGCAATGCAATAGTGTACGATCCTAAAATAAACGGCTTCAGAGTACTAAGCGAAAAATGCAGTAAGTGTAAAATATGTAACAAAGAATGCCCAACAGTAAGGTATATTGCAGACAATATGATAGCGGCACTAGAGTCACTAATAACCTTCTACACAGCCGAAGTCTAGTTTCTAAACAACACTGTAATTCCTTAAAACCCCTTTAAACAAATGTAGAAGTCAGCCGTCAGGATGCTCTTCACCGATCAGACCCCCGTAGTGTCATCACAGCAGAAACTATTTGAATATTCTTCAGCATAAACTTATCTCCTATACTAAAACCATAGCCTAGTGAACTCCACATAAATTTCATAACAATCTAAAAGCACTCAACAATAATTTTCACTAAGAATAAACAACGCTATACCTAGTATACTGACATTTTACAAAATACACATATAAATTAGCATACAGCGTTGTAAAAATATCCCCTGAATTTTCATAAATCTCGCCCTAAAAAAGATATATGCAAAGCAAACAGCCATAATACATCAACAAAAACTTTGCAAGAATATTTTACAAGAGAAAATTAACTAAAAATATTCTTAAATAAACACAGGTATTACAACTATAGTTTTTATCGAATTAAATTAGTATTAAGTGAAACTAGATTATTTTCTGCAATTAATCCCGTAGTCTCGCTTGTTTCCAGAAAATATCTAGTTAGGTCGAGAAAAATCTTTTCACATTGCCGAGCATAAAAGCGAATAATTAGCTAGTATTAGTGAATATGCTAACAAAAAATATAAGTCAGCATACCTGACTTTTCCTCAGACTTTTTCTGCTTACAAGGTAATTTTACTATAAATATAAAAATTTTCCCTTTAATGATAAAACTATATAAAGTTTTGGATTCTAAGGCGGTATTCACGTGTAAAAGCTTAAATATCTATAGGTAGAGTTACTAAACATGGGCTATTCTAGTAAAGGAAACAGAGTCTTAACATATTTAATGATGTTGACACTACTGTTGGCGACAACCGCTATTGCTGTTAAACCCCTTGTAGCTGCTCCTCAAGAAAAAGAGGAGCTGGTTCTGCATATTCTGCAGCCATGTGAGCCTCCGCCACCAATGAGGACATGGAACGTCTTTTACAATTGCAGACCCACCTACATGATTATTGAGCCCTTATTCTGGTATAGCCGAGGTGAACGGAAGTTCTATCCATGGCTAGCTGAAAGTTATACGGAGAAAATTACTGAAGACAAAATAATACTCACTATTAAGTTACGTAAGGGAATTAAGTGGAGCGACGGCAAAGAATTTACTGCACTAGATGTTCTCACAACATTCTGGTGCAGATGGCTAACAGGCTGGGGTCCAGCAAAATATCTCGAGAAAGTAGAAGCGCCAGATAAATACACTGTAATAATCTACATTAAGAAACCAGCCCCACTCTTCTACAAAGAATGGTTCCTTAACTTCTTCGTGGTGTCTTATGCTCAGTATGGTCAGTTTGCTCCAGGCCTTAAGATACCGGGTAGTATACCTCTTAAAGGCGTAGATATGGATGAGCTTAAAAAGAAGCTACTAGACTATAAACCCGACAAGTTAATTGGTACAGGTCCTTATGAATACGAGAGATCTACTGACACTGAGTGGATCTATAAGCTTAGGCCACATTACTGGGTTAAAGACTTGGGTGTTACATGGACTCTTGAGACTCCTAAAGGCAAATTCGTTTTTGGTGGAACAAAAGACTATAGGCTATGGGATAAGATTATTTGGCATAGAAGAATAAGCGACCCCGCCAGCTGGCCACTAGTAAAAGCAGGAATGTTCGACTATACTTGGACAGGAATGAGTGAAGACGTATATGAGACAATGAAGAGAAACCCCGGCTACTGGACATGCACAGGCCCATGGCTACACGGACACTGCCTCTACTTCAACTGTAAGAGGTACCCACTTAATATAACTGAAGTCAGATGGGCTATAGCTTACGCTATTAACTTAGATGAGTACTGTGAAGTAGCTGTAGAGTGGGGTCCCGAGAGCGTTGTTCCAGCAGAGTGGCCTGTGTGTATTTCGCCATCAGATGTATATAATTGGCTGTCTAAAGACTGGCTAGAGCAATGGTGCAGTAAATATGAGTATAATCCAAGTAAAGCTGAAGAACTCTTAAAGAGCCTGGGCTTCACTAAGAAAGACGGCAAGTGGTACTTACCTACAGGCGAGCAATTCAAGTTAACTGTACATGTTCCTGCAGGCTGGTGTGGATGGGTTCCTGGAGCAGAAAATATTGCCGTCCAGTTAACTAAGTTCGGTATCGAGACTAAGGTAATAGAGTTAGACTGGGGTATGTGGGGCAAAACTATTAGAGAGAGAGGAGACTTTTGGCTAGCAATAGACTTCTGGACATACGGCAAGTATCATCCGTGGGACAGCTACAACAGATTCTATGTAAGCTATACTGTCGGAGTAGAGGGTCTAGGCTTTAATCCAATACAGTATGTGCCTGAAGGAGTATCAAAGTATCATGGTAAGGTCAATGCAACTGAACTTGTAGAAAAACTTGAAATAACTTACGATATGGATGAAGCAAAAGAAATTGTTAAGGCACTAG